>CAWVYB010000194.1:0-4232 GCA_963934215.1 uncultured Flavobacteriales bacterium | reverse complement strand
ATGAGTGCATGGAACTTCAACATTACCGTGTGAATGGAGGCGGGCACGATTGGCCCGGTACCTTTGGGAATATGGACATGGTGGCGCACGAGACCATCTGGAATTTTGTGAAAGAATACGGCCTTGAAGGGCACTTGGATTGCAGTTCGAGCACGCTGGTGAATGAAGGTGCGCAGAATGAATCGTACACGGTATTTCCCAACCCTGCCCATGATCGGGTCACGCTTTCGACGCACTTTGAGAGACCGTGGACATACACTGTGACCAATCTACAAGGGCAGGTCATCCAATCGGGCCAATCCAGTCTGCATCAAGTGGAACTTCCTATGGACAATTTGAGCTCAGGAATGTATTGGGTGCAAATGGGAACGGAATCGGAGATTTCACCCGCATTCCCCCTTGTGGTGAGGCATTGATGACACTGTTGTTGTCTGAGAAATCCCGGTACGGATAACGGCTATCGATTTTGGACTCCAAGGGCTATGTGTTTGAATGCTTGTTAGCCCCTGTAAAACAGGCCTTTTTTCACTCAAAAAACGCAACCTTTTGAGGTGAAATACGTAAAAGAAGGTATGAGTAAACTAACCGTTACCCCCTTCATTTCTAAAGTGTTTTTGATGGCATATTCCAATGACATCGAACGTCTAAACGAAGGCATTGAACGTCGCATTCATTGGAGAAAAGAGTTTCTGAAACGATCCTCCAAAGCAGCGACCAAAAAACTCAAAGCGATGTGGAACAACCTCTCAAAAGGTCACCTCTATCAACTGAACAAACTGAAGAGCGAACGACTGCGTTTGGTGCTTTCGTTGTCATTTGGATTTGTCGCTATTTGCGGAGTTTCTGTTGCCTTTAGTGCATTGATGGTGGGGTTGGTACGGATGGTTTTGCCGTTCTGACGAACGTCGCTGCATCGCACCTTACTGAAACACCCGAATGCAGTCGATGGTCATTTCTTGAGGAAATGAGGTGGAGGCATCGGGGTAACCCGGCCAGTTTCCTCCGACGGCGATGTTGAAGATGAAAAAGAACGGCTGGTTGAACGGATACGGTTGTCCGTTCATTTGCGAGCTGTTGATGGAGAAGAACTCCACATCATCCATGAGCCAACTGATTTGATTGGCTTCCCATTCCACAGAAAACAGGTGAAACGCATCGCTGAACTGCTCGCCGCCCGACAGGGTGATGCTGTTGCCCGTGTATTGGTGCACGTTGAAGCTACTTCCCCAGTGTGCGGTTCCGTGAGTCGTGGAGGGCAGGTTGCCGATCAATTCCATGATGTCAATTTCGCCACACGAGGGCCATCCCGATTCTGCGAAGTTGCCTCCGAGCATCCAAATGGCCGGCCAGATGCCTTGTCCTTCTGGGAGTTTGGCGCGCACGTCGATGCGGCCGTACTGAAACTCCTGTAAATCTTCTGACTTCAAGCGAGCCGAGGTGTAGCCCGATCCTTCTTGGCGCGCCGTGATGGTGAGGAATCCGTCGGACACGGAGCTGTTCGAAGGCGCATTGGTGTAATTCTGCGATTCGTTGTTGCCCCAGCCGGAAGCCCCCAATTCATGGGACCAATTGGAGGAATTGATGGCGTTGCCGTCAAATTCATCCGACCACACCAGTGTCATCCCAGGATAGGAATCTGCCGCGGGATACCCTTCCCCTGTTTCATCGTCATTGCCCGTGTCAATCCGTGTCAGGACATACGTGAAGTACAGCTCTGCTGGATTGCAATTGACATTGTCTCCCTGTGTCTGGAGAATCAACGTGTTGTCCGTGAGGCTCACGATATCATAGACCAAACCGCCATCCGTCGTGCCGATGAAAGGGCAGGAGCAAGCGCCCGTTCCGGGGGTCAATTCAAAGTTGCCAATCTCGTTGCTATCGCTGCCGGGCGTGAAGTTCAATTCGGCCGAAGAACAGGTGTAGGTCTGTTCAGAGTAGTTTTGAAACGCATCGATGATGCTGCCGTTGTAGTTGGTGGTCAACGAGCCGTCTGCTTCGAACGTATAAACGTCATCATACTGAGCCGACTGCAGCCCTCCCGGGTCGCTGGAATACCATTCGTTGCTGCCCGCAGCAGGTCCCACCTCCACCGCGCCGGCCGCGTTGCTCATCGCCCAAGACCCCACGAGCAATTCAGGAAAAACGCCGCTCCCCCCGCAGATGCCAAAGGCATCCTCGAAAAGGCACGCTTCAGAGGGGTCGTTCAAATAATTGCACGCTGTCAGATCAACGCACAAATCGCTGTCGTCCCAAATCCCGTCTTGATCGCTGTCCACTTGACCAAAGACCCCCAAGATCGCCAGGATGTCCATGATGGAAATTTGGTAGTCTGCATCCACATCGGGATTCCATCCACACGTGGATTGGGCACTCCCAGACGTGATCAACAGCAAGCTCAATATCCCGCTCAGTAAGACTTTCATTTGTTTCCTTTCATGCGCACTCGAGTCGACTGACTCGACGTGATCTGCAATCTAAAGTTAAGAATTATTTGTTGCAGCTGACGACTTTCACTTTGGGAGGGAGGCGCTGGGCCGAATGTCTGGCTTGCCCTGAATCATCGTGCCTGCGCTAACAAAGGTCTCCCTGCATGATGCCGGCGGCGTTGGAATCGAATAGTCAAGTCTCGTTCAACCAAGCGGGTCTCTTCATTGTTCAAAGCAGGCCATGGGCACGAGTTGTCCGTCCGGGGATGTTTGAAGTGGACGACGAAAATGCCATGATCTGGGAGCATGTGCTATGAGTATGGATTCAAAATCAATGCATTACCTTCGGATTCTGAATGATTGATCGGATGAAATTTAAATTGACTTGGGGGTTTCTGCACAAATTGATCGGGCTCATCGTTTTTGTGCTGCTCATCCAGCCTTTGATGAAAAGCCAGACTTATTCGGTTACTGGAAACGAAGGGTATGTCAAGCCTCAGTATCTGGTGTTGCCAAATTATAGTTCGGATTACCTCAATGTTCAGGGACATTTCGTGTCTGAATTCAGACGTTCTGGTTTTGAGGTTATTACGAATAGTGAAATGCAACGGTTGATTCGAAAAGATGCCAAGATCATTGCATTGGCGAACATGTTCGCATCCTCAATTGAGCGTATGGATGAGAAGGAAATGATGTTAAGAGCTACGAAAGCGAGCATCAACATTTACGATTACGACAAGTTTGCTCTCAAGACCTTGATTGAAAGCGGATTGGTGTTGGAGACGGAAGAGAAGGTGAAATTGAAGTACAGGACAAAATTGGTCACTTATTACCAGTGGAAAGAGGGGAGTGAAGTCCCTTTGCCTGGGCTTGAAGATGAGAACACGTTTCATCAGCTCTCGTACAATTATCGATACCGGGATTCGTTTTCATGTGGACACACGCTGTCTTCCATTCACGGGAGTGTCAATGAGGTTTCAGGGGGACAAAACACGTTGTTGTTTCGCTTTGAATTCAGCCAGCCAAAGCTCGGAGGCCGGTGTTTGTCCGAAACCATATTGCAACTCATGAAGCGTATGATTCCGATTGACACTCCTTCCGCGAACAATCAGCAGGAGGATGCTTGGGAACTGGACTTTCATTGGAAAGGAGACACTTTGGAGATGAAAGCCATCAGTACCATTTTGATGGTGCCCAAGCCGGGCAAAGACTGCCAGGACGTAGAAGGTAGCGCCATGACCGATCAGCTTTCATTGGGACTTTTGGGGGTGTATGATGTCATCGATCGGTCTGCATTCGAAACCATCATGGATGAGCAGCATTTCTCTTTGCAGGGACTCGTTCGGGATGCTGACTTGATTGAAGCGGGAGAACTTGCAGGGGCAGAGGGCATTTTGACCGTGCAAACGATGTGTTTGTCCGATCACAATATCCTAAAGGCGAAGTTGATTTCGGTCAGCTCCAGTGTGGTCCTGTGGTCGGCGATCTTAACGGATTATCGGAAAATTCGCGATATCAAGTCCATCAGCGACCGCGTCGTCGAGACGATCGAGGGGTTGTAAGGTTGGGCCAGGCGGCAGAGGCGTGTTGAAGGACGCTTGGGAAATTGAGCCGTTGAACCGGCTGGTTGGCGTGTCGTCTGGGCGCGTTCCACTGGAGCCATCGGGAGGCCAACGAATTTCCATTACATTTCAGTTCCATGATCAACGCCACCAACCCCACCCGCACCATTGAAGAAGCCGAGGCGGAGTGCATTCGCTTTGCGCATGCGTTGTTCTTGGAATTGAATCGGCCGGAGACGTTCCC
>CAWVYB010000193.1:0-4253 GCA_963934215.1 uncultured Flavobacteriales bacterium | reverse complement strand
TTGAAAGCATTGAAATAGATCCGCTTAGAAAAACAGCGGATGTCAATCGGAAGAATAATTCCGTGCGCTTTGACTCCCAAAAAACACAACAGTTTTTACGCCATTGATCCATGTTTGAACACCTTATATTTCGCAGCGAAAAACGTTGGGTTCCCTTTCTATTGATCTTCTTAGCCTTAGGTGTGCTGTTTGTTTTTAGCCCAATGCAATGGAGCACAAGTGATGGAATACCCATCACGCTTCAATCCCTCTTAGTGGTTCTTGTCCCTATCCTTCTCGGGTGGAAACTGGGCGTTGTTGCCGTCATTATTTATTTGATTGCCGGAGGGATGGGCTTACCGGTCTTTGCTTATGGCACCTCTGGGTGGGAACGATTTACAGGTTCCACCGGTGGTTTTTTGATGGCCTTTCCACTCGCTGCGATATTGGTTGGATGGGCAGCCGAGCGCATTCAGAAACAGCGCGCTTTCATGGGAACCTTGGCCATATTAGCGGGGCAGTTATTGATCTTGGCTCTGGGCTTACTTTGGCAGAGAAGCATTGTTCCGATCGCCGAACCTGTTTGGGAAACACTCGAACGCCTCGGCCCTGGATTGCTGGTGAAAACGGCCTTTGGCGGACTCGCCGTGGTAACGATTAGCCGGATCATTCAACGAAACATCAAAGAAACACCCCCTTCAGAACCATGAAATCACCCCTTCTTTATTGCATTGGAATCTTTGGAATTGCAGGATTCTTCTTTGCTGCAACCGGATGCCAAGAGCAATCGACTACATCTCACCGGAATCAAGCCATTTTGGACATGAAAAGAGCCACAGACCATCACAGTTATAGCAAACCTGATGAAGCGGTTGTTACGCACTTGGATTGGGATGCCGCTGTGGATTTCAACACCCGGATCATCTCAGCAACCGCTACCTATGCCATCCAAACAAGTGAAAGTGCGCAACGCATCTTGTTCGATGCTGTAGACCTCAGCATCCTCGAAGTAACTGTCGACGGGAGTCCCGTTGAATGGGAATTGGGACCATCACAAGACTTTATTGGTCAACCCCTCAGCATTCCCGTTTCAGCATCGAGCCAATCAGTGAGTATTCGCTATGAAAGTGCACCCGATGCTGGTGCATTGCTTTGGGTTGAAGGCGAACAGCCTTTCTTATTCACTCAGAGTCAGGCCATCTTGGCGAGAACATGGATTCCATGCCAGGATTCTCCGGGCATTCGATTTACGTACAATGCTCATGTGCAAGTCCCCATTGGTACAATGGCCATGATGAGCGCCACAAATCCAACGGAACAAAGTGCAGATGGTCACTATGATTTTCAAATGGTACAACCCATCCCATCGTATCTCTTGGCTCTAGCAGTTGGAAACGTCGAGTTCCGATCGGTCGGGCCACACACCGGGGTATATGCTGTCCCTGAGTTGATCGATGCGGCAGCGTATGAGTTCGCAGAAATGGAACAGCTTTTGGTCGCCGCCGAAAACCTCTATGGTCCTTACGCCTGGGAACGGTATGACTTGCTCGTGCTCCCTCCTGCATTTCCATTCGGAGGCATGGAAAATCCACGACTAACATTTGCTACTCCAACCATCATCGCAGGAGACCGGAGTCTGGTAGCCTTGGTTGCCCATGAGTTGGCTCATAGCTGGAGCGGAAACTTGGTTACAAATTCAACATGGGATGATTTTTGGCTGAATGAAGGGTTTACCGTCTACTTCGAGCAGCGCATTATGGAATCGGTTTACGGAGCTGAGATTTCCGAAATGCTCGCGACACTAAGTTACCAGGGCCTCGTGGACGAAGTGGATGAAATCATGGACACCAATCCTGATGACACGCATTTGAAGTTGCATTTGCAAAATCGCAACCCGGATGAAGGCATGACAGCCATTGCATATGACAAAGGGTATTTCTTCCTTCGTTTATTGGAAAAGACAGTCGGCCGAGAAGCTTTTGATGCCTTTTTGAAGAATTACTTCGAAAGCAATGCATTCACCGTTATGGACACGGAACGATTCATTGACTACTTGAAGACCAACTTACTGAACACGACCGAACTTCTCGCGGCAGTTGATTTGGAAGCGTGGATCTATGGCGCTGGCTTGCCTGAAAACTGTCCGAAAGTCCGCTCTGAGCGAATCGAACAGGTAGATGCTACGCTCATCGCATGGACCAACGGCGAATTGTCTACCGCTGATTTGCCTTGGAAGAATTGGGTCTATCAAGAACGCTACCGCTTCCTTTCCAATTTAGATGATGCCATACCATCGAACCGCCTCGCTGAACTGGATGCGATATACGGCATGACGCAAACTGGTAACAACGAAATCCTGTTCGCTTGGCTTGAGCAAGCGGTAAGAAGCCAATATACCCCTGCATACGAACGCTTGGAGTCTTTCCTAGTTCAGATAGGCCGGCGCAAGTTTCTAACGCCTCTTTACCGCGCTATGCTCGAAACCAATCAGAGCGATTTAGCCCATTCCATTTACTCCAAAGCGCGACCAAATTATCACAGTGTGGCTACAGGGACGATGGACGAGTTGCTAGGCTTGGAATAAAGCAGTCGCATTATTTTGTAGCACAAAAAAAAACCCTGGCAGATGCCGGGTTTTTTTTTGGCGTTGTCTACGCAGCGCGCAGACAAGCTTTCTCACTATCGCGTCACCATGACCGAACCGGTCACTTCTTGACGGTCAGCCGTTGAGCTTGTAGCGTACACCACCACGCGATAGTAATAAATACCATCAGGAGCGTAATGCTCAGATTCCGGACCTGCTGGACCATACCATGGTTCTTGAAGATCGAAAGTTTCAAAGACCTTATCTCCCCACCGATTGAAAATCTGCATGGTAAATCGATCAGGGTCAATATCCGTTCCTTGCACAAAGAATGCATCATTGATGCCATCGTTGTTCGGAGTGAAAGAGGTTGGGATATACAGCGCGAACAAGTCCTGAATTTCAATAACACGCGTGATTTGACTCGTGCATCCATTCTCATCTGTCACCACTAGCGTCACAGGATAATCTCCACCAACGTCGATTGGGAAGACAAATTCAGGGTCTGAAAGCATCGAACCACCAAGGTTCTGAATACTATCAAAGAGCCAATACCAATCAACAACGTTGTTGCTATTCACGGACTCAAATTCAATGCGCGTATCCGGAACACGTGTCGGCTGCGGTGTTGCCGTAAAACCAACGGAAGGTCGCGGGTAGACTTGCAAATAGCCCGGCTGGAAATTGGTGTATTCACAACCAATAAGAGAGGTGATGTTGTACGTGACATCATATCCACCCGGACTTGGATACACATGTACGGGACTTGTTTCAGCACTCAATTCGCCGTCTCCGAAGAACCATTCGTGTTGTGAGATCAACGCGCCATCCACCAAACTCTCAAATTGGAAAATCCCAGGAATACATGCACGTGTCGTGTCTGAAGTAAAGTCCGCAGGAATCGGTGTTTCAATCACCACTTCGATGCATTCTGTTATGGACGGTGTTTCGCAATTATCGGAAAGTGTGAGGCAGTAGCTACCCGTTGACGCGGGGTAATCAACAATTTCAAAATCATTGCTTCCTACCGCTACATTTTGCCAGGTCCAATTGAACCCATACCCCGCACCACTGCCCCCTTCGAAGACTGCTGCTTCAACTTCTGCAAAGGCTCCTCCACAAATAAGAGCTGGAGCATCAAGTTGAACCGAAAGGGAATCATATACCTGAACGGTAACTGTTTGCGGCACGGATGTACAGCCATTCGGGGCTGTAGCAAACATCTCGTAATCCGTATCAACAATCGGTGAAACAAGTTGATTGTAACCGGTTCCCAAACCATTGTCCCAAGAGTATACCCATGTCTCACCGGGGTCCATATCACTGGACACTTCTAAATTGACTGAACCATTGATGCAAATGATGGGATTCACCGTTACATCAAAATCCATTGGAACCGGAGCACTCAATATCATTTCTACAGCATAGAGGCACCCCCCTGAATCGCTCAATTCCAAATCATACGTGCCTTCATCCAAGTCGTTGAACACATCGAGCCCACCGTTGGAAGTAATCGTCTCAACCAATGACCCATTTTCAGAAAGCACCAAGGTCCAAGGACCATCCGATGGCGGCTCTGAAACGGTCACTGAAACAGATCCGTCCGTCACAACACACGTTGGATTCGAAGATGCGACCTCATAATCAAAACCAGGCAAAACGCTCACCACATCCTCGGTGCCACAATTGG
>CAWVYB010000192.1:0-4256 GCA_963934215.1 uncultured Flavobacteriales bacterium | reverse complement strand
TCGAGATCTTGGCTGTAGATATGCCAGCATGGTTCAACTGAAGCATGAAAAACAAGATCGAATTCACCTTCAGTTTGGGTTTCATACAGGTTAAATTCCCAAGCAACGGGGTCCAGTATTTGTCCAAAACTGGGAGTGATAAACCAGCAGAGGCTTAAGACCAATGCACCATGGAGCATATTGAAAGCGAGTTGTTTCATTTCTTTCATCGTTTTGCGAAGATAACGCATGCCTCCCTCTAGATGGGTCGGAACTGTTAATGTTCGTTTCACGGGATGCTCAAGGTGAGTGTCCTACGCCTATGAGCACTGCATTAAAACGAGATTTCTTCTCCGAGTTTTAGCCCAAAAGGTCTCCGGATTAGCCAACTTCCTAAGTAGACCAGAGGCGTGTCAATCAAAGCCACTAGGATTTTGAAAAAGAACCCATAAAAAAGGAGGTTAGAAAACAGAGCCCATTCGATTTGCCCCAAGAAGCACATGAGGGAAATGACGGTCAACGTGTCAATGAATTGGGATGGGATGGTGCTCAAATTGTTGCGCAACCAAAGCTTTTTCCCGTGGGTCTTGGCTTTCCAATAATGGAACAGTTTGACGTCCAGAAATTGGGCAATTAAGTAGGCCGCCATGGAAGAGCCGACTGCGACGACCGTCGAGCCAAAGACGTGGTCGAATTCCATATCAGAAACGGGCGACCAACTTGCCGCCGGCACCGCTTGTCCAACAGTCACAATGATCAAAACGAAGAGGCTCGCAAACAGACCTGACATGACCACAAGGTTCGCTTTCTTTTTACCGAAACACTCGCTGATGAGATCGGTAACTAAAAATGTGATGGGGTAGGGGAGCAGCCCCACGCTTTGCTCAAAAGTGAGCCAGGTCGTAGGGGACCAATGGAAGAATTTCCTGAAAATAAGATTGCAGGCGACCAGACTGGCGACGAACAAAGCGGCGAGAATGGCGTAAATCCGGATGGCCAATTCGCGTTTTTCAGCAGGGAGGGAAGAGGTCATGAAGCCGATGTATTTTGATCGATGGTGGCTTTCCAATGGAGTAAGTCACCTTGTCGGATCAGGGTGGTATGGGATGATTCGAAGCGCCCGCCCGATTGTACCGTCTCCTCGCAGAGGCCTTTGATTTCGCGAACAGCTCGGGCACTGATGTGCCAGCGTTGCGCCAAGTGGTACAAAATTTCGTCCGCGAGGGGCTCTTCTTTCCAGACGCTAACACGGAGAATCCCGCAGTCTTTGTCTTCAGTTTGATAGCACCTCTCTAACGCCAAATCAATCTCGTTTTTTAGCTGCAACGAGATGGGCTGCCACCGATCTGCCCACCGCGCAATGTGCGCGCCCGAACCGGCCCGGATATCTTCCAATAAAGGCAAGATTTCGTGGCGCAATCTGTTTCTCAAATAGTCAGGCTTCGCATTGCTGCTGTCATCCCTGAAGGGGATGCCCTCTTGTTCCATCCAAGCAGTGATCGCCGAACGGGAGACATGAAGAAAGGGGCGCAGCAATGATGCGGTGTCCTCCAGGGGTTTCATAGCCGCTAAGGCCAAGGGATCTGAAGAACGAATAAGGTGGAGCAGAACGGTTTCAGCTTGGTCGTCAGCATGATGGGCTGTCGCAATGAAGGCGAGCCCTGTATGTTCTTGTTTCAAAGTCTGAAACCACTGGTATCGGATTTTTCGTGCCGCAGATTGAACCCCTTCAGTAGATTCAACATGGGCTGGTGCATGCAGCTTAACTGGAATGTGCATCTGTTGGCACCACTGCTCTACGAACGCTTGGTCGGCAATAGATTCGTCCCCTCGCAATCCATAGTTGACATGCGCTCCAATGACAGGCTGTCCAATGCGGTTGAGGCAGGCCGCGAGGGCCATGGAATCCCGACCTCCACTCATCCCAACGATGATGGTGCAGTCTCGAGGAATGCGATGCTCTTTGAGCCATCGATCGACCAGAGCGGGCAATCCGCGGAATGCGTTACGCATGGCCGTTCAAGGTTTCCATCATGGCTTCAGCCTTGAGCAAACACTCGTCGTATTCGCGCTCGGGATCACTCAAAGCGGTGATGGCACCACCCACTTGCATGGAGATGCGCTTTGTTCTGCGGTTGCAGGCGATGCTGCGAATGACAACGTTCATGTCGAAATCGCCGTTTGGTTGGATGCAACAGACGCTCCCGGAGTATATCCCGCGTCGCGTTCCTTCCAGTTCATCTATGAGTTGCATGGCCCGAACTTTGGGAGCTCCGGTCATCGATCCCATGGGGAATGTGGCTTTGATGATGTCACTGATCTCAACGCCATCGGCGAGGTCACATTGCACCGAAGAAATCATTTGGTGGACAGTCTGAAATCGATGAATTCCAAACAATTCGGGGACACTGACGGTCCCAGGCGCAGCGATTTTGCTCAGGTCGTTGCGCACCAGATCGCAAATCATCACATTCTCTGCACGTTCCTTGGTGTCGTGATACAACTGGTGCGCGAGGGCCGCGTCTTCTTCTTCGTTTTGGCCCCTGCGAATTGTGCCTTTGATGGGAGAGGATGTGATCCGCTTCCCACGTTTTTTCAAGAACAACTCCGGCGAGCCACAGAGCAGGTCAAATTCACCTGCTTTAATCAAGGCACTATATGGGGCGCGTGTTTTCCGCTGCAGACGCACATACGCATTCCAAGGACTGTCGATTTTGCCATCACCGTGGTATTCCTGGCAGAGGTTCAATTCGTAAACATCCCCGCGTTGAATGTGCTTTTTGACGCGTTGAACGCGCTGCAGATAGGTCGAACGATCCCATCGTGGACGCAAGGAAATGCGCTCTGAGGGGGGTGTTTCTGAACGAGCTTCGTGCAGGACTGATTCCAACGCGGCATGCGCATCGAGCTCGTTTTCGCCCAACACCAATTTAGGATGCTCAAGGTCGCCGCCCCATTCCACGACAATGCGTGGTTCGACCCAGTGCATCACAGGAAAGCCAGCGCTGTCAGTTCGACGGGAATTGACTTCTTCCAGGATGTTCTTCAAGTCATACCCCAGCCACCCAAACGTCCACCCTGAGCGTTTTGCTCCGGGTTTCACAAATCGTGACCAGGCTTCGATGCAACCGGGTTGTTCCAAACCCCATGTGAACGACCGACGTGCCCCAATGGCAAACAAACAACGGCCCTGTGGCTGCTCATCGTACAGCAGGAATGCATGTTCTTCACGTTCAAACCACGCGGACAAATCCGGCAATTTGCGCTGAGCAATGCTGGATGTCGGGGTTGGATTTTCGGCGATTTGAGATTCCACGGGAGGAAGATACGCAGTCTATAGGGTTCGACGGATGAATCAGTTACGCCTTGCCAATCTTGCTCAAAACGAGCTCTTCCAACCCTTGAATCCAGCGAGGATGGTCGTTGAGACTTGGAACGAAGTCAAGCTGTTTGCCCCCTTTTTCTTCAAATAGCTCGACGTACTCTTCTCCAATTTCCACAATGGTTTCGAGACAATCGGCTACAAATGCTGGACTGAAAACAAGGAGCTTTTGATCGCCTTTTTCAGCACGCTCTTCGATGACTTTGTCACTGAAAGGTTCGACCCATCCGCCACCCAAACGGGATTGAAAGCAGACGGTGTAGCGATCAGATGGTATTTGGAGTCGCTCTGCAAGCGCTCGCGTTGTTGCATAGCAAGTCGCTTTATAACAGAACTTATTTTCGTCATTGATCTCATCCTCACAGCTGTGGTTGGAACACTGCCGATCGTCGTAGACTTTATCAAGCTGTCGTTCTGGCAAACCATGGTAGCTAAACAAAATATGATCGTAAGCGTTGAGGTCGAACGCTTTAGCTCGGAGTTCAAAACCATCGAGATAGCCGGGGAAATCCCAGTACTGGCTGATGGAAATCACATCGGGAATCACATACCACTTGCTGATGATTTCAAACGCTCTCTGCAGCGTAGATCCGGTGGATGCTGAAGCGTATTGTGCATAGAGTGGCAGAATGACAATGCGGTCATAGTGATCTGCTTGCATCCGCTTCAACACGACATCCATCGATGGGGTTTGGTAGCGCATGGCCAACTCTACCGTGACTTCACCTTCGAAGGCGGAGACCATTTCAGGGCGGTTCATGCGGGTCTGCAACAGATCCCGGACCTTTTCTCCGTGAATGAGCAAAGGCGAACCCTCATCGGTCCAAACCTTCTTGTATTCTCGTGCGCTTCGAAAGCTTCGGATGGGGGCGATGATGCCATTGACCAACAACTT
>CAWVYB010000191.1:0-4314 GCA_963934215.1 uncultured Flavobacteriales bacterium | reverse complement strand
ACATCCTCGATCACATCTTCAGCAATTTCTGTATTGGAAAGTAACCGATGCAAACTAAGTAAGGGCTAAACGGACAAACTGGCAGAATCAAAAAGGCTGATTTGAAGACAAAAAAGCGCGCCCCTGTATTGCAGAAGCGCGCCATTCAAAAGTCAATCGCTGAATCCGATTCAGAAACCGTAACCCACCGAAAGCTGTAGGTTTGGCAGAACACGGCCATAGCCTAGGGTGTTTGGAATTTCATCCATGACATCCATGTTCGCTGCAGTTGTTCCTGTTGATGTAACATCACCACCTGATGTGTGCAAACCACCGATGTCAAATCCTACGGTGAATCCTTTCACAGGTCGCGATCCAAAACCAATCCCTACGTAACCGACGGGATTGTTATCGTACAGAATAGAGTAAGAGTGATTCTCATCATCTTGATCTGTGAGCGTTCCTTCGATGCCTCCGATGCCAATTCCGACGCTGAATCGAAGCCAATCAAAGTCTTCGAATGGACGATGGTTCAAGAATACACCCATCCAGTTGGTTGCAGCTGTACCATCGAAAGTGACCCCACCTATTTCTTGAGAAACAGGATTGTCACCTGAAAAAGCCCCAACGCCAACATTGACCGTTGTCTGCTCAGACAGATTGTGCGTGAAGTTCAATGAAGGGCCAAATGGGCTGATGCCAACGCCAACGTTGTAAGCAGCAAATTCCTTTGCCCCGTCATCTTGCGCTTGAGTGACAGAACTCGTCGCTGCGAATAACGCTGCAGCCGCTAAAATTGAAAAAAACTTTTTCATCGCTGAAAATTTAAAGGTTGATAAAGCACTAATGAAAAAAAAATTCCATCTCCAAATCAAGAAAGCGCCATAGAGTTTTGACAGCCCAATGTTAAAATCTCCAGGCTCCTGATGCTCTGGGAAAGATTACTCAGATAACTTCTAACGAGATGTAAATGAAACTTGACGCGAATGGAATGTAGAATGCAGCGGAAATACCTGACCTTAGTCATTCAACCAACTCGCGCCATGGACAACATCCCGCCTTGCCCTCAATGCCAATGCATGTATGCTTACTCCAACGGCACGCTATTGAATTGTCCAGAATGTTTTCATGAGTGGAACCCTGAAGCCGTTTCGGCATCACAAGAAACCGATGATTCAGATCAGGTCTTGGACTCCAATGGCAACCCGCTTCAAAATGGAGACTCCGTCATTGTCATCAAGAACTTGCCCGTCAAGGGGGCGCCGAAGCCGGTCAAAGCCGGCACCAAGGTGAAGAACATTCGCCTGGTCGATGGCGAGCATGACATCGCGTGCAAGATTGACGGATTTGGGGCCATGGGGCTCAAGTCGGAGTTTGTTCGAAAAGCCTGAGGCGACGCACCCAAACAACTCACTCTACTTCTAGAATCCAGGCCGCCCAGGCGGGCACTTCAAGCGTTGTAGAGGCAGCGATGCGCTCTCCCGTCAATGCGTTGGTCAGATGAGCATCCGCCGGTAATACCTCGTGAAAACGAGACAAATCCAAGGTCTCTGACGTATCGCCTTGATTCAAGAGCACCATGATTTTCTGATCCTCATTGAATCGGAAATACACATAGGTACCGGCCTCAGGTGCGTAATGTTTGACTTCACCTCCATGAACCGCTGTGGCGGTCTTGCGCCATTGTAGCAACTCGCTAAACTCCGTCTGAAAGCTCAAGGCTTCTGCGGTCAAGCCCTCACCGGTAAAAGCATTCACCGCATCGCCCTCCCATCCCCCAGGAAAATCACTGCGGATGTTGCCGTGGCTATCGTCGCCGGTATTGGACATGAGGAATTCCGTGCCATAGTAGAATTGAGGGGTGCCGCGCATCGTTGCCACAAACACCAGGGCCAATCGAGTTTTGCGGGCATCATCTCCCAACTGGGTGTGGATCCGGCTCATGTCGTGGTTGTCCGGAAAAATGATGTGCTCTTCCGGATGTGCATACAGGAAATCATTGCCCAGCATCTCATACAAACGGACCCAATTGGAATGCCAGGCCTCCTCTTCCGTGAGGCTTTTGACCAACGCATCGTGGAGCGGAAAATCGAGCAATCCCGGCAAGCACGAGGTGTAGCCATTGGCATTGACCTGATCGCGCTGCCAGTAGGCCAATACCGCCGGATTCAAACTCCATTCTTCCCCACAGATATTGAATTCCGGATAGGCCGCCATGATTTCACACGTCCAGCGGCTCATGAATTCCGCATCCGAATACGGGTAGGTGTCCATCCGAATTCCGCCGAGTCCCAAATACTCAATCCACCAGATGGTATTTTGAATCAGGTAATCTCCCAACAAAGGTTGGCGCTGGTTCAAATCAGGCATGGTCTCCACAAACCATCCGTCTGTAAAAGCCTCAACGTCCGACTTTGCGGCATAGGGATCCCGCAAAGACGTGCGTCGGTGTGTGGTGGGCGCGAAGGTTCCGCCGTGATTGATCCAATCTTCGGTGGGCGGATCTGCGATCCAGGGATGCTCATCGCCGCAGTGATTCATGATCATGTCCATGATCACCTTCATGTCCCGGTTGCGCGCTGCGTCCGCCAACTCCCGGTATTCTCCATTCGTTCCAAAACGCGGGTCTACGCGATAATAATCGGTCGTGGAATAGCCGTGGTAAGACCACTGGGGTTGGTCATTCTCCAAAATGGGGTTCAGCCAAATGGCCGTAAACCCCATGCGATCAAGGTAGTCGAGGTGCGCTTCAATTCCGGCAATGTCCCCCCCATGGCGGCCGTGATCATCTTCGCGACTCACGCCTTCACGGAGCCCCTTGACCTCATCGTTTTCCGGATTGCCATTGGCAAAACGGTCGGGTGTAATCAGGCAAATGGCATCTGAATTGTCGTACCCCGCTTGCTGAACCGTGCGCTCATGCAGCACATAATCTGACCGGCCAGCTTTGCGATTCTGCGCGTTTTTCCATGCGATGGAAAATGAACCCGGCTGCACGTCTTTGCCGATGTTGAGATAGAGAAACACGTAGTTCTCACTGTCACCCGCTACTGTGCGGTCAATGCGAATTCCCGGTGCATCGACGGTCGCCGACCAATTCGCCACGTTGTCACCATAGACCATCAATTGAAGTTCTTGATTGTGCATGTCCACCCACCAGTGCGGCGGGTCGATGCGATCAATCCCCTTTTGTGCCGTGGCACTCGAGATGACCATGAGGCCCAACACCACGACAAGTTGCTTCATCCACTCCATTCCTAGTTCGTTTCTTTTTTTACTCACTAAAGTTAGAGAGCCGACATTACAACCACCGCAAAACGATGTCAATGAGACGGCTTTTGCGTTGAGTATAGGGTGGCATCAGCGCCGGACCAAACCCTGCCCAACGTTGCGCATACATCCCACGATAATGGGTGAATTCACGGAATCCATAAACCCCATTGCTCGATCCAATTCCGCTGGACCCCAGTCCTCCAAAGGGCAAATCGGTGCTCGATACATGAATGACACTGTTGTTGATGCTCACTCCTCCCGAAGGAATTTCGTCGATAAAGCGCCGCGTCAATGAACGTTTCTTGCCATAGAGATACAAGGCCAATGGCGTGGGTCTCGCCCGGATGAATGCGATGGCCTCCTCCGGTTCTTTCCACGTTACGATGGGCAACACCGGACCAAATATTTCTTCTTGCAAAATCTGGGAATCCACAGGAACATCTACCAACAGTGTTGGAGCGACTTCACATCCTTGGACATCCACCTGACCACCTTGCACCACCTGGGCTCCTCGCTCCTTCGCATCGGTGATGAGTCCTTGGATGCGTTCGGCGTGTCGGGGGTGTACAATGCGCTGGTAGTCCTGGGCTTTGGAATCGGCATTGGGATACAAGGCTTCCATCGCCTGCTTGAGTGCTTCAACCAATTCATCGCGTTTGCTTTCGTGCACCAAGATGTAATCGGGCGCCACACAGATTTGACCTGCATTGGATAATTTGGCCCAAGCAATGCGCTTGGCTGATGCCTTGATATTGGCCGAAGGGTCCATGATGACCGGTGACTTTCCACCCAATTCCAAGGTCACACTGCACGGGATTTTAGCCGCTGCCGCCATGACGATTTTACCGACATCAGGAGAGCCCGTGAAAAACATGTGATTGAATGGCAATTGAAGCAATTCCGTCGCTGTTTCTACACCGCCTTGCACCAGCGCCACTTCGCGCGGATCGAAAACAACATCCACGATTTCAGCAAGGACTTGAGCGGTGTGCGCTGTGTATTCAGATGGCTTGAGCATGACCGTACACCCCGCTGCGATGGCCGCAACCAAAGGACGGAAAA
>CAWVYB010000190.1:0-4426 GCA_963934215.1 uncultured Flavobacteriales bacterium | reverse complement strand
TCATGCGGCCGACTGACTTGGATAATTTCTGATTTGACCTTGAAATCGCCATGAAGAAGATCAATACCTTCCTCCTCTCAACCGCTGCATTAGCAGTGTGTTTTGCGCTCCCAATTGCTTCGCAAGCAGGGAATCCTGACCGTGCCGGTTCTGCCGGTGCAGGTCAATTGCTTGTGAATCCTTGGGCACAATCCAATGGACTTGCTGGAACCAACATGGCCACAGCATTCGGATTGGAGTCCATTTTTCTCAACACAGCTGGTTTGGCATTCATTGAGAAAAGTGAGCTGGCTTTTGCCAACACCCAGTATCTCTCAGGATCAGGAATCAGCGTGAACTCCATTGGATTTGCTACAACAACCGGTAATGGAGCTGTTTTGGCATTAACGGTGATGTCCATGGGATTTGGAGATATTCCAATTACGACCGAAGACTTACCGGAAGGAGGTATTGGCTCCTTCTCTCCTTCGTTTTCGAATATCGGAGTCTCTTTTGCCAAAGCCTTCTCCAATTCAATCTACGGAGGAGTCACCATGCGAATCATTGGCGAATCCATTTCGAATGTGCGCGCATCAGGCGTCTGCTTTGATGCCGGAATTCGTTACATCTCAGCATCTGATGAGCGCCTGAAGTTCGGGATATCGCTGCGCAACGTCGGTGCACCCATGCGATACGCAGGTGATGGTTTGACCGTTACGGCCACTCCACAAGGCAGCCCGCTCGCGTTGACCATGTTGCAACGCTCAGAGCGCTATGAATTGCCTTCTTTGGTAAACATCGGTTTCGGATATGACATCCAAAGCTCTGAGTTCTTTAGCACCACGCTGACCGGACAATTCGTTTCCAATTCCTTCACCAAGGATCAATTTGGAGGGGGTATGGAAGTCTCTTTCCGTGAGACCCTCGTTGTCCGTTTCGGTTACATGTGGGAGCCTGGGATTGGATCCGAACAGGATAACACGTCAGCTTTCACAGGACCTGCAGCTGGCTTTACGTTGAACATCCCGTCCAATTCAGATGGCGGTGTCATCGGAATTGATTACGGTTACCGCACCACGAATCCTTTCAACGGGAATCATAGCATCGGTATCCACATCACTATTTGAATTCGTACGTGCAGCCTAACGCTGCAACTCACTGATTCAGTTTACTTTGTTTCTTATCTTTGTCAAAGAGAAAGCCCGTTCCTCGGGTTTTCTCTTTTTTAATCCACCTCACTAGACTCGAGGTGGTTCCCATTAAAGAAATCTACGCGTCATGTCAAACATCTCTTACTTCACGCCCGAAGGGTTGCAAAATTTGAAGGACGAAGTGCGCCAATTAGAGGCCATAGAACGTCCTAAAATATCAGCTCAAATAGGCGAAGCACGCGACAAAGGAGACCTGAGTGAAAATGCCGAATACGACGCGGCTAAAGAAGCACAGGGCATGCTCGAAGCCAAGATTTCGAAATTGAGAAATACGCTCGCTAACGCGCGTTTAGTTGACGACTCCCAAATTGACAATTCAAAGGTGTACATCTTGAGTACCGTGCGGATCAAGAACATGAAGAACAACATGGAGGTGACATACACCTTGGTTGCTGAAAATGAAGCTAGCCTAGCGGCTAAGAAGATTTCAGTGGATTCTCCCATTGGGAGAGGTTTGCTGGGCAAAGCAGTTGGTGATATTGCCGAAGTCACTGTACCCGCTGGTGTCATTCCTTTTGAAATTATCGAAATTAGTCGGGGATAATGGCTTCGCTATTCTCCAAAATCGTGGCCGGTGAAATCCCGTGTCACCGCATTGCAGAAAACGATGACTTTCTAGCGTTTTTGGATATCATGCCTTTGGCAGAGGGCCATGTACTCGTCATTCCAAAAATGGAAGTCGATTATTTCTTTGATCTGGACAACCACACCCTTTCTTCCATCAACACGTTCGCTCGAGACGTCGCCAAACAAATCGAACGAGCCATCCCTTGCAAGCGCGTAGGTGTTGCCATCATTGGATTGGAGGTCCCTCATGCACATGTCCACCTCATTCCACTTCAAACGGTGTCTGACATCAACTTTGAGCGGCCCAAGCTGAAGGTGACCCAAGAAGAGTTGGCCGCCACGGCTGAGAAGATTCGCACGGCGTAAGCCCTTCGTTGCTCGTCCTATTCGAATCCGTCCATAAAGGCGGTCCAAATACTCAGAATCCCTTTATCATTCCGAGTCCAAATTGGGCGAACCCGTCCATCGTAGGCCGATATGTTGTTGTAATCTCCGAAGAACATTTTCTCTTGGGGTCGAAACGATTTTTCACTGACCAACAGATTTCGCCAAGTATCTCCGCCATCATAGGACGAAGCGACATAGACTTCGGTATTCCAAGAAGGCTTGATAGAGGGGTCCGAATATTTCGCTGCTGCCTTGCGCCGGTCATAGAAGACGATGTGGACAAAGCCTGTTATATCGTCAACATCCATCCATGTGAAAAACTGCTGTGCTCCAGCAGGGTCGTCATTGACACGAATAGGGGCAGTCCAAGTCGTTCCTCCATCGTCACTGTATACCACCCAGACATCTTGATCATCCGGGCCGTTGCGGTTATCCGTCCAATTGACATAGACCCGGCCTGCATGGGGGCCATTGCTTCGATCCACGCGGGTCACCGGCATGCCATTGGCCCGATTGAATCCCCTTATCACACAATCCCATCCACCGGCAATTTGAGCAACACGCAGGTCCTGCTTCAACCACGTCACACCGCCATCCGTGCTCCGGTCCATCCAGATGGTATCAGCATGCGCCCAGGCCACATATATCGTTCCATCCGCAGCGATATCAGGCACGGCTCCTTCAACCGTCCAATCTCCATCGCGACAATCACCCGCTAATTTGTTCACGCGCACCGGCTCCGACCAAACCTTCGCCTTGCGATTGGATGTGCTGCACAAGATGATGGAGCTATCGCCAGCCAGTTGGCTATCGTATTTATCGAATTGTGTCCAACACGACACCAGTGAACGCCCGCTTAGACTGACTGCAGCCCATTCCTTGTCTTGATCCTTCTGGTCGTTCAATCCCATGCCAGCCCCCTTAGTCCATCGCTTCCCTTTGCCCTTCCCCCGTTGAATCACAATCCGGTCGAGCAAGGCTTCGCTTGACCAAGCAAGCCCATCGGGATTGGATAAATGCAGGTAATAGAAGTCTCCCTTGGGGGAGGCCACAACACAGGGGTCACCGAAAACTCCAAAACGAGAAGTCAAGGTTTCTGTCTTCCACGTCCAACCACCATCGGTGGATCGGTGCACGTTATCCAATACCGACCCTGCGACCAAGATGTCCGGGTTGGAGGGGCTGATTGCAATGGAAGGCTCACAGGGTTGATAAGCGTCCGTCTCCCCGCTGTAAATCATCACGTTATCTGGAGCGCGTTGCGCATGCAGCGCTGCAAAACCAGCCACTAAAAACACGGCCATTAAAAACGTTCTCATGTCTATCGGGGAAGGTTTCCTGCTTGATATCGTTCAGCGAACTCACGAGCGAAGTAGGTTAAAATGACCGAGGCTCCTGCGCGATGAATGCTGGTCAACATTTCGGGCATAGCGCGATCGTAATCAATCCAACCCTGGGCCGCTGCGGCTTTGAGTATGGAATATTCACCGCTCACATTGTACGCCGCTATAGGCCGGTCCATGTGAACAGAAAGTTCTCGGATCACATCCAAGTAACATAACGCCGGTTTCACCATCAGAAAGTCAGCCCCTTCATCCGCATCCAATTCGGCCTCTCGCAGTGCTTCGTGGCGATTAGCGGGATCCATTTGATAGGTTTTCTTGTCCCCGGACTTGGGGGCACTTTCCAGTGCATCCCGAAACGGACCATAAAACGCACTGGCGTATTTCGCACTGTAGGCTATAATTCCGGTTTGGGTAAAATTCGCCTCGTCTAAGGCTTCCCGAATAACCCCTACTCGACCGTCCATCATATCGGACGGACCAATGAAGTCAAATCCCGCCTTTGCCTGCGCCACAGCTTGTGCCGCTAACAGCGGAAGCGTTGCATCATTGACAATTTCACCGTTGACCACCAAACCATCGTGACCATCACTGCTATACGGATCCAATGCGACGTCGCTCATGAGCATGACCTCCGGAAAGGTGGCTTTAATCGACCGTGCAATGCGCAGATAAAAGTTTGACGGATGCGCTCCATAGCTTCCGTCCGGCGTTTTCAATTCCTCCTCAACAGCCGGAAACAAAACGAAAGAGCGAACGCCAACCTGCATGCAAGCTCCTACTTCTTTCAGCACCTCATCTTCAGAAAGACGAAACACCCCTGGCATAGCGGAAATCTCCTCACGCCGCCCTTGGCCGTCGAGCACAAACAACGGCATGATTAAATGCCCCGGAGTCAAGTGCGTTTCGCGAATCAAATCCCGAACGGCTGCCGATTGG
>CAWVYB010000189.1:0-4434 GCA_963934215.1 uncultured Flavobacteriales bacterium | reverse complement strand
TGAGGCTTTTGGCGATTGGCAACGATGGAATTTTTCCTACAATCTTCAAGACACGCTTGCAGCGCCTACATTTCCTGAGATATGGCAAACCGTGCAACCGATGTTGAAAGACAGTCCGCTGGTTGCGCACAATGCGTCGATGGTGGAATGCAAGCATTTAGCCGCCGCATTCGTCCACCACGACTTACTTGAAGAAGACAAACCCATTATGTTTTGCACGTTGGATTTGGCGCGCAGGGGGTGGCCGGATTTGGAAAAGCACGGGATTAAATCGGTCGCCAAGCATTTTCAATGGAATTTAGATCACCACAATCCAGAGAGCGATGCTCGCGTTTGCGCTTCCATTGTAACCGAAGTCATGAAGGACCGTGATTTTGATTCATGGCAATCATTGGTAGACGGCATGCAGTGGCAAAAGCACGGACTCAATACACAAGGCGTGCATCCTTTAAAGACAAAAGAGCGCAAACAAGTGCGCCGGAAGAAAACCCATGACGACTATGCCAAGGAGTTGGTCAGTTGGGAACCGACAACGGAATTGCAGCAGCTGATTCCGGGACAACGGTTTATTCTCAGTGGGTTTTCACCGAAAAAGAAAAGAGCATTACAGCAGGAGGCAATCAGTAAGGGATTGATCTACAAACGGTACATTTCTCCAGGACTCGACTTGCTCGTAGCCGATGAGAAAATGGGCGCAGCGAAGTACGAGCGTTGCAAGAACCAGTCTGTTCCCATTTGGTCTGAAAATGCTTTTGTGGATGCCTTGGAACAGCTTCCGCTGCAGGGTGAGCAAAGCTGAACGGTGTGGTTAACGCATCAAATGAAGCTCTCCATTTAAGGTGCCACGTTGTTCTCCTCCGCAAAGGATGAGGTAGGACATCTTAACGTAATACACCCCTTCCGTCACCGGTTCGCCATTGATTCGGCCATCCCACTCTACGGGTTTCCCATCATGCGTATAGACCGCATTGCCCCATCGATTGAAAATACTCAACTGATAGCGGTCGACAATGGTGAGAAGTGGAAACTCGGGGTCGTTGGCTAAAAATGGCCGGAAACGCTCGTTTGTTCCATCGCCGTTTGGAGAAAAGACATTTGGAAGCGTCGTTGAACTTACATCAACAAATGCTTCGGGATCCTGGTACACAAAAACAGAGTCAGAACTGGAACAGCCATTTTCTTCGAATGAAACATTCAAGACGTAGGTCCCGGGTAGATATGCGATTGGATTGAGCGGGTCGACGGCATTGAGGCTGCCAGCATTCCAAGTCCAATCGAATACCGGTGTGTAGTTTTCAGGAGTGATGAGGATGTCATATATCGTGGCAGCAGGTGAAGCGCATGTGATGGTGTCAGACAAGCCAGCCTCTACCAGAGGTTCGGTGAAATCGGCTTCGAGGACCAAGGTTGTTTCTAGGTCGCATCCATTGGAGGGATTGGTTGAGGTGACGCTCCAAGATCCAGGAGTTGATGTCCCGAGAACGAAGGGTTCCGTTAACCAATACCAATTCGCATCCGATGGAATGGTCCATTCCAAGAGCGCATCGGCCGCTGCTGTCGCCGTGATTTCTAAAACTTCAGTGGTGCAATCCAACTGCGCACCGGAAGACGATAGCGTCACATCCAACGTGCTGAAATCAGAAGTGATGTCCACACTGATCTCATCGATGCAAACCCCATCATCACTTGTCACAACCAACGTATAGATCCCCGGGGAATCCACGGTCGCATTGGGTCCTAGGTTGGAAACGAAGTTCCCCAAGTCATCGCTCTGCCAGTCGTAAGAAACGCCATTTGGAAAGTTGGATGCACCGAACAATTCAATTTGTGAGATATCGCACGTGATGGTCGTGCCTTCCGAGGTTTCAGCTGAGGCAACGAGGGACTCTACAAATACAAAGACAGAATCGGTGATTTCCGCGTCGCAAAACCCTGCGTACGTTACGGTATACGCCATGCTTGAATCAGGAGTGCACAGGGTTGTTGCGTCATTGGGGTTTGAGAGAAAAGTAGGTGGGTCCCAAGTGTACGTGGCATTCGGAGCTCCAACGACATTGAGTTCAACGGTTGCGCCGGGACAGATGACCGTTTCAGGACCTGTGGCGATGATGTTCTCGGAAAGACAGACACTCTGGGTGTTAAAGGACCCCCCAGTACTCCCTGTAAACCCCCAGTAAACGAGGGGCTGTCCATTGAAAATATCGGCGATTAAGTCAATCTGTTCAGCCAACCGCAAAGAGCAGTCAAAATAGACAGCGATAATCTTTGTGTCCGGATCCCACGTGATTTTGACAGGATGATCAGCCCCGTCTTCGATGTTAATGTTCTCCAGGCTTGCTTGAACTGGACCACCCAAACCTGTCGGTGGCGCGTGGTTGACGGATCCGTCAGAAATAAAACCGATGTGATCTTGGATTAGATCACCGTATTGACCGTTGTTCCACGTGTCAAATTCAACGCCAAAACTGGGGTCAAACCCGTTGAATCCTAAAGCTCCTCCGCTTTGTCCCAAGGCATCCGTTCCGACATCTTGCAAGACGAAAACCATGCCGTCTGCACCGGTGGCATCGATCGTTCCGAAATTCATGGTAAAGGACAATTCAAAGGGGGACTCCAAGTCGATGAACTCACCGTTCCAAACCGTTCCGTTTTGATCGCTTTGCGTTGTCGTTAATTGATAACAGTCTCCTTCAATGGACGATGCTGTTCCATTGAGGAAATAAGCTTGACCACGATGGTCTTTGGAAGCCAGTAGACTGCAACTGAGGACCAACGCGACTCTACTCCAACGGGCGAGATGAATGAAAAATGGTGCCAGAATGTCTCTTGGACGCGTCATGATCCGAAAATTACAACCCACAGATGGGGAATGAGGTGTTTTAACAGATGAGGTTTGCACAGCGTTGAGTCATTTGTGTTCAAAAAGCCACGTGATTTCCCCGTCTGAATTCCGCGTTCATCTGATTTCTAATCGAATACTATAATTGGAACGTCGTGTTGCCTTAAGAAAAGACGCCCTTTTCTGAGGAACATGCAACGATTCCGATTTTCTTGCAGTTCTTTATTGGAAACAAAGCTGTTACAGATTGATGTATCGGAAAGTAAATCGCTTGCTGTTTGGCGTCCTCAGTTTGCTGATCACGGTGAATGCCTGGGGTCAAAGAACCTGTGGTGCCGATTCTGTTCATGCTCATATGATGGGGCTTCCTGGTTATGATCGAGCGTATACTGATCGCCTGGATGCGGTAAACGCGGCTGCAACGGATCGCCTCGAGTGCGATGTCCCGTTGCTGATTCCTGTGGCCGTGCATTTTCAAAGCACAGGGATTCCAATCGACTGTGCCATTGAAATGGCTGTGTCCCAAGTCCAAACCCTCAATGAGGACTTCGCTGCGACAAATGGAGATTTGGCGGAATGGGTGGAATCACAGCCGACGATTTGGCCTTCCATTGACAACGGTGAATCCTGCATTAGCTTTTGTTTGGCCACGTTGGATCATCCAGATGGATTCGGATTGGACGAGGGTGACTATGCTGTGACATTGGATCAGACGACGGGAGATAGCGATGCCTCTTGGTCCGGTTATCTCAACATGTTTGTGCGCACTATCGGTGGAGGGACATTGGGGTATTCCCCATTGGGAGGAAATGGCTCAGGGGATGGAGTGACCTGTGACCCGCAATACTTTGGGAGTGTTACGTGCGGAGGCAATACAATCAGTGGTGCATTCGACATGGGTCGAACGATCACACACGAAGTGGGACATTATTTGTTTTTGGAACATCCTTGGGGTGGAGGAGGCTGTGCAGGTGACGATTTTGTTGCCGATACACCCGCTACAGATGGCCCTCAATTTGGGTGTCCCAGTGGCCAGAACATTGTGAATTGCACTGCTCCCATTTTATGGCCGTCGTATATGGACTATTGCGACGACGCTTGCTTGTTCATGTTCTCAGAGGGGCAGGTGGCGCGCATGGAGACGTATGTGACGGAGAACCTTCAAATCCTACTCAACAGTTCTACAACGTCTTGTGAGGAGGCCCTTTGCATCGGTTTTGATGTCGCAGTAAATGTTGTTGGAGAATCCTGTAATGGCAACGATGGCAGTGTCGTGGCATCCAGTGAGGGCGGATTGGCCCCGTATGAATATGTCTTAAATGGCGCACTTCAAGTGGGCAACGGTTCCTTTTCCAATTTGCCATCCAACACCTATACGCTTGAAGTGCTGGACGGAAACAGTTGTGTGTTCTCCCAGACAATCACGTTGGTTCAGGATGAGCCGGCCCTTGAAGTGGTATCAGCCGTCAATGAGCACTGCAGTGACGGTGCCGGTCAAATCGCGGTACAAGTCAACGAATCAAGCACTTTTGACTTTAGTATCAACGCCGGTGACAATTGGCAAGACACGGGCTCGTTTGTGGGGCTATCAGGAG
>CAWVYB010000188.1:0-4441 GCA_963934215.1 uncultured Flavobacteriales bacterium | reverse complement strand
GGCTTTTGCAAACGTTCCGAAATACACGTCAATTTGATCTTGGACACCTTGGGCATCTCCCGCGCCACGTCCCTCATGACCGATTGTACCAAAGCCATGCGCATCATCCACAAACAAACGGAAACCGTATTCATTTTTGTATGCACAGATATCCTTCAACTGGCCTTGATCACCCGCCATACCAAAGACGCCTTCTGTAACAACCAAAATCCCTCCTCCAGTTTGTTTACACAACGTCCGAGCACGGTCCAGTTGCTTCACGAAGCTCGTCATATCGTTGTGCTGGAAAACGTAACGTTTTCCCTGGTGCAAACGAACGCCGTCCACCATGCAAGCATGGGACTCACTATCGTAAACAATCACATCATGGCGACTGACCAAAGCCTCAATGGCAGATTGACATCCTTGGTACCCATAATTGAGTAAAAAGGCGTCTTCCTTCTGCATGAAATCAGCAAGTTGCTCTTCTAGTGCCTCATGCTGTGCCGTTTGACCAGACATCATTCGAGCTCCCATCGGGTAGCCCATGCCCCACTCAGCAGCTGCATCAGCATCCACCTTTCGAACCTCGGGATGATTGGCTAAGCCAAGATAGTTATTGACTGACCAGACCAGCACGTCTTTTCCTCTGAAAATCATGCGGTTAGAAATCTCTCCCTCCAACTTCGGGAAGGTGAAATAGCCATGACTCTCACGTGCATGTTGCCCTAATGGGCCTCTGTCGTTGCGGATGCGTTCAAAAATGTCCAAAAGCTTCATGTTTGATGAAGGAGCAAAGATAGCCGCTTCAGTTAATTACGGAGCGAATTCTATCAAAAGTCCTCGGATATTATCACGAGGAGACGGCAGAAATCAACAAAAATTTAAAAACTATCCGAGAACGGCAAGAAACAGAGATTGTACATCCACGGCATTCTATACCTTCGCGACAGAATATACTTCTCTGATAGAGCGCACCATTGATGAAATTTGAATCGCACCACAACTCCTTTTTTCCTTGGCTGACCTGGGCATTCTTTTTGGCGGCGCTGGTTGGTCTGAATGCGAGCTGCAGTGATTACAATAAAATCATGAAAAGCACGGATTTGGATTACAAATACCAACGGGCACTTGGTTTTTTGGATTCGAATAAATGTTACGGAGCACTCCCAATTCTAGAAGAGGTTGTCTCTTTAACCCGAGGCACAGAGCAAGCGAGAGAGGTACAATATCATCGTGCTGAAGCTCATCGCTGTGTCGGGGATTACTACTTGGCTCGGTACCATTTCAAAATGTTTGCAAAGACATTCCCGAATGATGCGCGATCGGAAGAGGCACAATTCGAAGCGGCTATGTGCAGCTATTTACTAAGTCCGAAGCCCGCCTTGGATCAAACGGAAACGAAAGCAGCGATTGCAGAACTTCAATTGTTCTTGGATCGTTACCCTGGCAATGCATTGCGTGACTCTAGCCAAACTCTGATCGCTTTACTTCGCGACAAGCTGGAATTGAAATCTTACGAGACTGCACGCCTCTATCACAAGACAAGCCAGTATCAGAGTGCAGTCATTGCTTTGCAGAATGCTCTGAAGGAATTTCCTGACTCACCGTACCGCGAAGAAATGCAATGGTTGATCCTGGATAGCCACTTTCAATATGCTTCTCAAAGTACTGAACGAAGGAAATTGGAGCGATACAATGATACCATCGAGGCTTTCCTTACCTTTGTCGCCCGATTCCCGGATAGCAAGTCAATGAATGACGCGCAAATGATTCAAAATCAATGCGTTTCTGAAATTGATCGGCTACAGTCGAACCAAACCTTTGAATGAACATGAATTTCAAATCGATCAAGGCTGAGAAGACCACGTTGACGCGCGATAACCACGAATTGGAGGTTAGCGGCACGGGCAATTTGTTCGAAACTATTGTAATCCTCAGCAGCCGCAGCAAGCAGTTAGCGATTGAGATGAAGGACGAACTCAATAGTAAGCTCGAAGAATTCATCACTCCTACGGATTCTCTCGAAGAAGTGTTTGAAAACAGAGAGCAAATCGAAATCTCAAAGTTTTACGAGCGATTGCCTAAGCCACATAGCATTGCAATGGCCGAATTGGGTCAAAATCTCTTGAGCTTCGAAGAAGAGGCTGAAAAAACAGAGCCACAAGAGCTCGAAGACTAAAGTAAATGGGCTATCCAGCCCCTTCTGCGGCGCTTCACGGAAAGCGCATACTCCTGGGAATTACAGGCAGCATTGCTGCATATAAATCTGCTGTTCTAGCACGAGAACTGCAGCGACGCGGAGCGACAGTCCGTGTTGTTATGACTCCTGGAGCCATTGAATTTATCACCCCTTTGACGCTGGCGACGCTTACGGATCATCCCGTGTACAGCGATTTCACCGAAAACAAGGCTTCCGGAGAATGGACCAATCATGTTGAATTGGGACTTTGGGGGGATGTCTTCATCGTTGCCCCCGCAACGGCCAATACCCTCAGCGCTTTCGTTCACGGTACCTGCGATAATTTCCTTCAAGCCGTTCATCTAAGCAGCCGATGTCCTGTGTGTGTGGCTCCTGCCATGGATCTGGATATGCTTTCTCACGCTGCCACACAAGCAAACATTCAACACCTTCAAGATCGCGGCGTTGGTGTCATTGAATCCGACTCTGGATTGCTCGCCTCGGGGCTTGAAGGCAAAGGCCGCATGCTCGAACCCGACGCCATTGCTGATTGGATGGAACATTGGTTCAATGAGCGGGCTCCTTTGAGAAACAAAAAAATCATCATAACGGCTGGGCCAACGCAAGAACCCATAGACTCGGTCCGGTTTATCGGCAATCACAGCTCCGGAAAAATGGGGTATGCCTTAGCCCACGCATTGATCGTCCAAGGTGCAGAAGTACATTTAATCAGTGGCCCCGTGCAATTGAACGCTCCCAAGGGCGTTGCTTCTTTTACCGAAGTTCAAACGGCCGAAGAAATGATGACCGCTGCATCCCGAAATTTCAACGACTTTGATATCGCCATTGCGACCGCTGCAGTCGCTGATGCCCGTCCAAAAAAATCAGCTGCGATAAAATTGCATCGAAACGAGCTCCCCGATTCAATTGAATTGGAACCGACACCGGACATTTTAGCGCATTGGGGAAAAGTCAAAGCAGCGCACCAAACGGTTATTGGCTTTGCTCTCGAAACCGATGATGGTGTTGCCAGTGCGATGAGTAAACTCGAGCGCAAAAATTTAGACTTCATTATACTGAATAGCACCGCGATTAAAGGTGCTGGCTTTGGAACCGACACCAATCAAGTTTCCATCTTCAATCGAGACGGCAAACCTCATAAATTTGAATTGAAATCGAAGGTTGAAGTTGCTAACGATATCGTTCGACACCTCTTGAATTATCTCAATCCATGAATTGTTCCTCTTTCCATTCGAGCATCGCTTATTGCCTTATCGCTTTGGGGATTTTTACGTCTCGACCGATTCACGCTCAAGAGCTCAATTGTCGCGTTCAAGTCATTGCCCCCCAAATAGCGAATGTTGAAGAGGCCATTTTCGAATCACTGGAAGAGTCCATCCAGGAATTTGTAAACGGCCGTCGATGGTCAAACGATGACTTCCTGTTCGAAGAACGCATTGAATGTAACATGCAAATTACGATTTCAGAAGCGCCTTCAGCAACATCGTTCAGAGGCAGCATTCAAGTGCAGAGTTCTCGCCCTGTTTATAATAGCGATTACAACAGCTCGATGCTTCTTGTCAATGACGGGAGTTTTGAAATCTCTTGGGACGGGAGTTCAACCATACAGTTCAGCCCCGACCAATACCGTGACAACCTCTCCTCCATACTCGCTTATTATGCCTACATGATCTTAGGGATGGACTACGACAGCATGGTCTTGGATGGAGGAACACCCTATTACCTGAAAGCGCAAACCATTGTCGCTAACGCTCAAAATGCAGGCCCCTCTGGTTGGAAAGCAAGTCAAGGGCAACAGAATCGCTATTGGTTGGTTGAGAACATGCTCTCGCAAACTTTCCGACCTGTGCGAAATTGTTTGTATTACTATCACAGAATGGGCCTCGATCGGCTGTATGAAGATTTGGAACGTGGACGACTGACCATGGCCGATGCCCTGATTGAAATGCGTCAAACCCATCGTATACGTCCTTCCTCCTACAATTTACAGTTGTTTTTCCTGGCCAAGTCGGATGAGATCCTAAGGATATTTGGCCCTGCTCCAGACGCGGAGAAAACACGGCTTCTGCCTGTTTTAAAGCAAATGGATCCAGGAAACATCTCAAAATACGATAGCATCCTCGGATAGCATGTTGCATTCTCTATGCATCCATAATTACGCTCTCATTGAGCGATTGGAACTCGACTGGTCTGCGGGCCTGACAGCCATGACCGGAGAAACTGGATCAGGAAAATCCATCGTTCTTGGGGCCTTGGGAT
>CAWVYB010000187.1:0-4468 GCA_963934215.1 uncultured Flavobacteriales bacterium | reverse complement strand
TCGTACTGGCCCAAGACATACACCCAGGTATTGGCTCCAACGAAACCGTCTCCATCCCAGTCAAACCACTCGCACGGCGATTGGGCTTGGGCCCGGGTTGGCAACAGAAAGAGCAAAACAGCAAAAACCGGAATGAATCGTGAAAAAGTCATGCATCCAAAGTATGCGTATTCATCGAAAAAAAAAAAATGAAGGGCATCCTACCTCAAGGGTGGAGCATTCAAATCCGCATGCTCACCTCTTCAAAATCTCTCGCAATTTCGTTGAAAATGAAATCAAGCGATTGTACTCTTTGAGATCGGCTAGTTTGAATTGATCGTTGAAGATCAGTAGCGCACTTCCATTGCTCTCCAAGCGATGGAATTGACTCGCCTGGATGAGCTGACGGAATTCTTCTGTCATGAATTGGTCGAACGCAGCGCGGTTTTCCACCTTGACAACAAAACCCGGAGAAAACTGAGGATACATCACGTAATCAATGTCCCTGTGGGATGCAATGGGAACCATGCGGTCGAAGAGCCCCTTTTTCTCAATGATGAATTTGGGAATCTCGTAGGGCACGACCACGCAACCCAGTGTGATTTTGTATGCTTCAGAAGCCATGTAAGCGCCTTCGTCAAAACTCACGTCGTAAAACTCCCAGTGAATATCTCCTTCCTTCCCCGATATGCGGTCGGTCATCTCATCGAGCGGACGCGATTTGAAGAAATAAAACGACTCGTATAAATCAGGATTGCCCTCGGGTTCCGGTTCAAAGCTCCATCCGTGGGATTTGGCCATTTCCTCCAACCTCTTTTCCCGCGCCGTTAGACGGTGAGCCGAAGACGTCAGGACCTTCAATCCGAGCTTGTAGTTAGTCGATGAAATGTGCTGTTCCAGACCCGAAATCGTCACTGTTCCGCCTTGAGAACCGTGCAAACTTTGGAAGGCTTGTAGGTTTTCCTGAATCGACAAATCAACCAGACGAGCTCCCGTCAAATCAATGCGAACATCAGCCCCGGAAGGAACCATGGCGAGGAGCTTATCCAAGGCAATGGCAGACAAAAAATTCGCAATCCCTTTGACCTTCAAATCGTAGGAACCATCCTTCATGGCGGACAACTTAGATCCAGAATAAAAGATCATTCTGAAGAAGTCGACAAGCCCCACCTTGGCCAAAAGAAAGTGCGTCGCCAAAGCCAGAAACAATCCTCCCAAAATCCCCCACAAGAGCCCTGCTGTCAGCGTAATAGCAATCGTACCAACAAAGAAAATGAGCTGCTCCACGCCTTTGGCATACATCGCTTTGAAGACTTTGGGAGAAGCCAATTTAAAGCCCGTGAACACCAGCAAAATGGCCAAAGCACATAACGGGACTTTTTGAATGATGGGCGTGGCGAGAAACACGAAAATCATCAAGAAAATGCCGTGATACAGATTCGACCACTTGGTCTTGGCGTTGTTGTGGACGTTGACGGAACTCCGAACGATGACCGTGATAATCGGAAGCCCTCCTAAGGCTCCTGAAATCATGGTACTAAAACCAATGCCAATCAAATCCTTATTGAGGTCTGTACGGCGCTTATACGGATCCAGCTTATCCACGGCCTTGCTCATGGCCAATGATTGGATGCTCGCAATCAGCGTGATCATGGTCACGGTGCCCCAAAAAGGAAGGGTGTTGACCTTGGAAAAATCGGGGTAGATGATGGCATCCCAAATGTTGTTGGGGATTCGAACCAAAAGATGCGGACCGACATCGTACGCTATTCCAAAGAAATCCAAACTGTGCGCATCCGTGAATCCGAAGTAGAAAACAAAGGGCAACGACACCAACAGCACCCACATCGGAGCCGGAAGGAAATGGAAGAATTTATAGCTGATTTGCGAATGCCAAATCAAGAATATCAGTCCCGCCGCAGAAATCATGAGCACAAACGGATTCGATTGATCGAAGTGAATGAACACATCCATCAACGATTGAATCACCCCCTCCGCCTGAATCCCCGTTCCCAATGCAAAATGGATTTGCTTCGCAAGGATAATCAAACCAATAGCCGCAAGAATCCCATGGATGACGCTTGAATGAAAAACATCTGCAAGACGCCCCAACTTCAGCAAACCCAACACCACTTGGAGTGCGCCGCTAACGACAATGGCCGCAAGCACAAAGTTGATGTGTCCTAGGGATGCAATGCCAGCCAAAATGACCGCAATGAGACCTGCCGCAGGACCATTGATGGCCAAGTAACTTCCACGATAGAAAGTCGTCACCACCCCTCCTATGATGGCCGAGATGATGCCTGCAATGGGTTCAACATCAGACGCTACAGCAATACCTAGGGCCAGGGGAAGCGCAACAAGGGAGACACTCAGAGCCGCCAAAAGATCGCTCTGCCAATTTTCTCGCAATCCAGCAAAACCGGTCTTAGGTATAATAGACATCAGGTGAACTTAGTAAATCTCACGTAAAATTGATGAATTCGTGTCCTGACAATTTCAGCAAGGAAGTGAAGCTAAACCTCTTTTTTTTGAGAAACAACCGTGATTTGAAATCGCATCGTTGTGAAAACATCATAGGCTCAACGTTGTTGTTTACGCATGCTGCCATTTGAGCCGAAAAATTTAAAAAATGAAATGCCGCGGAATCTCGATGAAGATTCAATCAATCGCGTGATTGAAATGGCTTGGGAAGACCGCACACCCTTTGAAGCCATTGAGCTCCAATTTGGCCTCAAAGAGAATCACGTTCGCGCTCTAATGCGACGCCACATGAAGCGAAGTTCATTTCACATGTGGAGGAAACGAGTCAAAGGACGTACGACGAAACACCGGGCCTTGAGAACGGATGGAATGAAACGTTTTAAAAGCCAGAATCAAAAAGGCTAAAGGTCTTCCTGTTTAGCGAAGGGAACCAAGACGCCGTCCTAGTGCGACCAGGCCATTTTCACAAAGAACCGAGCTTGTTCGATAGGTCCATAGATGCGCGACGCATCGAAATCCTCGCTAAATGGAGAGTCTGAAGCAATAATAGGACGCGATTGCGTCGCATTCGTCAAGTTCTTCACACCAACCGTGAGCGTATTCATCATCTCCGAGCGCTTTCCGTTTTTCTTCGGAGACCACGATTTGTGCAGACTCAAATGAACGAGCTGAAAAGGTTCGCTGGCGTCCGGCTCGTCATCGCTGTAATAAGGCAAACGCATGACCCCTATATGTTGGCCAGACATGTTGACCCCCCAATCCCGCCACCGGTAACCCAACCCAAGGTTTGCTGTGAAGTTGGGCGCGAACTCAATATCCTCTGCCATTTGCCATTCTTTGATGGACCAAGACTCATCTGATTGTTCAAGCAGTTGAGAGCGCAGCAGCGTCGCCCCTAACGTAGAAGACCAACCATTGAATCCACTAAAAATCACATCCATACCCACGCCTCTGTTCCAACCTACTCCATCGATGTTGCGATAAACGATGGCATTGGGAAGGCTGTCGTAGTCAGCATAAATCCGATCGGTAAAGACGGTCGTAAACGCATGAGCAGAGACCGTGGTGCTAAACGTGTCATCACCAGTATACCAAGCAAAGCTGAGGTTCGTATTCCAACTGGACTCGGGACGTAACCCCTGTGTGGGCTGCAGAACAGCACGCGACCCATCGAGTGCTGCATGTTCTTCAGTAAACAAATGCACGCGGCGATAACCTCGACCAGCGTTGAGTCGAAAATCAAGCGTGTTGGATGGAGACCACTTGAAGTTGATCCGAGGCGCAATGATGACCCCGGCATTGGAGGGCTTTTCAATCCTCAGACCATGAATCCACGTAAACTTTTTGAATTCTCCCTCACTCGCATGAGAAGAACCGCTGTGCTCCACATACAACGCCGGAACCAACACATTCATGTCAGAATCAGCAGGTGTCTCATCTTGATAGTTATCCCACAGCATGCTCATGCCCGCTGTGATGCGACGGTTTTCCTTCCAACTCCAACCACTGTGGAACGCCTCCGCATTGGCTGTGAATTCTCGGGCATTGAATGCCGTGAGGCCATAGTCCGACTCTTGTCCATGGAATGAAAAGCCCCCTTGATAGGTCATGCCATTCGCATCGCGAGGAGCCCCACCGAGAAGGACTTCTCCCCGCAACAAATCGATGCGTTCGCCATAGCGATTGGAGGTACCACGATCTGCTTCTGTAAATGCCATCGCTCCACCAAAGCGTTTTTCTGCATACCCTCGTATCGTGGAACGCCAATGTCTTTTTTCCGTACTCCGTTGATGCCTGAGCGTGCCAACAAGACGCTCAATTGTCGGGGCATCTGTCATGCCATCCCCGTTATCATCAATGCGATTTGCAAACCGATGCGCATCCAAACCCAGTTGCCATGGCGCATCATCTCGGCCCCATGTTATTGAAGACGTCGCTGTCAATCGCCCGTGGGTATCCAGTCCGATGCTACCCGATGATGTTCCCGATCGCAGTGGGGATAGCA
>CAWVYB010000186.1:0-4638 GCA_963934215.1 uncultured Flavobacteriales bacterium | reverse complement strand
TGTTGTTGTTCCCATTGTTGTGCCAATGGAGACGGTTGTCATATTAGAAGGCCGCGTACACAGGTGCCAAGTGCAACCCCAATACGGAAAAGCTCGTAAGTTGAAGTTATGCTACGCATGCACACCTCCGGCATCTTCATTTGGAATTTTCTACGCAATCCGCGGCAGAATGCGAGTTTAATTCCTAGCAGCCGGCACGCCAGTAAGACCATGTTTCAAGGCATAGCACTCGAAAAGCAGTCCTACATAGTAGAATTGGGAGCAGGAACCGGTTGCTTCACCCGGGAGTTGTACGCCAATGTTTCTAGCGATTGCAAGGTCATCATCATCGAGTTGAACCCCGCATACATTCAACACTTGAGGGAGAAGTATGGAGATCGATTTGAAATCATCCAAGGCAGTGCGGCTGATATGGATGCTCTTATCCAAGAACGAGATTGGCCTCGCGTTGACTTGATCGTTTCAGGATTACCCTTCACGCTGCCCGCCGGAGTAATGCAGGCAGTGATGAACGCGTTGCAAAAACACACAGAGTCCGGAACTATTTACCGTTGGTTCACTTACTTTCCTGGGATGATGAAGCGGCACTACAGGCGTTTCGCCTTTCGTCGGGTTCAATCAGTGTTCCTAAATTTTCCACCTATGTGGATTTACACTGTGAATTGAGACGATTACAGCTTGGCGTATGACCATGCTCTCAATTTGTCCAGATGTGAACAGTTTTCCTAAGGACCATCAGGCCCATCCCACTCGGGGTCTTGGAAATGATGGTGCGCCTCCACGAAGTCATACACCGTGAAATAATCCTTGCCTTCAAAGAGGCGTGTTCCCGCCCAATGATTTGCTTGAACTCCACCATTGAATTGACAGGGCGCAAAAGGATGATGTTGCGCACCTCGGGGGCATCGACACCCGTACTCAGTTTCTGTGACGTGGTGAGGATGGTTGGGATGGACTTTTCGTTGTCCTGGAAATCCCTCAAATGCTGTTCGCCCAAGGCACCGTCAACGGCGGTCACACAGTGACCGTAATTGACGTTGGTGGTGGACGCCTTTTGATTGATCAAATCCCGCACGGCTTGAATTTGAAAAATTCACAAACTAGAGCAGGAATTAAATTGAATAGAACTGTGACACCAGCAGCTCAAACACCTGTAAAAAGTCAAAACGCTACGACTTCAAATTTGAAAGCACGATTATTCTGGAAGGATGTACGGGATAGAAAGGAGCATTCTCGAATCTGACCCTGGTGTTGTCGTGTTTGCTGGGGCAGGGTTTGAACAACCTTTAATATTGGTGAAATCTAGGGCCCAATAAGAATCGCTTCTGAGCAAGATCCCGCCAAGGTCATTGGTTGATGCTGGCTCATGATGAAGAAAATTCATAAGCACGGGGCTGTCGTAGTCACCTGCAAACGTAAACTGCACTCCACCACCATCGATCGTTCCAGCAGGGGGCAAAACGGTATAGGAATCAACAATCCGAGGGTAGAGGGCCTCCTCGACTTCAATATGCAATATTGCTGTATTGTTGTTTTCGTCAAATCCATTCACTTTGAGGGTGTCAATCCCCGTTGATGAAGCTGATCCATCAATCGTTAGAATGGATCCATCAATTGTACCAGTTCCCATTGAAGCGTCTATGGTTTCATTCAACCAATAGGTCCAATCGCCAACTGAACCTCCGGCATGGATAGTATCCAAATCAAGAGAAATCGAACTTGCGTCACAAAATACAAGGTCTTCTTCTTCCGTGTGAGTCACGGGTAATTGAGCTTTCCACATCGAGCGGCCATAGGTTGCTGCATAAATCTCATTTGTGCTGTTGTGAATCCTGATGTCCATGACAATCACATTGGGCATATCCAAGTTGAAATCTTCCCAAATACCAGGAATAGCATCGGCATTCCATTTATAAACCCCGATATCTGTTCCAATGTAGATTTCGTCAGTATAGCCTTCACGATAGTAAATGCAGTTTACCGGAACGGCAGGAATACCATTGGACATATCCTCCCAATTACTTCCTGCATCAACACTAACGAATACTTTCTCCCCCGCACCGTAATTACTCATTGAAATAAACACTCTCTCGGGATTCGCATCATCTACCTCGATATCCGAAATCCATTTATTCGGTAGGCCGCCAGTCACGTCGGCAAATGTCGCGCCTCCATCCACCGAGCGAAAGATTTGGTTTTTGTCAGTTGCATAAAAATAGTCCTGGTTAAGCCAAGATCTTTCTAAGTGATTTAGAAGTTTATCATTATTGTAGGGGGGGGCGTTCTCGATGAGCCCCACACACGGAAGCGTGTTAAAGCTTTGTCCATAATCCATCGATTCATAAATCTTTGTTTTTCCAATGAGTATATGAGCCGGGTCATTCGGGTCCACAAGGAGAGGGGTTTGCCATTGTCCTTTTTCATTGACTGTTCCATCTGTGCCATCGGGTGCTGCTATTTGCGTTATTGCAATGTCGTTATCATCACACCATCCCCATCCGTTGGTCGCTCGATAAAAACGACCCGTTTGGGTGCTGTGATATGCTAAAAAAGTATCATCGCTATTTACACCGTTGTTGACATCGTCGTTATGGCTAGAGCGTCCCCAAACCTCCGTTTCAAAGCCATCACCACCACCATCGAATGTTGTAATGCGATTATCAATTTGTAGTTGTGTGGCGTTATCCTGGAGGCCCCATGATGCAATACCGAGTGTGTCTTGAGCAAGTCCCATGCTGTAGATTTGACCATTAACAAGACCGGTGGTGATATTGGTAAATGTCTCACCATCATCTGTTGTGAAAACGCCACCGTCATTCGCAACCACCAAGGTGTTGTTGTTAAAGGTAAGGCCGTGGTGATCTGCGTGCACGTGAGCGAGGGTGGGATTGGCCCAAACGGTTTGCCAATTAGCAATTTGATTCCAAGTGCCTCCTCCGTCTGGAGAGTTCCAAAGGTTGACCCCTCCCACGAAAATACTATTCGCATTATTTGGCGCAACCGCGATACAAAGGTCATAATTACCCTGACCGCCTGAGCCGTTGCCATATAAGCTGCTAGTAAGTATGTTTGGATGACCTTCCGGATCGGTGCTGGCAACAACGCTCCATGTAGCTCCGGAATCGATGCTCTTATAAATGCCTTTCTGACTCTTAAATAAATTCTCACCAAACAAGCCTCTATTCGCACCAACTGCAACCAAATAAACCCAATTTGGCTCAGAAGGGGCAACAGCAATGGCTGTCCGTTTCATATCAGGGTCATTTGTGATAGTGGTTTCGCTCCAGGTTACACCGGCATCTAAAGACCGCCAGAATTCACCTTCTCCGCCTGCATACATGATGTTGGCATCCCCGGGTTTGAATTCCAAATCATGAAACTCTGTTGTTAATGCAGCGCCCCCTGTTTGTGTGGCCATTTGCCAAGAGGCACCAGCATCATCTGTGTACAAGATTCCTTGTCTCGTCGAGGCGACGATTTTAGTGCTGACATCAGGTGAAATTAAAATTCTCGAAATCGTGAAGTTCGGCTTACCGTTTTGAGCTGAACTATACCCGTACCAATCTTGCAAAAGCGTTTGAGTCCCATAATTACCATCATTGGCGTCGTATGATAATGACCAGGAAGCTCCACCATCTACAGATTTATAAACTCCAACCGAGTAATTGTCAAAACCATCGTGGTCTCCTGAAGCAGCGTAAAGGACATTGCTATTGTTAAAATCAATGGCAATATCAGACATTCCAATATTCGGAATGGTGTCTCCAAATGTTGCTAATGTATCTGAGCATAGCTGTGTCCAAGGATTATCGGCCTCTTTTCGCCAAATTCCCCCACCTGGTGTCGCGGCAAAAAGCCGTGTTGCATCATTTGGGTCGACTCTGACCTTATTGACCCTTCCGTTTCCGACGACAGAACTGCATCCGCCCAGAGCGCTGTCAGGGCCGAAAGATTGCCAAGAATTTAGCAAGGGATCGGAATTTGTGGAATTGTCAGCGGGAGAAAAGGTATAAACTCGTTCAGCCACCAGGCGCGCATTGGAAGGGAAAAAAACTCCAGAAGGAAAAGTTCTTTCCTCAAAAAAATGCTCGTACCTCTTAAATGTTTTGAAGCCTTGACCTTTTGTAGGCTCCTTCCCATCCCAGTAAGCATTAAATGCAGCCTGAGTTTCGAAGAAATTTGCTCCCCTAGACTGCAAACCGAGGTAAACAGACTTGGATTGGGCAGCTTCAATTAATTGCGCTTGACTCAGCGTTTGAGCTTGAGTCATTCCAGCAAAAAGTATTGAAAATGAGATCGCAGAAAATAAGGGCAAGGAATATCTCATTTTTCCAATATACGACAAAACATCATTAAATTTCGATTTAAGGTCATTTAGTGTAGTTCAAAATTAGAGAAGAGAAACGCCTGGTTAAAACTGAACCCCAGATATCGTCTTAATACCGAGACGTTCCTTTTGAAAAATGAAGTCCCTTTGCGGGGCGTTAAGGCATGAAAAAACCCACATCGTGGGGGATGTGGGTTTAGTCGTTTTGTAGCCCGTAGGGGGCTATCAACTATCGAGCAATGACAGGACTTTCAGCGCCTTTCAAATTGTTGTTGTTCCCATTGTTGTGCCAAATGGAGGCGGTTTTTGGG
>CAWVYB010000185.1:0-4640 GCA_963934215.1 uncultured Flavobacteriales bacterium | reverse complement strand
ATTCGTCGTCATCACAAACGCCATCGTTATCGGAATCATTGTCTACAATACTGCCAGTACCGTTCGTCTCGCCAGAGCAGCTCTCACACACACCGTCGGAGTAAATGCATGAGCCATCATTTGATAATGCATTTAAATCATAATTGCACGCCAAAACATCGTTGCATCCTGGGTTAGAAGAGGATTGAGAAAAGCCCTCTAGCGCTGAAAAGGATAAATATGTTAGATCCAGAGGCGTGTTGACGAAGGCTTCTGATAAACTTTGCCCATCGAGAGAAAGAGTTGTCGACCACCAAGGTGCATCATTAAAGCTAATCTCATGAGGAAATGTGGTTAGCAAAAGCAACGATGATGAATCATACGTATTATTTGAAATTGCAACGTCAGTGCAGTTGACCAAATTATTCGATTGCAAAAGATCGACAAATTCGTTATTTGAAATTGACAAGTTATTCGCAAGCTCTGCCTGAATTCCGACAGCAAGGTAGGATCCAGCAAAAGCCACTGGCTGGATGTTTTCGAATCTGTTGTCTCGCACAATAATTGATTCTGTATTTGCTCCTAGAGAAACTGCAGATCCGAGAACACCATTAATCTCATTGTTTTCTATCAGAATATCTGTCGGAGGATTAACAGGACTTGAATTTCCCCAGCAAAGAATACCATACGATAATGGCGAAAGATTGCCACCTCCAGGCAATAATATGTTAGAAATTGAATTGTCTCGGATGCTAATATTTGAAGTTCCCGGATTCAAAGTGATCCCGCTTCCAGTTAGATCATTGCCAATGATATTCAAGCCTTGAATGATAACAAGAGAAACGTTCTCAAGGACTGAAATACCCGTCATATTTCCAGATACGTCCAAAATCACCTCTCCATTGGCAATCAAGATAATCGACTTATTTATTACTAAGGCCTCAGCATATGTTCCCGCTGGCACATGAATTGTATCTGCTGGAGAGGCATTTTCAATAGCATTCTGGATTGAGCCATCACCATCGCAAATGGAAAATACATCACGATAGATGCAGTTTGCAGGATCAGTTGCATCCGAGTCATAGTTGCATGCTTCATCGTCCTGACAGCCAACTATTTCATCTAAATTACAAACCCCGTCATCATCTGAATCATTGTCGATAATTGAACCGCTACCATCCATTTCACCCGAGCAGGTCTCGCAACCAGTCGGGTAGACGCATGTGTTGTTTTCATCCGTTGCACTCGCCATGTAATTGCATGCCATAACATCTTGACAACCTGGTATTTCCAGTTCATCACAGATACTGTCGCCGTCTAGGTCATTCAAGCAAACATCGTCGCAATCGTAGAGTTCCGGGGGCAGCACACAAGAGCCGTTATCGACCGTAGCAAGGTCGTAATAGTTACATGCATTGGCATCAGTACACCCCTCTATGAGAACTGGTCCGAGAGATGTTCCATCAAATGTTTGAGAAATAAGAACTACGTTGCTCGGATCTCCATGCACATATATTTCCGCATTGAGTGTCCAAACGATCGTCGCAGGACTGGTTACTTGCATCACAATCGCTCGGAAATCATCACCCGTAAAGCCGTTCGTGGCATTCAAATCGTCAAGCGCCCATCCACATGCTGTATCGGCATCATCTAAAGAAAAATCAACAGGACCATAGTTACCGCTGGTCATGAATTCAAGGGAAAAATTATCTGACCAAGACAAACCCGAAGTTTCCTGCAAAGTGACATCTACTTCTCCTCCAACCGTATTGGGGAAGGAAGTTAGTCCGATTCCAACCCATGAATCAAACGTGTGCGCGTTGTAACCGCCGTAGAAAAAGTCAGCTGAAGGCGCTTGACCAGAGGTCGCACCCAGGCAAAAGTTATTGTTGTAGATCCCTGAAGGCGCTGCAAATGAGGCATTGTGCAAGGCATCTCCGTAAACACGATGAACGAAATCATCGGAATTCATGGTTTCTACATAAATCTTGAACGTCTGATACTCCGAAAAATCAAACAAGGGTTCAGCAATAACGAACGGAGTTTGTACTGTTTGCAGAAACCGATAGGTTTCATTCACAACGGACTCTGTGGAGCTCAAAGAGGATACATTCCCTTCGGCTGCCGAGGTATGACCCAAAGCGAGCAACAGCGTTGTTCCAATAATAACAAAACTGCGCAGCGCCTGCTTGGTTTTAACAGCGGTAAACAACATGATAAATGAATAAGCAATTGAAGACTAATGTACAACATTCAATCCGCTTATAGTCATTTTTAGTCGTTTAATCTTATTAATATCAACCTCAGTCGATATTATTTTAACATATCACTTGTCTTTTGATGGAATAGCCAATCACAACCTACTTCCAAGCCTTGGTGATAGTCCGACAACAAATCCAAGCGCGTCACGTAATAACCGTCAGAACGTAAAGGCATTTTAGGCGCCAACTCCTCCCATTCTGAATCTCCATTTCCACCGGTTTTGAGCGCATCTACTTTCGCATTGTAATGCTTAAAACCAAATTCAAACAAGCGCAGTAATTTGGGCGTCCACCAATACATCCATGACGCGATGTAATCCAAATATCCCTGAGCCACATGTACCCCAGAAGGACGTGTTCGGATTACTAAGATTTTTTTACAACCAAGTTCCACCGCTTTCATGAAAGGGATGCCATCGGAGTATCCGCCATCAAACATCCATTGTCCGTTAACTTTGATCCGACCGCGTGTTACGAGCGGCAAAGTAGAGGAAGCCAGCACACATCGCATCCAATCTTTCGTATTGGGCTCCAAGTAAAGAGGGAGCCCCTGTTCAGCATCGGTTGTGACGATGAGCACCTTTTTTCCAGCGATTTCCTCTTCCAAGACAGACCAATCGATTGGTGCTGATTCCATGACGGTCTTGGCCAAAAATGATAAATTCATTAGCCCTTCTTCTGAGAAGGCCGACCGAAAACTGATGAATCGAGAGTCGTCCGCCAACTCCATGGCCAACTCGATAAAATGTTTTCGCTGTCCTGACAAAAACGATGTCAAGGCCATGGACCCAGCAGAAACCGCTATGTAGTGATTGAAAGGGCGATAGTCCACCGCCGCAAAAGCATCCAAGACTCCCGCTGTGAATGCGCAGCGTAAACTGCCTCCTTCAAGGACCAAGGCATCACATTCGGGAAATTGACTCATAACTTGATTACGTTAAAACCCGAGCATTGGTTGCGAAAAACCGAGATAAGAAACTAAAAATCAAATCTATGCCAGGACAGCGCAATAAACGAAGACTAAAACTTCCACTCCAAGCGCAACCGAATGTTCCTTCCGGTTTCGGGAATAGCGAGATTGCGAAGCATCGATAAAGTCGGGTAGTATTCCACATTCAACAGATTTTGAATCGACAAAACGCAATGCATGTTTTCTGACATACGGGCACCGGATGTCCAATGAAGCAGGGTGGCATCTTGACTGTAGTTCACCACTACGTGAGCGAAAATCTCGTCGAATCCGGCCCATTCTCCGCCACTCCAGCCGGATTCTACACGTGCGTTGAACGGCGGTGTTAAGGGCAGCTCTGACCCCATACCATCTGTAGCCTCCACCACAGAAACAGCCACCTTGGCTCCGATATGAGACCAGCGAACTGGCGACCACTCTCCTGTGAACTCGGCTCCAAGAAACAACGCTTCAGTCGATGTGTATGCGAATTCGGGTATGCCATAAAAACTCTCTTTCGTAGGAGCGATGTAAACGTAGTCTTCAATTGCATTGCGGTATACCGAAGATTCCATGCTCAGGGTTCGGCCCTGCCATCGGGTATTCCATTCAATATTATAGCTGGTTTCATTCTCTAACGTTTCATCGCCCATTTCTAAGCGATACGCGCAATGGTGCAATCCGTTTGAAAATAGCTCAGACAATCCCGGCACACGCTGGCTGCGCGCCGCATGCCAACGCGCAATCAGGCGCTCATTCACATCCCAATGCATGCCCAGTGCAGCTGACCCCAACCAGTCGTTTCGCCGAGTCTCTTCCGGCAGCACATTCAACTCATCCCACTGGGTTTGTCTGACATCGCCGCGCACGGAGGCTTCGACTCCAATTTTATCTCCTTTCCAAGAGCTGATGGCAAATCCACTGATCTCCTTGATCTCCGCATCCCGAATCAACGGGGCTACTGGTCCTTCCAATTCAACAGGTTCGTTGGTATTGCTACTGGTAAACCCTTGACTTCCCAAAATCCAATTCCATCCACCTTCTGTTGTTCGTTGGGCCTTGAGGTCGTAGCGCAACGTCCGCAAACTCATGTCCAAAGCAATCGAATCAAGCAGTTCATCGCCCGCGCTCCCTCCCACATGCACATGCTGATCAAATTCCTTGCGGTGGTTGAGTTGGTAAGATATGCGTGGAACCAGCTGCCACGCCCCCCATCGCAGTTGCATGGAAGTGGTGACCAAATGATCTCCCGACTGGCTCCAACCGTCGTGACCAATGATTTCGGCGTTGTTGTAACTGGAGGAATACGCACCTTCGATGGAGCCCCAGCTTTTGATGTAACCGAATGTGCCTTGAGCAAAAAATTGGCTGTAGGCCGAATTGAACAGCGCCTCACCGCTCGGCAGACGATAATCACCGTGGCGCTTGTAGCCGCCTCGAAAACTATGAAA
>CAWVYB010000184.1:0-4648 GCA_963934215.1 uncultured Flavobacteriales bacterium | reverse complement strand
GGTTTTCAACAAAATTGCGGTCAAATTGATTTTCTAAAATCTCGATTTGGTGTTAAACCGCGCGTGCTTTTGTGCGTCAATAGGGTGTATTCTTATCTTCACAAATTGACCTCTATGAAACACCTCTTCTCCAGTATTGCGATTCTTATTTGGACGTGTGCCGCAATCGCTCAGCCTGAAATCATTTCTTGGCAAATCAACGCAGACGGAGCCAACGGGCAATTTTGGAACAACGGACAATTGACTGACAATGGAGTCTCCTGCGATGTTCAGCTTGTTCAATTCTCAGACGACAACGTGTATATCACCGCTACAGGTGTTCCCCGGTACGCCACAGCCCCATTTGGTGACGGGAATCCCTCACAAGCTTCTGAAATAGCCTATTTGTTCCGCATTCCGCGTCAACCCGAGCAGGGACCTGCGGGCGGAACTGCGACAGGTCTCGGTCATACAGCGGTATTGATCAACGGAGTACCGACCTTCAATGCCCTCGATGCCTTTTCCTACAACAACCAAGATATCTGGCATCAGAACGGTGGATTTTTTGAGTTGGCCGGGTTTGATTGCGCCAAGGGTCACCCAGCGATGGGGCGTTACCATCACCATTTGATGCCCAATCCGTTTAGTGATTCACAAGATGTGATCAATCCAGTTTGTGAGGATTACCCCAGTGACGGATTGCTGACCATAGACCCCAACAACCACAGTCCTATCATTGGTTATGCGTTTGACGGCTATCCAATCTATGGACCGTATGCGTTTGACAATGAAGACGGATCAGGAGAAGTCGTTCGTATGGAGTCGAGTTACGCTGTTCGTGATATCCTCGTTCGGCATGAGCTCGCCGATGGAACCCTACTCAACCCCAATCAATTCGGCCCCGATGTCGGTGCTTTAGTCACTCCAGCCATTCCCCCTGGTGCCCAGCCTGTTCAAGCGGTCTTGGGAGCCTACATCGAAGACTTCGAATTCATTGAAAATTCCGGGCATTTGGACGTTCACAACGGACGGTTTAGCATCACCCCGGAATACCCCAACGGCACGTACGCTTATTTTGCAACGGTCGATGAAAATTGGAACCCGGTATTCCCTTATTTCTTCGCCTCTTATTACGGTGTTGTCGCAACAGACAACTTTGGTCAAGGCCCTCCCGGACAGGGCGGATCAGCCACCAATGTCACCATCAACGAGACGGTAGAAACGTATGATTCCACCTCAAGCCTCGAACAGCCAAAGCCGAGCGAATCCGGGTATTGGTTTCCCAATCCCGCGACACGAGAAGTTTCTTGGCAGGGAGCACATATCCCCGTGGAATGTCATTTATTCGATGCCCAAGGCCGCCTGGTTGGTCGCTGGTCAAAGAACTTAGGGAATACTTGGAATCTCGGTCATCTCTCACCTGGCATGTACTTCATTTCATCAGAAGGTGCTGCACGCTCACCGCTTTGGATCATAAAATAACATGTGCTTACACCGGTTGATTCTCATTCTTTTTTGCAGCCTGAACTTCACAGTTTGGTCTCAAAACAACGCCTGGAAGCACGACACGAGTTGGGTCAGCACCGGGTGGGCAAGTGCGGATATCGGTTGGTGGGAAGACGTTCGTGATCTCTGTCCTTGGGGCACTGATGCCGGGGCATCTGCGATTCAAGTGTATGCCGCTGAAGGAGGGTCCCACCCTGCGATCATTCGGATGACGTTGGACTCAGAAATGCACATTCTTTTTCCGTTTGAGGAGGATGTAGAGCGCCCGATTCAAATCGAAAAAATCGCTTCCGACACTGCCAATCGCTTGTGGTGCGCTATGAATCAGCAGTCGCACGATAGCGCCTTAACTTCATTGGGAGGGCTGTGGGTTTTAGACCCCGAAGGTCAGCCCCATGACGCATTTGGTTCAGACAGTCTGCCCGGTTGGATTCCCATCACATTCGGAGGTCCCTTTCAAGAATTGCATGGATTGAACGGTACATCTGATGGGCAATGGATGGTTAGCGGGATGGCGCTTGACCCGTGCTGTTTTCATCGTGAGATGCCCACTTTGGCGCTGCTCGATTCGGACGGTCAGTGGGTCAATTCGTTTGGAAACAACGGCCGTCTTATCCTCGATGTCGGTGCGGCTGAAATCCTGGACACACTCGGAATGCGGCCTGCTTTAAACCGCCATGAAATCGGAGGGTTTTACAGCTCAGCTGTGGCAACCGACGGCGGATGGATTGCTGGAGGAGCCTATTCCAATGCAACCCACTATGAAGTTTTAGTCGTCAAACACACGAGCGATGGGACGTTGGACTCCACCTTTGGAGACAATGGAATTGTGCATCTCAATTTAAATCCTGGGGTAAATCATTGGGTCTCCGACTTGCGCATCGAGTCCAACGGTTTGATTTCAGTCAATGTCGTATCCCATGCAGCAGGGGATTTACCCACTGGATGGCACGCCTTGATTTTAGATGCTACGGGAACACCTCTTCAATGGGAAACCACAGAAAGTAACGCAACGTGGACAAGTCTCGGGTTTCTAGACACCTCCGGTTCTTGGCCCTTGGGGTTTGGTTTTGAAGAAGGCGCTTCAAGCCCTTCGTTGATTAAGTACGACGGCGATTTGGAGGATGCTCCAGAAATGATTCTGTTAGAGCCCCTATTGAGTCCCGAGGGCTCGTGGGGTGCGTTTCGCGCTGAATACCATCCTGCTTGGGATCGGCTCATGATCGCTGGTCACTGGCAAGGCCCCACAAACGGGAGTGATCCCGACCCTCAAATCCTGCTTTCTCTCTGGGAGCAAGACCTCTCCACAGCATTGCACAACCGACCAAATCGTTCTAATAAAAGCAACCCATATCCCAACCCGATTCAAGCCGGAGAGGCGTTGCACATTGAGCAAATTTCAAGCCTTATGGGTGGTTCCGGGGAGTGGAGTTTAGCCTCATTGAGTGGGGTTGAAGTCTGGCGTTGGCGTGAACTGCCGGGCGTGAAAACATTGGTGATCGACCCCGCTATTCCATCAGGCGCATACATTTTAAAGTCTCCTTTCCAATCCGCTCAACGATTTCAACTGATAGTTGAATGAAATATTCCTATATTTCATCATGAGAATTTCATTCCCTTTCCCCCTCGTTCTTGGCTTGTCCTTGATGGTTGTTTCTGTTTCCTCTTTCGCCCAGACAGGCTTACAATATCCTGAGGACAACTCGGCAGTAAAGGTTGCTGAAGTGATGCCGGTATTAATCAATTGCAACGATGTTGTTGATCTGGAAAAGCGGCAATCCTGCACGAATGATGGCATCATGAGTCACATCATGAGCGAATTGGTCTATCCAGAGGAGGCGCGTAATAAAGGCCTTGAAGGGACCGTTGTTGTTGAGTTTGTTGTCAACCGGAAAGGTCTTGTGAGCGACGTTGAAATTCTTCGTGGCCTCGGGCCACTGGACGAAGCGGCGATGGAGGTTGTGCGAAGCTTGCCCACATTCAGCCCCGGAACTGAAAATGGAAAGGCTGTCAATGTGAAATACGCTTTGCCCATTCGCTTTTCTCTTTCCGAGTGACCTTTTCATTGCCTTCGGCGCGCACAAAACAATTGCGTTGCTACATCGGGTGCGCGGTCTTTCTTATCGGGTGCGGTCAAGAAGGGCCCCCCATCGTTGTTCGAAAGCAGGCGCAAAAAGCTCAGGCTGATCTCACCGTCCGCAAGGAGGTCAAGACCATCGCTTTTGGCAGTTGTGCGCATCCTGATTCTCCCATGCCGGCATTACAGGTGGCCATTGAGCAAAAAGCCGATGTCTTCATCTGGCTCGGAGATAACATCTATGGGGACACACAGGACATTGAAACCTTGATTTCAGAGTACCAAGCGCTCGGTGAGCATGATGCTTTCAAGGAACTCGCAGAGAAGACGAGAATGCTTGCCACGTGGGACGATCACGATTACGGCTGGAATGACGCTGGGAGGCACTACCCACTTCGAGAAGCCTCAAAAGAAGCGTTCCTTTCCTTTTGGGATGAACCAGCTCAATCCCCAAGACGCCAACGTCCCGGGATCTTCATGAGTTATCTGTTTGACGGTGGACGCAAAGATGTACACGTCATTCTACTCGACACGCGTTCCTTCAGAGACGATTTACTCCGCGCTTCTAGCATCGCATTCCAAGGAACCAATGGCATTGGATATGCTGCTGATTACGTACCCCACACGACTACAGATTCAACCCTTTTGGGTTCTGCTCAATGGAAATGGCTCGAAAAACAACTCGAAGTGAAAGCAGACGTTCGGGTCATCGGTTCTTCCACTCAGTTTGGCATTGAATGGAATGGATATGAGTGCTGGGGCAATTTTCCGCATGAGCGAGAAAAAATGGCGCACATGATTCAAGAATCCAACGCACTCAACCAGACCATGGGACGGCCTGTTGTTCCCGTCATTTTCATTTCCGGTGATGTGCACTACGGTGAGATTTCCGGTTGGAAATCAGCCAATAGCGCGCTCCACACATCGCTAGACACCTTGTTTGACGTGACCTCGAGTGGAATCACTTCCAAATGGGACTTTGCTACCCCCAACTCCAATCGACTGGATGGTCCCGTGATGGAAAACAACATTGGCATGCTTCAAATCGGGCGGCCAAGACAGGCTTTCGTCGTTGCCGAATTGTGG
>CAWVYB010000183.1:0-4716 GCA_963934215.1 uncultured Flavobacteriales bacterium | reverse complement strand
CGCTTCCACCGCCGCCCGCAACTGCAGGGTCCACGGGCTCAGGTTCCTTCGCCCAATCTGGAGCCGTCCATTCGACAATGACTTCGGCAATGGCAGGATCATTCACCCCTTCCCATGTCCAGTCAATGGTCATGTCGCTGCCGTATCCCATGTCACCGCGGTACCAAGATTCCTCCCAACGCACAGGCAATCCATAAGGCGCTTGGAGGACCCAGCGTTTCGAGTCTTTGGAATCGGGATGAAAATCTTTGGCGGTGGAATCTGGAATCGAAGTGCGGGTCAAAATGAATTGCTCTGGCGTAGACCATGTGGGGAGGACATGTTCCCAAACGACCTCAATCAAGGAATCGCTTACCTGTTCTGACCACCAGGTGCTATCGGTGAGGACGGTGGGCAATGAGAGGGAAGCGTAATAGTTGCCGATTCCGTTGCCATTGCTCTGTTGTCGTGGATCCACAGGATCTGCGAGTATCGTACTGTCACGTTGCGTGTATGTGACTTCGTTGGCCCACAAATGGCTCCAGTAGGCGGTGGTATCGCCATCTTCGATGAAAGCATCCTTTAAGTTCCACGCCATGTCGAACGCAGAATCGTTGGCGGTGTGCGATCGGATCCATTGCATGGAAATATCTCGGCTCCAATGCGAGTTGGAAGCCTCCACGTCGTTGTTCATGAGCGCCTGAAATTGCACGTTTTCGACCTGCATGATGGCTTCGCGCACATCATTTACATCGGTGAAAACAGGCTCGGGCTGGCTGCACGCCAATAGTGCGAGCGGGGCAAAAAGTAGAATGCGATTCATGCGGCGAAGGTACAACGGCCGCAACCTGAACAAGAAAATCAGCCGTGCATCGTTTCTTTTTTGCCGTATCGCTCCATGATTCCCGCCTCGTAATCGAGAAAGGCTTGCCACCGGGATTCCACGTCGACCCCATTGGCATACTTGCGTGCAAATCCGATGAAGGTCGTGTAATGGCCGGCTTCAGAAACCATCAGTTCATGATAGAATGCGGCCAATGCAGGATCGCTGATTTTTTCGGACAACATCTTAAAACGCTCACAGGAACGCGCTTCGATCATGGCCGCAAAAAGCAACCGGTCGACGAGCTGTTCTTCTCTGGAGCACTTGCGACGTATGAACTGCAACAACTCACCGACATAGTCATCCTTTCGCTCGGGCCCGAGGGTGTACCCGCGTTCTTTGATCCGAGCGACAACCATGCCGAAGTGCTCAATTTCCTCTTGGGCAATCTCCGTGAGCGCCTCCACCAAATCCAAGTATTCCGGAAATCGTACGATGGTACTGATGGCATTGGATGCCGCTTTTTGCTCGCACCAAGCGTGGTCAGTCAAGATTTCCGAGATGTTGGTCTCCACCAAAGCGACCCAACGCGGGTCGGTGGGCAAACGGAGTCCGAGCATGGGAGAATTGGAATCGCTCATGATTTTGCTTTGAGTCGGATGAGGCTTCCCGTTGGGATCATGTGTCCATCTTTTCCTTCTAGGCACAGCTCTCCCACTTCGGAAGAGGCGGTAGGCAACAACCGCGACCACAAAGTTTCCAATGCGGTGGGTGAAATGCCTGAATACGTATTCATGATGATGAATCCGTTCGGCGACACAATGTCGGCGACCGCTTCACACAGGCGTGTGAGCTGGTCTTCGAGCCGCCACTTTTCGCCTTTGGGACCGAGTCCCCATGTGGGCGGATCGAGTACGATCCCGTCGTATGTGTTGCCGCGTTTCTGCTCGCGTTCGGCAAACTTGAGCGCATCCTCGACAACCCAACGAATGCCATCAAGCCCACTCAATTCCATGTTGACGCGGGTCCAGTCGATGACCTGGCGAATGGCATCGACGTGGGTCACATCCGCACCGGCCGCACGGGCCGCTATGGAAGCGCCTCCGGTATAGGCAAACAAGTTGAGGAAGCGATTTCCGGGCTTGAGGTGCTCAGCGATGTACTCCCAATTTTCGGCTTGTTCCGGAAACAGCCCTACGTGCTTGAACTTCGTCATCTCCAGTTGGAAGGTGAGGTTCAAGCGATCGCTCTTGTAATTCATGTTCCAACGGTCCTTCGCAGAGCCGTGTTTGACCCAGTAGCCCGTAGACTTTCCGGTGGGCTCAAAATGGGCATTGGCCCGGTCCCAATCCGCCACTGTTAGGCGTCTTGGCCACATGGCGCCTGGGTCGGGCCGTTCCAAGACGACGGGTCCAAACCGCTCCAAACGGGCTCCGTCACCAGAGTCGAGGATTTCATACTCAGCCCATTGAGAGGGCGACCAACGTTGATAAGTGCGTGTAGACATGCGGGAGCAAAGGTCGGAAATGCAATTCGATTCGAGGCATCTTTGTATTCATGGCCTCACGCACCCCGCCCAAACAACTTCGCAAAGAAATCCTCGGTGTTTTCAAGCGACAACCCAACAAGCCGCTCAACCACAAACAAGTGGCGAGCACGATGGGCATTACGAACCACGACATGCGTCGGATGGTGATGACGATTTTGGAAGAAATGGGCAAAAGCGGCCAATTGGAATCCCTCGGAAAAGGCAAGTTCACCCTCGCGCAAATGCAAGAGGAACGGGTGACCGGAACGATTCAAGTGACCAAATTTGGCCGAGGCTTTGTGATGATGCCTGACGGGAAAGAAGTCTCAATCTCGAAAGGATTTACGGGCACCGCTTTTTGGGGTGACACCGTGGAGGTGGATTGGATCAAGCGGGGAAAACGCCACACTCCGCGTGTCTCACGCGTGGTGGAACGGCTGCGCAAGCAGTATGTGGTTGTCTTGGAGCAAGTCCGGGAATACGCCTTTGGCTACCCTTCGGACCAGCGCCTCCATGCCAACTTCTTCATTCCGGCGGCCAATCTCAACGGCGGTAAAAATGGTCAAAAGGTGATCATCGAAATGGTCAGTTGGGACGATCCCAATGAGGGACCGATCGGAAAAGTGGTAGAGGTCTTGGGGATGCCCGGCGATCACGAAGTTGAAATGCACGCGATTTTGGCCGAATACGGATTGCCATATGCCTTCCCGGATCACGTCACCGCAGCGGCGGAAGCGATCTCACACGAGGTGCCAGCGGAGGAATTGGCGCGACGACGTGATTTCAGGGATGTGACGACCTTGACCATCGATCCAGCAGATGCCAAGGATTTTGACGATGCGTTGTCTTTGAAAAAACTACCCAACGGCAATTGGGAGGTCGGTGTGCACATTGCCGATGTCACTCACTATCTCCAACCCGGAACAGTACTAGACGAAGAAGCGCGGCAGCGTGCGACGTCGGTCTATCTTGTGGACCGCACGATTCCGATGTTGCCGGAAGTGCTGTCCAACGACCTGTGCTCGTTGCGTCCCAATGAAGACCGCTTGGCCTTCAGCGCGGTGTTTGAGTTGGACAACAAAGCCCGCATTCAAGGCGAGTGGTTTGGCCGCACGGTGATCCACAGTGACCGCCGGTTTGCCTACCAAGATGCCCAAGACCGCATCGAATCAGGCGAGGGGGATTATGCCCAAGAAATCGGAACGTTGCAAGACCTCGCGGTGAAGCTGCGTGCCCGTCGATTTGAAGACGGCGGCATCGACTTCAATACCGAAGAAGTGAAATTTGAACTGGATGAAGCGGGCAAACCGTTGCGCGTGGTTATCAAGCGGATGCTCGAAGCCAATCGCCTCATTGAAGACTTCATGCTATTGGCCAATGTGCGGGTGAGCCGCTTTTTGGCCCACCCCAAAACCAAGGAGGGCGGCGGTGAAAAACCTTCCCGCACGGCGGTCTACCGCATCCACGACCGGCCCGACCCAGAGAAACTGCGCTCGCTGCGCACCTTCGTCGCAAAATTTGGCATCGACATGCCCAAGATCACGGGCGAAAACGCGGAATCAGCCTTGCGACACCTGCTCCAATCGGCAGCCGGGAGTAACGCCGAAAGCGTTGTCAAAACCATGGCCATCCGGTCCATGGCCAAGGCGGAGTACAGCACCCAAAACATCGGCCACTACGGATTGGCCTTCCCGTATTACACGCACTTCACCAGCCCCATTCGCCGCTACCCGGACGTAATGGTCCACCGGTTGGTGCAGCACTACATTGACGGCGCACAATCCCCGGATCCCGGATCCTTCATGGGCATGTGCCAGCACGCGGGCAACATGGAAAAACGAGCGGCCGAAGCCGAACGCGCCTCCATCAAATACAAGCAGGTCGAGTTCCTCATGACCCGCATCGGCGAAACCTTCTACGGCATCGTCAATGGTGTGGTCTCCAAAGGCCTTTTTGTTGAGATTGAAGAAAACAAATGCGAAGGCTTTGTCCCCAAGGACGCCCTGCCCCATGACCATTACGTCTACGACGAAGACATCCAAGCGCTGGTCGGTGCGCGCTATGGAAAATCATATTCCATGGGCGACCGCATCGCCATCCGCGTCGTCGCTGCCGACTTGGCCAAACGCCAGTTGGAATTTGATATTCCGGAGGTGTGAGGGGTGCAATGCTGAAATGAATTCAGCGATTATAAGTGCATTTTCGATGGTGTAATCGATTGACTCGTTGGTGTTTTCGGAGTTTTTTAGAGTATATTCGAACACCATGTTTCGCTTGATGTTTATCCTGAAGAGCTTTTCGTTGCTTTCATTCGCCGCTTTGTTTCTTACGGGAACAGGGCTTGCTCAGTTTACGGGCATCGAGACCGAGGTTCATGCTACGTCAG
>CAWVYB010000182.1:0-4721 GCA_963934215.1 uncultured Flavobacteriales bacterium | reverse complement strand
GAGTTTGATTTTGTCTCCGGCGGGGATTCAATTAGTTTCAATTACGTCTTCGGATCAGACGAGTACGAAACGTGGATCAATACCCAGTTCAACGATGTCTTCGCCTTTTTCTTGAGCGGACCAGGTATTACGGGGCCCTTCGATAGCCCTGCTGGATTCCCCGATGGGGCGGTCAACATTGCCGGTGTCCCCGACACCGACCCCATTTTACCCATCACCATCTCTTCAGTCAACTCGGGCACAAACGCTGTTTACTACGAAGACAATCAAGGGGGGACTGATGTTTGTATTAACGGCTACACGGTACCGTTTACGGCGGAATACGCCGTCCAATGCGGCGCAACCTATCACATCAAACTCGCCATTGCTGACGGCAGTGACACCGCTTTGGAGTCCATCGTAGTTTTGGAAGAGGGCAGCTTTTCCTCCAATGCATTTGACCTGGTGGCCAGCGCATCCGTTTCTGGAAATCAGATCTTCCTTGGAGACACGACGGTGGTGGAATCCTGCAACAATGCCATCTTCAAAATCATTCGTCCAAGCGCAACGACAGAAGACACTTTGAGTCTGACCATTTCAGGTACAGCTACGAACGGTGTCGATTACGAAACCATCGATCCCGAAGTGATCATGTTGGTGGGGCAATACATCTATGATTTACCGTTGAATGTCAACGCTGACGCCGAAGTCGAAGCCCCCGAAACTGTGACCATCGAGTACCTGTACACCAACCTGTGCGGCGATTCCGTCTTGCGATCGGCCACCCTGGTGATACAAGATTTCGAACAAACGATGCTTGATTTTGAATCTCCTGTAGGCATTTGTCAAGGAGAGGCTGTTCTGGAGGTCAATCCCATTAGCGGGTATGGCCCGTATTCTTATGAATGGAGTACCGGGACGAATGACACCCTTTCTGTGAATGTGTTGACTACAAGCACCCCAGGGACAGCTGATGTGGTGGTAACCGATGTTTGCGGAAACGAAGTAGAGGCGACAATAGCATACACTCAACCCCCGGAACTCAACGTCTTCATCAATCAGCTAAATGACCCTCTATGCGCAGGTGACAGTGTGTATTTGCAGGCGGGGATCAATACCGGAGTTGGACCGTTCGACTACGCATGGTCTACAGGCGGTAACGTGCAAACCGAGTTGGTGAACCTGAACACCAGCACAACGGTCGTGTTGACCGTGACGGATCCTTGTGAAACCGAAACCGTCGTGGAATGGGAAGTCGAAATCCCCATTTATGAGCCCATTACCGGTGAAGAAGACGATGTCTGCATCGGACTTCAGGCCAGTCTCGGACTGGAAGGAGGAACCGGGTATTACACCTTCTACACCTGGCAATATTCAAATTTCGATGCGAATCAGAATCCACAAGATTCCGTTTGGGTGGCTGTCGACCAATACTTAGATAGCCTCGTCACATTCATCGGTCCATTTGGCAATTATCAATCAACGACTCAACAAGGTGTCATGGAGGTTTGGGCCATTGACCAATGCGGTAGCGACGCCTCATTCATGATAAGCCTTGTGGCATGCGACACGGAAATCCCCAATGTCTTCTCTCCGAACAACGACACCTACAATGACTTTTTCAGAATTCCGGGCATCGAAGGCTTTCCCAACTCGAGCGTTGAGATTTTCAATCGTTGGGGCAATCTGGTCTTTCAGGATAATGACTACAAAGGCGGCTGGGATGGCCGGATGAATGGAGACCCCGTTTCTGATGGGACATACTATTACGTATTGAGGCGATCGGATGGCGAAACCTTTTATGGCCCGCTCACGATTCTACGCAAGCGTCAGTAAACGTGCAAGCAAGTTGAAACCCTAACTCTGCTTGTAAAATAAGTGCATGACCACGGCATGCGGCAGCGTGATTGTCGAGATAATGATCAAGGCCAACAACGGAATGGACACTGGTATGAAATCAATCCAAGAAAGCCAGAATGTGATCATCGTGAAAAACACGCTCAACAGAGAATAAGGCATCAAGAGTCTTAGAAATTCACGCAAGGAAAACGCGTCCTCCTCCTTTTTCAAAAACTGAAATTCTTGACTCATCACGCGCAGTGAATGCAGCACCACAAAATACATGGTGAAGCCAATGATGAACGGAAACAAGAAGAACGTAAGATGGATCAGAGCCAGGAGGAAGAGTTCTCCACCCAGTCGATTCCAATCAAAGGAGCCCTTCTTAATAAAGACGAAGAGCATAGCCACTGTCAAGGCATTCAACGCAATGAACGCTTCAGAGAGAAATTCATATTGGTATACAGCCTGAAAAACTGCGGTATCCTTGAAAAATCCGGTAAACCCTATCAGCTCCTCTGTATTGTAATAAATAAGCGTCAGCAGCAACGTCAGACCCCAAGTCAGAAACAAAACAGGACGTAGAAAAGATCGTTTCAGCTTCAGGTCATTGAGTTGACTTTCTCCAAAATGAAACGCGGAAAGCACCAGAAAAAAGACAAAACTCCACAAAGGCTCAACGAACCATCCAACTAAAAACAAGAGAATCAGTCCGAGATAAGCCCCGTAAAACTTGAGTTGGGATGCGGTATTCTTTTTAAAGAACAATACGTGATCAATGGCCCCATGCGGGATCCCAAAGGCCAGAATCAACACTGATGCAACGGCAAGTTGCTCTTCAACACTGATATCAGTATAGGCCTCAAATACATGGTACAACGCATACAGGCAAACCACAAAGATGAAGGTGAACACATTCATCTGACGAAAATAGAGTCAAGACTTGAACGACCTTCATTTCAAGGGCTGAAAAAAAAACGGAACCAATCTCATTGAGAGAAAGATTCCGTTTTGGTGGGCGATGAGAGACTCGAACTCCCGACCCCCTCGGTGTAAACGAGGTGCTCTGAACCAACTGAGCTAATCGCCCTAAGGGGTGCAAAGATAATCCAAATTTCACGTTCTCTGCATTGTACTTTTGGTAAGGTGAAAAATATTTGGCTACCTCGCATTCAAAGTTGGTTTAAATGGCTCAGTGAATCCAATTCTTGGAGGGCCGTTCATCCCCCATGGTTGTTTGGTGTGTTGCAAACAATGCATCAAATGGAAGGGCACAATCCTGCGATTGAAACCCTTCGAAAAAAATTACGCGCTGACACCACCCCCATTCAACGCTTGGACTTTGGCGCGGGATCGCAATCACATTCAGAAACAGTTGGAGATGTCGCGCGAAACTCTCTCAAACGCCCCCACCATGCAGTTGCGTTAGGAAACCTATCGCGAAGCATACAGGCAGAGAATATCCTTGAATTGGGGACCTCCCTCGGCTTGACGACTGCTTATCTCGCCAATCAAGCGAACACGGTCACCACGTGTGAGGGGGACCCCGCCATTGCTGCGTTGGCAAAAGCACAATGGGATGCACTTGGGCTAACCAACATCACCCTTCACGAAGGTCGATTTTCCGACACGCTTCCTTTGCTCATGGAACAATGGAAGAAATCCAACCATCCCGGTTTTGACCTGATTTTCATCGATGGCCATCATATAGGGAGCGCATTGTTATCGTATGTAGACGTTTTAAAACCATGGCTTCGACCGAGAGGCTTGCTAGTTTGCGATGACATCCATTGGTCACCTGACATGGAAAATGCATGGCGGGAGTTGACCCAAGACCCGCATTGGACCAATGGTGCGGACTTCTATGAGTGGGGGCTATTGACCGCCAATCCGGATTTGTCCAAAGAAATCCGGAGCATCCGGCTTTAACGTCCTATTTCTGACACACGGTCATGCTCTTGTGCAGTAATTTCGCAGCATGTTGATGAAGCGATTTGGCGCGAAACAGAGAGTTTGGTTGACCGCATTCTTGGGAGCCTACATCCTCTTGCAATTCAGTTGGTGGGCGTGGCTACTCATTTCGTTACAGGATGAAGCGGTCTCCATCGCAGCAGGAAATGCTCCGCAGCTGCGCGCGCGATCAACCCATATGATCCTCGGAGAAGGGTTGGTCTTTTTACTCCTCCTCGCACTGGGGTTTCGGGTTATTTGGAAAGGCCTCCGGCGAGACCAGCAGCGCGCTGAAAAAGAACGAAATTTCCTACTAGCCGTCACACACGAACTGAAAACACCCATTGCAGCCATTCGCCTCGCATTGGACACATTGCAGAAACACCAGGTCGATGCAGAAACTTCAACCGAACTCTTGAACGAAGCCCAAATAGGCACACAACGACTCGAGCAGCGCGTAGAAAATATTTTGCAAAGCAATCGATTGGTTTTTGGGAAGCACTTGAGCAGCGAGGCTTATGATTCAGAAGAAATACTATCCGAAGCCATTCGACGCAACCGCATCGGCCAATTTCGAAATCGAGAGGTCGTATTCACTCAAGAAGGAAGCCCTCAAGGGTTGCTCGAAGGGGATCCCGATGCGTTAACCCTTGCATGGGGAAACTTGATTGAAAACGCGCTGAAATATAGTCCTGAAGGCGAACCTATCCGCATTCACATGGCGTGGAAAAACAACGCCATGCTCTGTCAAATCGATGATGGAGGCTCAGGCATTCCAGCGGCAATGCGAAAACACGTGTTGCAGCAATTCAAACGGGTTGAAAGCCAAAGCAACATTGAAGGGACTGGTCTCGGTTTGTACTTAGCCAACCAAATTATTGACATGCACCACGGCAAACTATCCATTGAAACCAGTCAAAGAGGAGGCTGTCTCGTCACCACTACCATACCAT
>CAWVYB010000181.1:0-4828 GCA_963934215.1 uncultured Flavobacteriales bacterium | reverse complement strand
GACAAGTTTGTTGTAACAGCTGCTTCAGGTAACACTGCGATTGCTGGGACTACTACTTCAGAAGGTGATCTCACAGTGAACGCTAACTCTGATTTGAATGGTACAGCAGATGTTGAAGGTGACTTCAGTGTAAACACTGATAAGTTTACTGTTGCTGCTGCAACTGGTAACACAACCATTGCAGGTACATTGGATGTAACCGGTGACACATCAGTTAGCACATTCGATTCATCTGGAGAAACTTCTCTAGCAACAGCTGGCGGAACAGTAACTGTAGCTTCACCAGGAGCTATGACTACTGTTGAAGGCACATTGAATGTTGACGAAGCAGTTACTATGGATGCTACGTTGGAAGTTGATGGCCAATCAGACTTCAACGCCAATGTCTTCATGGACATGGACCTTGCTGTTGACGGTGTATCCAACTTGGACAACACTGACATCGATGGTACATTGGACGTGTCTGAAACGTCTTCTTTCAATACCGATGGTGGTAGTGGAGAAGTCTTTACAGTCTATAACTCTGAGGGTGCTGCGGCCGTGACGATCACTACAAGTGATGATGCTTTTTCAACTGGTCTCTCTTCGACAACATTGTCGACTCCACGATTGGTTGTACAAGAGAGCATGGTCTTAAATGGTGACATGTCTATCCTCGGTGGATTGACTGTGGGAGGAAACATCACTTCTGATGATGCTCCAACGGACAACAACCACATGGCGAATAAGCAGTATGTTGATAATGCAGTGCTGAATGCTGTATACGCTCCAGAAGCATATTCATATGATGCCATCCAGTCAACTCACATTGGCGATGTTATCTATTACATCAATGGCGATCTTCTGTTGTATGCGGTGGGCCAGACTGATAACTGGAACTATGTTATCGAATTGAGTGGCTCTAAGCTTCAAGTTGGAGATGTAACTGGTGCTAAGCTTATGGCTCGAGGATTGGAGACTGACTTGTTCACTAACCCAACGACTGACTGGTTGTGGGGTGCTGATTCAAGTGAAGCTTCCTTTAAAATCGGATACGATCACATCAGTACTTTAGCTGGTGCTCAGGTTGATGGCTATGTTTCTTGCAGCTTGGTATTGTTCGATGCTGCTGGTAACGGTCATAACTCTGGTTTGACGTTCCGATTCTACCTTGATTCGAGTAACGTTCCTGCGACTGCATCTGACTTTACCGAGTAATAAGTATAACCCCCAAAAAAACGAGTAATTATGAAAAAGCTCTTTTATACCTTGTTTGTTCTCGGGGGTCTCTCGATGATTAACCAAGAAGCAACGGCGCAAGTCTCTATGGAGCGCCAAGCGATTACCTCTGGTTATCACACGGGAGAAGTTGACGCAATAGGAGACGTACTTGGAGAAATCGATGGAAGCATCGGCCAAGTATTCACTACGACCCTTGACGATGGAAACATCTTCTTGACTCAAGGATTTCACCAGATGGCATTCCGCGAATGTCCAGGTGATGTAACCGGTGACAACGCAGTTGGAACCAATGACCTCCTCGCGATTTTGAGCCTCTATGGGGTTCAGGATCCAGTTGAGATTGCAAACTCCCCCAATGGAGGAGCTGAAGATCTCAATGAAGACGGTATCATTGGAACAGCCGACTTGTTGATTCTCCTCGCTTACTACGGTGAGTTGTGTAACTAACACCCAGAGCGACTATAAAGGAGGGCTCCCCATAATGGGGGGCCCTTTTTTTATGTCCAAGAATTCGAGTCTGGGAGATATATGGCTTGTGCCAATACAGGACAATACACTGCCCAATGAACGCCATCAAGCGGCCTGATGCAGCAAGTGCCTTTCAAGGCCTCACGTGGCTGGAAAATGAAAATGGTGATGGGGCTGAAGGCAAGGAGTTCCTCAATGAGAAACGCTCGGGTGTCGGATGCGGAGCGATGCTCCATTCGGATTCTGTTGCGGTTGTATCCAGTTCACTTTCGTTCACATCGGTTGCTTTGCTGCAGAGGTATGCTTCGTTCTCAGCTCGATCATACAAGGTATTATCCTTGGCTGTCCTCACCACGCAACAAACGGAAGCGGCGACGGGCTTCAACGGCGTGCAAACTCCCAGGAAACTCGAACAAGAGCTGTTCGTAGAGGGGCAGGGCGGCTTCAGGTTCTTTGAACCACTCTTCACGCAATACGGCAAGTCGGAACAAGGCGTCGTCCGCGAGGATATCATCGAAATGAAGGTCTACAATTTCTTGTAAGAGCACCACTGCGGTATCCACTTGGTTTTCGGACAACGCCATTTCAGCGAGCTGCATCAACACCTCGTCTTCCAGGGCATGGCCTGGCCATGTGGTTACGAGAGAGTCCAGCTTAATCCGCGCGTCGTCATAGCGATGTTGAGACGCCAGAAGATCAGCTTGTGCGTAAAGCCACATTGGTTCGACGATGGTGTCCATGGCGTAGTTGTCCGTGATCAACAGCGACAAGTCAATGGCATCGTTGGAGATGAGTTTTGATGTGGATGCCTTCAGGGCGTCCAATTGGGACTGCGCCCAATCAAAGTCGCCGGCGAAATAACTAATCCGGGCATTCCGGAATTTGGCTTCATGCCCCAACGGGTCGTCCTTGAAGTCGAGCTCTACTTGAGAGAAAAGCAAGGACGCGTCCCAGATGGCGTCGGTAAATACCAAGACATCACCCAACTCTAACTTGCACATTGCAGCGGTTCGGTTGTACAAGCCGGGAATCGCCAAGACGGATTCTAAGCGCACCACAGCGGACTCAGGGTCTCGCAGGTAGAACGATTCCACATGGGCCAATTCTTTGGCCAGTGTTGCCGTTTCCGTTCGGATTCCGAGATCGCGCAACGTGGATCGATAGCGTTCTGCCAATTCCGCAATGGCCTCCATCGGAGGGGGCGTAGCTTTGAGCAAGGGGTCCATAAGCACCCGCAGTGATTGGCAACGCGCCGTAAAGAAATAGGGATTGTCCGACCCTTTGGAGGCGACGAACTGATAGCATGCTGCAGCGGTTGATGCATCTCCGTTTTTGCTCGCCGTTTGAGCGAGTTCTATCAGCCGCTCTCCAGATTCTTTGTAACGCAAATCCAAGGACTTGGCATGAATGAAAGCATTGGCAAAATCCTTGCTTTGGTTGAAATACCACACGAGCAATTCGGCGAAGATCGGATCCTCCGGAAATGCACGCGCTGCACCCAGGAGTTTTGTTCGAAGCAACTCTCCCAATTCTGGATTGTCCTGAATCCTCAAATTCCGGCTGAAGCTGTTTTGGATATTGCGGATGTAAGTAGGCTTCAAATGAAGCAAGGCGACCGCTGCATCAATCATTCCCGGATAGTCTCCTCTACGCCCTTGCAAATCGACCAGTTGGTATTCCAGGTCACGGGTCCCCATCGCTTGCGCCTTGACATAGACCTCAAGGGCCAAATCAAGCTCATTCAACCCCAAGAAGGCATTGGCGAGCGAAAGGGCTTTGTTTTTCCCGGGCTCCAAGCGGCTCAATGCCTCATCAAAAGCGAGGCGAGCATCGGATTCGCGATCAAAGTGCAGGTAAAGCTGTCCCAATTCCACGTAAGCAGTTGCGCGCGTGTTTTTGTTACGCATGCGACTCTTGACGAGTTTTTCGGCGCGTTCGAAATCATTGATTGCCAACAACGACGCGTAGTACATGTCGTAGACCTTTTTGGTCTTGTTCTTTTTCCAAAGTTGCTCGAGGTAGAGCTTAGCTTGTTCGTAAGAGCCTTCGTTGTAGTAGAACTCCGCCAGTTCAAAATCCGATTGAGCTGCAGTTCCCAACGGGAGGGCCAATACCATAGCAAGCATCCAGGTCTTGTTCATGAATCTTCAGGAATGGACGTGTTAGCTCCTTCAAGGATATAACGGGCAAGTCGTGCACGTAAAACGACCTGCAGGCTATCGTTGTCGGCGCGGGCTCCTTGAGCCACTACAACACCGCGTTGCGCCAAATTGATCGTTTCCTCTAGCGCTTTGATCAATTCTCGAGCGATGCGTGTTTCAATTGCGACTTGCTGTTCAATGTAGCTGGAGTCTATGGGGGTGCCCGAACCGTCTACTGTCGCATTCTGAGCGATGGCTTCAGCCAGCAAGTTGAGTTGCAATTGGGTGCGTTCGGTATTTTGAGTGAGGCGATTGCGCCGACTCTCGTGATCCTTAAGGAGTCGTCTAGCCCGAGACACTTCAGAGACGATGGCTCCTTCAGCTTTGGTGATCTCAATGTGGCCATCGGACATGAGCAGCTCCAACTCATGAAGGTTCACACTTGCCCAGCGTGCCGAGGCGAGAACGGAGTCCGCGGGCAAGGACTGCAGTTCCTCGTAAGCCACCGCCACCGATTCGTGGAGCTCATGGAGTTGATCAAGTGCGGCTTGATGCGGATGCGGAGACTGGCAACCGAGCAGAGCCAGCCCTAAGAAACAAGCGATGGTACCGAACACGTTAAAAACGGAGTGCCGAGTGGTCAGGGCTTCATTCATGGGATGAAGATAGCAACGACCGTTAGTCAATTCGTTCAAATCCACAATATCCCTGCAGCGCTTTTGGAATGCGAATGCCATTTTCGTCTTGATGATTCTCAAGCATAGCGGCAACAATACGTGGTAAAGCCAGCGCAGAGCCGTTTAAAGTGTGCACGAGTTGCGTTTTGCCGTCGCTTCCCTTGAAGCGACATTTCAGTCGATTCGCTTGATACGTTTCGAAATTGGAAACGGAAGAGACTTCCAACCAAAGATCTTGAGCTGCAGAATACACCTCAAAATCATACGTGATGGCTGAAGTAAAGCCCATATCTCCGCCGCACAAGCGCAAAATTCGATACG
>CAWVYB010000180.1:0-4856 GCA_963934215.1 uncultured Flavobacteriales bacterium | reverse complement strand
CGGAATACCAATCCCGGTGTGTGCGTGAGATGGGTGCCAACACATCGTGCCCCCAAGCATAGGTTTTATAGGCCTTCCAGCTCCGCAGCGTTTCAGAACGGACCTCATCGGCCAAGGCGCTCAACTCGGTGGATTCTGGTCCTGTGGTGGAACTTTCTATGGAAGCTTGTTCTCCGCACGACACGAATAAAATCAAGATCAGGCCGAGGATAGAGAATCGGATGGGTTGCATGTGAATCGGTGTGTTTATTCAAGACACTGCAAGGATACAAACGATGTTCTCTACGTTGCCAAGCGCCTGACGCGTTGAATAAACGCAGACAATGCCTTACCAACATCATCGCTGCATCGCTCCCTTCCAAACAAAAACGGCACACCTTTCTGGCGTGCCGTTGATTTGTGGAGAATATCGGAGTCGAACCGATGACCTCTTGCATGCCATGCAAGCGCTCTAGCCAACTGAGCTAATCCCCCGTTGAAGCTTCATTTTTGAAGCATTTACAAATATACTTGAATCCCCCTATTCAACCAAGACTTTCAAAGCCTCGCCATGCAAAGTCGCAGCGACAAGTAAAGGCCTTTTTAAATTATTGAATTACACCCCGTTGGATACCCACAGAACGCAATGGATGATGAGGACGACTACAGTTTACAACGCCTACTCAGAAAAATATATGCGGTAGCTAAAACCTAAGATTAGAAATGACCCTAGACTTAATCCATCAGCGTCACCAAACGGAGAGACTTCCGCCGAAAAGTTCCACTGACCACACAACAAATCAGCTTCATCTTTACCCCGCCGCTCAAGTCGTCTTTTTACTCTTGGCTTTACCTCATTAAAGCACCTTGACGTCGGAATACCTCGTTCGACATAAAAGTGAGTCGGCCAAATACGAATACCAACCGTCGTTGTTTTTTGGGTTTCCAGATTCACTCGTCCCCAGCCAACTTTAGCCGTAACTAGACTCGGTAAGGCAAGCCCCACCTGGCTTTCGAAATAGGTGTTTTCCGAACGGAATTTTCGCTGACCGAATAAAAATGACATTCCTGGGAAGCCCGAAGCTATGGAATTGACCGCCGTGACACCAAAGTGGGATTCAATATACCTCTCGGTATACTGACTGGCATTTTGAGCGTTGGCTTCTCCAGCAGTCAAAAGAAAAAAAGAGAAGAGTAAAAGTGAAAGTTTCTTCATCATAAAGCGTGTTTCAAATAATCTAAATATTAATCTATAAACATCATCGAGGGCCTCCTTTAAAACACCACGGACACACCTAAATCAACTCCACGTTAAGCAAACGTCTGATTCAAGTGGCACTAAATACGTTCACGTGATTTCTTTCGAAAGATTGACAAACTTACTCAAATTCTATAAGGAGGAGAAAGATCGAAACCCATTCTACACTATCCACTTGCATTATGCGGTGAATTGGTGGAGTTTAGTGTTTCATTTTAACCCGCTTCCCATGATTCCAATTTGCCACTTATTTCACATTAATACGTCTACGCTTGACGTTTTCAATGCCCTGACATCACAAGAAGGATTGAGTGCTTGGTATACAAAAACAGAGAACGGGAATGCCCAAGAGGGTGAACACGTGACCTTCCATTACGGCAGCATGCAGGTTACAGCGGCCATCAAAAGGTATGTTCCAGGTGAATGCTTGGAATGGGAGTGCGTTGCATCCAGCTTACCGATGGTCGGCCACACCTTTCGATTTGACTTGGATGAGAATGACGGCAAAACCCGGGTCCGATTTGCACATCACGGCTTTGATGTTCAAGATGACATGTATGCCAACATGAACTACAGCTGGGCAAAGTATTTAGAAAGCTTACGTCAATATTGCCAAACTGGCATTGGTGAAGCGTTTGGGTCTCAGCATTACCGGATTTAATCCGTCCGCTCATTTAAGGGGCAGCGATGGTTTCCATAACAAGCCACGCTGCGGGGAAGGCCGACCAACAATCGGATTCTGAGCGCGCCACGAGTAAAGCACGCCCTTGTAAATCCCACACATGTGATTCCAAAACGGATTCTTCCATTGCAGACATGCTCTTTGTGACGGGCGCGTAAAATGACCGTGATCCCGACCACCGCAAGCGTCCGTCTTGTAGTGTTCGCACACGCATGGGAATCAACACGGAATCCACCGCTAAGGCCCAATCAGTCGACTCGTCGACTGACTCATTGGCGAGGGAACCTTCCAACCAATACATCCGTTGTTTGATGAGGTTGGAGGCTCTTCCTGGCAACACGGCTTGCTGAAAAAGGGTATCCAATTCAATCAAACGCGCTGGACAAGGGGAATCCAGACGTTCAGCAGATGACCCAAGCGGTTCATTGGATTGACAGGCCAGCAGCAGCACAGCCGTCCAGAGTAACAGGGGAAACAACAGGGAATCAAACTTCATGAACTCACGATGTCAAGATTGATGCCAAAGCTGGCAGAAGTCGTCATCGGACGACTTGAATTGGAATGGCGCGCATCGATTTGGCCGTTCCAGAGACCTGTCCGATCCAATAATAGGTCCCTGGCGGCAGTCCTTCAACAGACACCTGAGACCCCATACCTGTCCGTACGGACCGACCGGAGAAATCCACCAGCATCCAAGCATCCCGTGCATTCCACCCAATCACCTCGGCCCACTGCCTTGCCGGGTTGGGCGCAATGCGCAACGCCTGTGTCCGTATTGCATCTGGAATCGTCAGCACTGAGTCTCCCACGAAAATTTCTTCATCAAAAACATAACCACCCACATCGGGGTCCGTCAATCCCAGCAAATAAAAATCATCCCGTCCATTGGAATAACCATCTGTTCGCCCCAAAAACCAGAGTCTTCCCGAAGCATCCTGTTCCATGTGTTGAACAGCGTCATCCCCAGGCGAACCAAAAGAAGGACCTCCCTGCCAAAAACCTCCGTTGCTCGACCATCTTGAGAACAACACCTCTTCTCCTCCCAATCCCAGTTGTTCCGTCCAAGCGACCGTCGCAAAATCGGTAGGACTGTACCAGTGGATGCTCCTTCCTTGGATGTCAAATCCGGAACCCGGGATGTTTTCCAACAACAGCGTGCCGTCCCAGGCGAAATGAGCAAAGGCTAGGCGGTCACCATCCGCCGTCACCACATTCATCAGCAAAAGCACGCCCGATTCACTGGCGTCCATTGCCACAGCCTCGGTGGGTTCTTCCCAGCTTGACTCATACGTCCATAAAAGCTCGTCTGTGCCCGGCTTGAAGGCGTCCACACGCACCCGGTTTGCAGCAGAAATCAAGGTGGAAGCGACCACCAACGTGTCTCCGGTCCACACGCCGTCCACGACCACTTCTTCGACCGCAGTCGCATGGATAAGTCCGCTGTTCACATTGGACCAAGCGTCCGCTTCTTCTCCATGCTGCATCCAACGGATGTCTCCATTTCCGGTAGCATAGGAAGTGCCCAAGGTCCAAATAGTATCGTTGCGATTCCAACACCGCACTGGCAAATCCCATGACGACGAACCCCAGGTGGTGGTGCCGATGAGCGCTCCATCAGAAGACAGATGATACCATCCCCAATCATAGCCATCAGCAGCATTGGCATACCGCATTCCTAAAATGGTCAGCGATCCATTGGTGTGCTCGATGGCGTCCACCGCTTGCAACAGCGGCTCGTCCTCCACTGTCGTGCTCCAAATGGTCTGGGCATTGGAGTCCACGCGAAGGATCCACGCATGGTTTTCAGAAGCTGTCGTACTGTTGGTTGTTCCTGTGAGCAAGAGATCTCCTCCTTCCAGCAGGGTAATTCGCGCACCGCGATCGTCCTGAGGCCCCCCAAAAACATGCATCAAAACCGAGTCCACATCTTGAGCGAAACTCGCAAGAGCACACACCCAACACCCCATGAGCACTGCGAATCGTTGCATATCAGTCTTGCACTGCTTCATACACCCGCTTCAATTGAATCAACAACGGCTCCAAAGCATCGAGTTGCAGCATATTGGCGCCATCAGAAAGCGCTGAAGCAGGATCTGGATGGGTTTCTATGAAAATGCCATCAGCTCCGGCAGCAATGGAAGCCTTGCCAATGGTCGCAATCAATTCGGGGCGACCACCGGTCACTCCTGCGGTTTGATTGGGTTGTTGCAGGCTGTGCGTGATGTCGGCGATGACCGGTCCGTACTTTCGCATCGCAGGGAAACTGCGCATATCCACGACCAAATCTTGGTAGCCCATCATCGTACCACGTTCAGTGAGCCACACCTGTCCGTTACCGGATTCTTGTACTTTCTGAACGGCGAATTTCATGGACTCGGGCGACAGGAACTGGCCCTTTTTGATGTTGACCACCTTTCCTGTTTCGGCCGCGGCTACAAGCAAATCAGTCTGTCGGCAGAGAAAAGCTGGAATTTGAAGGACATCGACGTGAGCTGCAGCTTTCGCTGCTTCATCCGCTGCGTGGATGTCGGTGGTTGTGCGCACTCCCATGGAAGCTCCGACCTCCGATAAGATGGATAACGCCTCGTCATCACCTATGCCCGTGAAGCTATCCAAACGCGAACGATTGGCCTTTCGGTAGGACCCTTTGAAAATGAAAGGCAAATCCAAACGATCGCACATTTCACCGACCGTCTCAGCGACTTGTACCGCGAGAGCTTTGCTTTCAATGGCACACGGACCGGCGATGATTTGAAGGCGATTGCCCGCCTGCCAACCGTGAATTTCAGAGGGTTTCGCCGTCCAAGGCGCCTTGTTTTCCGTCGATGAGGTCATGCTGCGAAGTTCGTTAGAACAGCGCAATCGACAACATCCTCAGCAGGTGAATCACAAGCCCTCGAATCGCAAGGTCAAGCCCCGACCGAAAGCAGAGGAACT
>CAWVYB010000179.1:0-4956 GCA_963934215.1 uncultured Flavobacteriales bacterium | reverse complement strand
TTTGATTTGGTCTGAGATCTTATTTGCCAAAAGCACATCATCCGCATCAAGGAATTGCACCCAATTTGTTTTTACCAATGCTAAAGGATGATTGCGTGCTGCAGGTGCCCCAGGCGTCGTTTCCTTGGCGATTGTGAGGGAAAAAGCCGGATGCGCCTTCTGCCATTCGCGGACCATTGCAATCGTATTATCTGTGCAGTTGTTGTCTACAATAAATGTATGGTAGACGCTTTCGCCTTGCAGTTCAACGGAATCGAGGCAATCAATTATGTAGGCTTCGACATTGAAGCAGGGGATGATTACGGTGGCTTGCTGCTCTGTATTCAGCGGTGTTGTATCCTGATCACCAGACTTTTTCTCCTCAAACGTCATGGCTGACTTGGTTCAAATTGTAGCTCTTTGAGAGCTGTTCTAGCATTGTTTTGCCAAGTGTGTCCGCTTAGAACGCGACTCCTCCAATTCTCCGCAAGCGCATTCCCAAGGGGCTTGTCCGTGATTTCCAAGATTGCATTGGCAATGGCTTCAACTTCTGCTTCAACGAGAAGTCCGTGTACACGATTCTCCATGATTTCGAGCACAGGGGATGTCGTTGGGGCAATGACAGGCACACGACTCATGGCGTACTCGAAAAGCTTCACGGGCGAGCCATATTCATTGGATTTCGGCATGATCAAGGCATCGCATAATTCGCTGAGGCGGTAGGTTTCAGAACTCGGTACGGAGCCAGTCCAATAGATTCTGTCCATAATGCCTTGGTCAGCGACTTTTTGCTCGAGGAGTTTTCGGGTGACACCATCTCCTACGATGAGAGCTGTCGCATGAACTCCTCTATTTTTCAAGTTAGAGATCGCATCAATAAGCAAATCCACGCCGTGCCATGGGAAGATGGATCCTACAAAACCAACGAGAGTGGTATTGTCAGGAATTCCGAATTCCTTCCTTGTCCGCTTTTGCGTTGATTCGTTCTCTTGTCCAGGTCGAATTGCGTTGGGGGTAACATGCCAATCCGCTGCGATTTCGGGAATGTGGAGCATCTCGGCGAGCCGGGTACTTACGGTCAAAACATGATTGCTGTTTGCTAATACCCAGAGGTCTTTTTTTAGTGCGCGATTGGACAGGAATGAAGGACCGCTGAGTTCAATTCTTTCATGAACGTTAGGACTGTTGACTTCGAGAATGTGGTGGATGCCCAATAATTTGGCTACTCGAACTCCGGAAGTCATACCATAGTGGCTTCGCTCATAGATGGCATCAGGCTGAAAAACGGAGCATATTTCCTTTAAGCGTCTGAATCTTTGCTGATCAATTCGAATTAAATTGAAATCGCGCAAAGTTTCCCAGAAAATCTTGGGCATGAGTTGCTTTATGATACCTGGTGCTGCCAGTTGTGTCTCTTTTTCAGCCCGTTCAATTGCAACTGTACCTTGTGAACTTTCTTCCCCGGCGATGTAAAACCCCACCTCATGACCGAGTTCCTTAAACGCCCTAATCATTTCACGCATGTGCGTGCCATATCCGGTTGGGGCTGACACTGTCAAATTGGGATGCGGGCTGTAAAACAGGATTTTCATGGTGCAATGAGCTTCGATAGGGTCTCCCGCCATACATCAGGATGATCTTTTGCTCCCAACAGATTGCTATGTTCGCCCATTTCTAGTGGCTTTGATGATGGAAGTGAAAGGAACCTACGCAGTGCCGATTCCAATCCATTGATCTCAAAAGAAAATCCATTCTTACCGGATTCAATGAACCGCGTTGCCGCACCCACCTGGTCCGAAACCAGCAAGGGAAGTCCCGCAATCGCCATCTCGTGCAATACCACGCCCCACGGCTCCCTCTCACTGGGCATGACAAAACACGCGGCATCTTCAAGGTGTGGCGCCAATTCATCCGGTTGCTTGAAACCGTGGTGAACGATTTTGGGATGAAGCATGCGCTCCTCCCAGAGGTCGCCGGTTCCGATGCAATGCAGTTCCCATTCTGGAAACTCATCCGAGAGTCGGGCAAAAACCGACCACAATTTCTTGATGCCTTTGATTTCCAGGTACCGTCCGATGTAGAGGATTTTTTTTGATGGAGATGTGATTTGACGTGATGCATAGACTTTTTCGAATGTTCTCGGGTCCGCGCAGTAAAATCCTGTGGCAAGAAAATTGCCGCGGAAGCCGAGCTTTTGAGCAAAAGGCTTCTGAGGATCTCCGGGCACCCAGGCGCGGTTGAATCGTCGTTGGATGAAAAGCGGCGAGGTCAGCACAGCCAACCATTGCCGAGTGCTACCCGTCCACCAGTTGTCGAGCGTGAGCACCACAGGGATGAGTTTGCAGTATGCTTTGGCCATGGCGTTGTAGTCTGAATCCATCCAACCGGAGCAGACCACAACAGTGGGCTTGATCTGGGCCAAAAGTTTTTTCAGTTTATCACGGTCGTAGTCCTTCTTTGGATGAAGCGTGTATTGCGCAGTGGAAGCGAATTGAAAAGGCGCTTCAGGATGGGGTGGCCAGTGCACGATATCCACTGAATCAATACTGGGGTGATTTCCCAAGGCTTCTGCGCATGCCAAGAAGTACCCGGCAAGCTCAGAATAAAGGAAAACGATGCGATGCCCGGTTTGACTCACGATGGAATGGCTTTCGTGGGTGTCCCCAAATCCAATACATCATCGCATCTGTCTGCCAGCGCTGTGTCATGCGTTACGAGGATGACGTTGCACCCTGCATCGGCGCGCTCGCGAAGCAAATCGAACACGACATCGCGCAACGTGTGATCAAGGGCACTGGTGGCCTCGTCGAGGATGAGGACGGGACGCTGCACTTGCAAGGCCCGAAGCAGCGCAAGTCTTTGCTGCTGCCCGCCGCTCAGGTTGCTTCCTCCTTCGTGGAGCTGAAAGTCCAAGGGGTGAGTGCCCAAGCATTCTTCGAGGCTCAGTTGTTGAATCAATCGACTCACAAGAGCTTCGTTGATGGTGGCGCCAGGGACCCGCAAGGTGAGGTTATCGCGTACCGTTCCTGTGAACAAGAATGGCTGCTGGCTGAGGTACCCGACGTTTAGGATCCAATTGTGCAGGTCGATATCCGTGCCCAGAATTTGAGCGTCTTCGTGGTCTGCGAGCACTTGTACCTGTCCGCTTTCTGCCTTGTGCAAGCCAAGCAAGGAGCTGATCAGGGTGCTTTTACCCGATCCAGACGGCCCGACGATACCGTGCAATTTGCCTGCTGAGAAAGTGTATTGAAGTTGTTCGATCACCGGCGCTTGAAGGGCTTCGTAGGACAACGTAATGTCATTGAGACGGATGTCAATGTTCCGCTTTTGAACGTCTACAGCGTAAAGGTTGGATGGAGAATGGCGGGCATGCATTTGCGTTCCCACTTCCATGGTTTCCAGAACGTGCCGTTGCGACCTCATGTTGATCACAACGCTATTGAGTCTGCTCATCGAGGGCATGATGCGATAGGCGCTAATGGCCATTAAGGTCAGTAGTTGCAAAAACCCGGCTTCTGGTGTGCCTTGGAGCAGGGCGATGATGATGGAACCAGCAACGGCGATGACTGCCAGAACTTCGTAGAGTTTTGCGGGAGCGAGGTTGAGGACGCCCGTGTTACTTTGAATGCGAAAGATGGTCCAGCGGTCCTTGAGGTAGGCATCGCGCACAGCGTCAGAAGCGCCGAAGGTGATGATCTCCAAAAAACCACGAATGGCGTTTGTGATGAGGGTGTTTGTGTGGGGTTCAATCCGCTGGCGGATGTCGCTATAGACGCCGAGGCGTCGTTTTGTGACTTTGCGAATGATGACGGCTCCGATGGTCAGAAGTCCTGCGATGCTGACAAAAACGAGGGGGTTGTAAAAGAGCAGGCCTGTGGCGATGAGAGCGATCACACTTATTTCTGTGAGAATGAGGAGACCGCCGACCATAAAGACATTGGCGAACAGGATGGGCCACCCATTGATTTCAGAAAGGATGCGTCCTGAGTCGGTGGAGCGCATGCGCTCGAGGGATTGGGAGAAGTGGTGGGACCAAATTTGACCTGACAAGCGATGCGCAACCGTAAAGGAGAAACGGGTCTGGAAGAGGTTGACCGCAAGACCGAAGAATGCCTTGAATAGAAACGCGCCGATCATCAGGGAACACAAGGCAATCAGGAAGCGGGAAGGGGTGTCGATGCCGATGGTGGAGGCTGCATTGAATGCGGTGAGGAGGGTGGCGTTCGTCTGAATTGTTTCAGGTTGAACGACGAGGCCAATGACGGGAACGATGATAGCGAGGCCAAGGATTTCCACGATGCTGTTCGCAAAGATGCTTAGCAGGAGAAACACCGAGCGTTTGCGCTCACGAGGATTGAGCAGCCGGTAAACCCGCTTGACGATGGACAGTATGGAATCGGAGTTGGAGGCCACGTGGTTAACGTTATGTGTTCATTGGAAAGCGATCCATTCCATTGGGGTTATGGGCGGTCATGAGTTCGTCGGTCGAGGTTTTTTCGCGGTGGCCGGATTGCCTTGATAAACGGTCCAGGCTTCGAGGTCTTTCGTAGCGACACTGCCGAGGGCGAGGACACTGTGGGAACCACAAGTGACACCCGATGCGATGGCAGATTTGGCCCCAATCCAAACCCCATCTTCCAAGGTGATTGGACGTGTGATGAGGTCGAAAGTGGGTGTTTTGAAGTTGTGATTCCCGCAGAGCAAGAGAGCACCCTGAGAAATACAGACGTGACTACCGACGGTGACTTCTGCGAGGTTGTCAATCCAAACGTTCTCCCCAATCCAAGCATGATCGCCGATTCGCAACTTCCAGGGATATTTGATGGTCACCCGAGGTTTGAGGACCAAGCCCTTGCCGATTCGTGCGCCGAAGCCACGGAGGAGGGTGGATTTCAATTTCGATGGCCATGGAATCCAGGTTTGGAAGAAGAGTCCGGAGAAGCAAATCCATAACAGACGCTTCACCACATTGCCGGG
>CAWVYB010000178.1:0-4972 GCA_963934215.1 uncultured Flavobacteriales bacterium | reverse complement strand
ATGCCGCCTTGAGGGCAATCATTGGATACCACTGGGACATCCGTCATTTCGGACGCCTGCAGTTTGCTGGTGGGCTTACCCACTTTAGCAATGGTGCCGTGGCACTCCCCAATCTCGGAATCAATCTGATCGGAGTCCACCTCTCCGTTATTCCTTCTAAAGACCGCTACCAACCGGCACTCAAAAAACTTGACCGTTTGCCCGAAAAATGGGTCAATCAAGGATGGCAATACGAGACGACGGTCCGGGTGGGGGTTCGCGATATTGGGTTACCAGGGGGAGTCCTTCACCCCACGAGTACTTGGATGAACACCGTTCATTATCGGCATCAAAAAGAGCACAACTGGAGCGCGGCGGCAGCTATTGACCTCGGCTTGAACCAAAGTTTGCGAATCAACGGAGAACCTGACGCCTCATCCAATCCATCTAAGAGGATTCAGACAGCTGTTCTCATTGGAGCGCGATGTCATTACGGCCGCACAGCGCTGACACTGATGCAGGGCTGGATGATGAGTCATACAGATTCCGAATTGGGGACACGTCACTTGCATACTGCACTTCAACACGCGCTAACACGATCTTGGGGTATTGAGCTGGGGCTGCGCTCTTTTCGATTGCGCGCCGACAGTCCTTTCATAGGGGTGGTTTGGAGTCCCGTTGCCTCCAACTAAGCCCCTATAGGTTCATGACGACAATTGGCACTCGGCCCATCATGGGCAGACCATGCCGTATGCCGCCAAAAACATCAGCAAATCCGTCGATGTCACCTCTCCATCAGCATTGATATCTTCAGGGCATGCGTTTGGTGATATGAGCTCGCAAGACCCATCATCCCACACCGCTTCCGGATCATAATTGGAGGCGTTTGACCACGTACAACCGGCACATGATTCCACTTCGCATGAGCCATCGTCAATTGCTGCGTCGGGGTTGTAATTACACGCAAATGCATACGTGCAACCCCCTACGGTTCCTTCCGGAGTATTCCATTGACCAAACAAACCAAGCTGTTCCATGTAGGTCCAACACGTGAGCCAATTGGATTGGTCGTGTGAAAACGCACCGATGTAATTGACTGGAACAAACCAATCAATGGATGGCAAGTAAACATCATCGATGATCAACGAGTCCTGTAATGGAGTTAAATCAATGGGGTCAATCACAAACCCTGATTCCGTTGCAAATACAAAATCACAGCCCGGGTCCGCTGCAGCATTGTTGTTCTCTAAAAAGTGGGCTTCAACCTCTTCTTGTCCATTCCAAACAAACCCTTCATTGTACAAGATCATTTCAGATAGGGCTGAGCTATCTCCGATGCTCCAAAATCGATTGTTTTCAATAAGCGTTTCTCCAAACAACAAAAGTTCCCACGCATCACATGGATCTTCATCTTCAAAATCAATTCCAAGTTCAAAATTGAGAAACAAACTGTTGTGCAGGCGCACACCCGCCCCGTTGTGCAGTCTGATAGCCGTCGTTTCTCCCCGCCCGACATAGGTTTGATTGTAGAGCAACGGATTGGAAAATGGCATGAACGTCATGTCCACGTCGAATTCTTCATAATCGTCTCCTTCGTAATCGCCCGCCATTTCTCCTGCGCCATTGAGTTCATCCGTAATGACAAAAATGAATTGACCGTTTCCCTGCCACCCCTGGTCGTATTCGAGACCATCCTCTGCATTGAACGCAAGGCCTAGATGGCGCACATTCACGGTACCTCCAAAAATTTGAACACCATCATCACCGCTTGCTACAGCTTCGATATAATCCACCGTAGTGGCGCTTCCCACACCACACAATGTGAACGCATTGGTCTCTAAGCCATTTCCAAATTGACTGATACCTCGTGAAGTGGACGCATGTCGAATGCTCAAGAATTTCAAAATTCCAGAAGAGCCATCAGGTTCCGTTCCATTGCCGTACACATGCCTGTTTTGTCCTGACCAATCTTCAATGCCCTCGACTGTATCATCACCGTCATATGTATTCAAAGCGCCGTGGCCACAAACAATCAAACCTCCCCATTTTCCTCGGAGGTCATACCCCGAACTTCCGTCCATGAGATCCCCTTCGTATGTGAAAACAATGGGACAATTGGATGTGCCTTCCGCTTGGATTTCCGCACCTGCTGCAACGACTAAACTCCCCGCCTCTTGACTGAATATGTAGTCCTCACGCAACGACGGATTGCCATTTGGCAACGTATACGTCAACGTGTCAATCACCAACGCTTGTCTCCCCATGATGACCGTCCCAGGGTCAATGGTCAATGCATCGCCCGCATTGACAAAAACGGTCTCTGTTAAAACATAGATACTATCGCACGTCCAATGCACAGTCCCTGTGCCCAACCCCTCCCCATCATTCACATACGTCAACGGCCGGTCTCCGATGGGTGGACATGCACACGATTCGAATTGAGCCCACATGGAAACAGGCAAAATGCTGCCCATGATCAACACCCATCGAATAACTGCACGCCACATGATCCCTGGTTAAGCATTTAAAATACGAAATTTTAACGGCAATTCCTCGTGTTTCGCCGCATATACTTAAAATCCAGCGTTAAATTTACCCCCATGGAATGGAACGTAGTCTTACTCGCTATCGGCTTAATTGGTTTAGGTTTTGCTGGGATATCCATCAAGCTTCTTGTGAAGAAAGATGGCGAATTTGCAGGAACGTGCGCTAGTTCGAACCCTTTACTGAAAGACGAATCTGGGACGTGTTCTGTTTGTGGAGCCCGCCCTCAAGATATCTGCTTGAGTGAAAACCCTGCAGACGGACCTTCTCAAAGTTGATCTTCAGGGAGCAACGCTTGATTCCACCCTTCCGTTTCCCAATACACGTGTGTGTCGTTTTCTGCGGCTGAAATGAAGTAAGCTTCAATCGCTTCCTCAGGATGACTGTCTCGGTATTCCTTGATGAAGGACCTTCCGCGAACAGGACCCCAAACCATACAAGCTGTTGCCAAGGCGTCAGCTGTAGAGGCATCTACTGCTTTAACCGTCACACTCAACAAAGCGTGCGTTACAGGGTATCCCGTAAAGGGACTGATGGTGTGTGAGCGTTTTACACCATCGACTTCATGAAATTTTCGGTAGTTCCCACTGGTACAGATAGCCGCATCCTGTACGTTCACAACCACCTGTAGAGGACGTTCACCCCATGCTGAGTCCACTGGGCGATCGATTGCGATCCGCCAGGGCTGACCATCGTTGCGGACTCCCATGCACTTGACTTCACCTCCCACTTCTATCATGTAATCAGCAACTCCATGTTCCACCAACGCATCCCCAAGTAAATCCACGGTCAGTCCTTGGGCTATGGCATTGAAATCAACGGAGGTTTCACGGTCTCCCTTTCGCACATGCGTTCGTTGGTATATCCGGCCCTCTTCAACTTCGTCCAAGTCAATTCTGTCCGTTGTCATACCGACATGCGGTAAAATTCTCTCAACATCCTCTCGAGCAACCGAGGTCTTGTTTTTCAATCCAAACCCCCACAATTCCACCAAAGGATGAACCGTCGGGTCGAAAGCTCCTTTTGAAGCAGCATGCATCTCCAAGCACTTGTCCCATAAAACCGACCACAAACGATTTGAATCCTCAAATGAGAACACTGATTGATCACTCTTAAATGCATTCACCGCATTGATGCGAGAGTCGGGACGCCATAAATTGAACTCGATGTCAACTTGTTCCAAAACCTCGTCTATGACTCGTTGATCAACAGAGTCTACACCGTGGTATTTGATAACATAGGTCGTTCCCTGCGTGTCTCCTTGGTGCACGATGTTCTGCTTGGCAATCACCCTTTCTTCAGATGACCCACAGCCGCAAACAACAACAAAGGCCCACCCGAATAGGAAGGCCTTGTTGAAACGGGCAAAAAAGGTCATTTTATCCTCCAAAATCATCAAAACTGACATTTTCTTCAGGGACACCCCAATCATCACACATCTTAAGAACCGCTTGGTTCATCAACGGTGGACCACAGAAATAAAATTCAATGTCCTCTGGAGAATCGTGGTGACTGAGTTGGTGCTCTATGACGGCATTGTGCACGAAACCCAAAAAGCCATCCCCTTCATCTGAAACGTCCGTCTTGACTTTCCAATCGTCCTCGTCAGAGGGTTCTGACAACACAACATGGAAATCAAAGTTGGGAAATTCCGAAGCGATTTTATTGAAATCATCCAAGTAGAACAACTCGCGCTTGGAGCGACCTCCGTACCAAAACGTCACCTTACGATCCGTCTTTACAGTATGGAAAAGGTGAAACAAATGCGAACGCATTGGCGCCATGCCAGCACCACCACCGATGTAAATCATTTCGGATCCAGTCTCCTTGATGAAGAATTCTCCATAAGGTCCAGAAATGGTCACTTTGTCCCCCTGTTTCTGTCCGAACACAAACGATGAACACACACCCGGATTGACTTGCATCCAAGCATTTCTAGCACGATCCCAAGGCGGAGTAGCGATCCGAATATTCAACATAACAATGTTTCCTTCAGCCGGATGATTTGCCATGGAATAGGCCCGTACAATCGGCTCATCAGTCTTCATCTGCAAGTCCCATAATCCAAACTTGTCCCACTCGTTTTGGAACGTCTTAGGGTCCTTGTGGTGATCTGGATGCGCTGTTACGTCCATGGTTTTGAAATCGACTACCGTCTCAGGCACATCAATTTGAATGTACCCGCCTGCCTCAAACTCCAAGTGCTCTCCATCAGGAAGTCGAACTACATATTCCTTAATAAAAGAAGCTACATTGTAGTTGGAGACCACCTCGCACTCCCACTTCTTGATGCCAAAAACCTCTTCAGGCACACGGATTTCCATGTCCTCTTTGACCTTGACTTGGCATCCCAACCTCCAATTGTTCTGGATTTCTTTTCGGCTAAAGTGTGGTTCCTCTGTTGGGAGAATACTTCCGCCTCCACTGTCAACCTGGCAACGGCATTGAA
>CAWVYB010000177.1:0-4982 GCA_963934215.1 uncultured Flavobacteriales bacterium | reverse complement strand
ATGGATGGATCAAACTCCTGGAGAGGAGCATCCGCAATTCAATCAGCTCAAGGCGTATTTTGATTGGGAAACGGAAGGAGGGTATCAAATTGATGGTGTTGGAGCCTCGGGCTTTTTTCATGGCAACGCTGGAAGGGTAGCGCATGGAGGTTCTGATGCCTTTATGCGTCAAGGTGCAATGCCCGATGCGGCCCGGCCCGTCATGACGTGGTTGAGCGGGACACTTGTTTCGTATGAATCCATTGTGGTCGACCGAACAGTTCCCATTCCTCCGCTCAGTGTATCTGAATGGGCTGTCTTTGGGAATGATGTCAACTGGACTGCGTTGGACTACGCTTGGCCGCACGATGCTGTTATGGAAACCCGCATGTCAACAGGAGAGCTGTTGGCGACTTACCCCGTTGAAGGAACGTCGGTCATTCTTGTCAACGACACGCTGGAATACTTTTCTCCGTCATTTGAAGTCATTGATCGCTATGAATTGGCACGTTATATCACACCGTACGGAATCGGACTCACTTTGGGCGACGAAGGGTGGACATGGGTGTTTGACGTAACCGACTTTGTGGACATGTTGCGCGATAGTGTAGAGCTACAAGCTGGAAATTGGCAAGAGCTTTTGGACCTTCGGTTTGCCTTTATTGAAGGGACTCCTGCTCGCGATGTGAAGCGGATTGAAGCGTTTTGGAAGGGGCAGTACAATTTGAACAGCTTTGATGAAAACGTCACGGATCATGTCTTTACTCCTGTTTCCGGGGAAGCCATGTTTAAACTCAAAACCCGTGCAAGTGGGCACGGTTTTGGATCGGGCAACAACTGTGGTGAGTTTTGCTACAACGCCCATTCCATTAAAGTAAACGGAGAGACTCAGTGGACATGGGAAGTCATGCGAGAATGTGCAGACAATCCCTTATATCCGCAGGGAGGGACTTGGATTTATGACCGTGCGGCCTGGTGTCCAGGCGCTCCCGTGGATACCAAAGAGTTTGAATTGACCTCTGTTGTGACTGCGGGTGAGCCTTTCGCTGTGGATTATGACATTACGTATGATCCCGATGGCAACTATCGCTTTGAAGGCCAAGTCGTTGCTTACGGCGAGGCCAATATGGAACATGACGTCGAAATCTCGGAAGTTTTGGCTCCTTCAGATAACAAGTTGCAGTCCCGATTCAATCCAATTTGCGAGTCGCCACAAGTCATCATTCGCAACAACGGCGCTGATCCCTTGACGAGCTGTACATTCAATTATGGCATTCAAGGGGGAGAAGAGGCGACCTTCCAATGGACGGGTGAACTCGCGTTTTTAGAGTCGGCTGTGGTGGATTTGCCCTACATCGACCCGTCTCTCTCTGAAGGAGACAACGAAGAAGAGTTGATCTTTGAAGTGGCGGTCAATGCTCCCAATAATCAATTGGATCAAGAGCCTCGGAACAATGCTACGACCAGTCGATTTCATCGTGTTCCAACGTGGGCTTACCCCGATTTGGATGACAACCGCATCATCGTGTGGACCAAAACGAATTTAGTCCCGAGTGAAACAACAATTGAGTTGACTGATGCCGCAGGCAACGTGGTGTGGGAACGCGGTTATGCAGAGGCCAATACAACCTTCCGAGATACCCTGTCTCTGAATCAAGGCTGCTACCGATTGACCATTTATGATTCGGGAGATGACGGGCAAGGCTTTTGGGCCAACAATGATGGCAGCGGGTTTACACGTGTCAAAAAAGTGCAGGGTGGAAATTTCATCAATTTTGAGCCGGACTTTGGCAAGTCCATTTCACAGGCTTTCTTCTTTCAAACGAATCTGGTTGGCGTGGAGGAGTTCGTTTCGAACCGTCAGTTCGGATTCCAGGTGTTTCCGAACCCCAGTGATGCACAATTCAATGTGCGTCTTGATGGATGGAATGAAGGGCAGTTGGCGAACTGGAGTTTGCGTGACCCCATGGGAAGATTGATTGATCAAGGAGCAAGACGGCTGAGTTCGGGTGAATTGCTCGTGCTGTCTTTCAGGGATTGTCCACAGGGTACCTACGCATTAACAATCACCGATGCGATGGGACAACACACGACCCAGTGGATTCAAGTGAGCCGCAAGTGATTCAATGCTTTGATTTCTTGACGTGAACGAGCTACGTTGCACTTTATTTTGGATTGTTGGGCCTTTTTGTGTCAAAAAAACTGATTTTGTTGGTAATTTCTTAAATAATCTGGAGTGACCCCCCTGAAATTTAGGGGTACCTTTGTGAAATTATTAGAAAAAACCGATTTTCATGAGTATTTCTCGCCAAAAAGCCCTTGAGGATGTTTTAGAACGCACTCCGCGGCACCGGGAGCGTCCGTCGAACAAGATTTCACAGTATTACGGTGAGAACGTATTCAATTTGCATACGATGCGAGAGTACTTGACGGATGAGGCTTGCGAGAGTATTATCGATGCGATGGATAACCACACATCGATCAGTCGCTCTATTGCAGATCAAGTGGCGTCTGCTATGAAGGAATGGGCCATCTCACGCGGAGCTACGCACTACACGCATTGGTTTCAACCTTTAACCGGAGCCACTGCAGAGAAGCATGATAGCTTCATTACTCCAACCGGAGATGGACGTGCAATCGAGAAATTCGACGGTTCTCTTTTGGTGCAGCAAGAGCCGGATGCGAGTTCGTTTCCTAACGGAGGTATTCGAAATACATTTGAAGCAAGGGGCTACACGCTCTGGGATCCAACATCCCCAGCATTTGTTTGGGAGAGTACTCTGTGCATCCCGACGATCTTCATCAGCTATACAGGATTTGCACTGGACAATAAGATGCCTTTGTTGAAGGCGTTGGCACGAGTGGATTCGGCTGCAACGGATGTGTGCCAGTACTTCGATAAGAATGTCACCAAGGTGGTGGCCACTTTGGGATGGGAACAGGAGTATTTCCTTGTCGATAAATCCCTCCACGGTGCAAGACCTGACTTGCAGTTGACGGGCCGGGCGTTGTTTGGCGCACCTCCTGCGAAAGGGCAGCAGCTTGACGATCACTATTTCGGAAGCATACCTGCACGCGCAAGTGCCTTCATGAAAGAATTTGAGTTGGAATCCCACAAGTTGGGAATTCCGGTAACGACACGGCACAATGAAGTGGCGCCGAATCAGTTTGAGTGTGCTCCTGTGTTTGAAGAAGCCAACTTGGCCAATGACCACAATCTGTTGCTGATGGAGGTAATGGAGCAAGTCGCTCGGAAGCACGATTTCAGGGTGCTTCTTCATGAAAAACCATACCCAGGGCTCAACGGCTCCGGTAAGCACAACAACTGGTCTCTTGGAACGAATACGGGAGTAAACCTCTTGAAGCCGGGTAACAATCCAAAAACGAATTTGCGCTTCTTGACGTTCTTCATCAACACGTTGGCCGCCTTGCATACGCATGCGGACATCGTGCGTGCATCCTTTGCGTCAGCAGGAAACGACCACCGACTGGGAGGGAATGAAGCGCCTCCAGCTATTGTTAGTGCCTTCATCGGTTCTCAATTGTCCGAATTATTGGATGAATTGGAAACCAGCATCAAGGCGGGGAAGTTGACTCCAGAAGACAAGACTGCACTCAAGTTAGAAATTGGTCGAATCCCTGAGGTTTTGCTTGACAACACGGACCGCAACCGGACCTCTACGTTTGCGTTTACAGGTAACAAATTTGAATTGCGTGCAGTGGGAAGTACGGCCAATTGTGCTGTGCCGATGACTGTGTTGAATACGATTGTGTCGGAACAGTTGGAGTCATTTAAAGTCGCTGTCGATCAGCGAATAGATCAAGGTGAAAAGAAGGATGATGCGTTGCTCAAAGAACTTCAGAAGTTAATTACACAGAGCAAGGCGATCCGTTTTGAAGGGAATGGCTATTCCGATGAATGGGTTGTCGAAGCTGCCAAACGAGGTCTTTCCAATTTGAAAAACACGCCGGAGGCATTGGAAGTATTCAATCGTCCAGAGGTCATTCAACTCTTTGAGAAGCAACAAGTTCTCCGGAAGGAAGAAGTCCATGCTCGAGTGGAAGTGGAATTGGAGAATTACATTTTGAAGCTTCAAATTGAGGCCCGCGTTCTGTTGCAAATGGCTCGAGGAACCATTTTGCCAGCAGCGATAGATTACCAAAGTCAGTTGCTGTTAAATGTCCAAAGTTTGAACGAGGTCTTTGGAGAGGATACCCCAAAATATGGCGGCGCTCAGTTGGAATTGGTCAAACAAGCAGGCGCTTTAATTCAACAAATTCATCGGGAATCGTTGGAGTTGGATTCAATCCATGATGCTTTGGAAAAACTGGAATCTGCATCAGAGAAAGCCAAGGGTTACGCCGATAAGATGTTCCCAAGCATGGAGGCGTTGGGAGCTACGTGTGCGCAATTGGAAGTCACTGTGGACGATGCATTATGGCCTTTGCCGAAATTCACAGAATTGTTGTTTACACGTTAGAGCGGGCCAGGTTTTATAGGCTTTTGTCGCATTCAGAAGAGGGGGCATTTCTTGAATTGGAAATGGCCCCTCTTTTATTTGAATCGAATTTGCAGGTGTTTTTCTGATGAACATTTCTTAGTTCTAACCTTCGTGCCTTACATTCGGGGACTGATTTAACGGTATATAAATGCGCAACTTCCTGCAAGCTTTCTACACACGGATTGGCACCACCTTTCTGTTGATGACCATCGTGATAGGCACGGCCTTCTCTCAAACCAATTATACAGCCGAGGCGGACGCGGCTTATGCGAGAGGTGGATTTCATGTTTCCGCTCAAGAATACATCAAGGCTTACGCCAAGGTGAAGGATATTGATGAGAAGGGTCGGATTGCTTTCATGATCGGAGAAAGTTTCCGAATGTTGATGGATCCCGGGGCTACAGAAGAATGGTATGACAAGGCCATTGGACTGCGTTATGGTCAAAATCATCCTGAAGTCTTTTTGAATTACGGTGAGGTCATGTCATCTCAACAGAAGTT
>CAWVYB010000176.1:0-5027 GCA_963934215.1 uncultured Flavobacteriales bacterium | reverse complement strand
TCTTCCATGCGACGCTGGCATTTCGGGCACGCATCCCATCTGACTTTAGGCGCTTCGTCTCCTCCGATGTGAATGTATTCAGAGGGAAACAACTCCATGACCTCATCCAAAACAGTTTCCAAAAAACGAAATGTCGTGTCTTGACCCGCACAGTAGATGTCTTTAAAAACACCCCAGTCATTTGGCACGGGCAAGGTGTCCCCCGTGCAACTCAACCACGGATAAGCGGCAATGGCAGCACGGCTGTGTCCGGGGAGTTCAATTTCCGGAATGACCGTAACACAGCGATCGGAAGCATAGGAAACGATTGCTCGAATTTCATCTTTGGTATACACACCCCCATGCAGCTCCCCGGTCTTCTCCTCTCGCCAAGCCCCCACTTTTTCAAGATTCGGATACGCCTCTATCGGCACCCGCCATCCTTGATCTTCTGTCAAATGCCAGTGAAGGACATTCATCTTGTGCAGCGCAAGTTGATCAATCATATGCATGACGAAAGCGGGCTCCATGAAATGGCGGCAACAGTCCAATAGCAAGCCGCGGTGCTCAAATCGAGGAGCATCCTGAATTTCAAGTGCTGGCAAAATAAAACGCTGCCCTTCAGATGATCGCTCCATCTCTACAGGTAGCAACTGGCGCAAAGTGGTTAGCGCTCGAAATACTCCGATTTCGTCAGAAGCTCCAATCCAAACCCCATCGGTTGCCGCAATGCGAAGTTGGTAGCCCTCCGCAGGGACCCCTTCGATTTTCTCCACGACCAAGTGCGCTCCATGGTCATCGGGTTGACCGGGCAACCATGTTTTCCAAAATACCGATTGATCATTCCAAGTCGTCTCAACTTGCCAGTTCCATGTTGCTGAGGGCACCTGCAATCCGGACGCCATCGAATCGACTTCCATAAAAACAGGCAAAGGAATCAGGCCCTCTGCTGACCCCACACGTTCTGAATTGGAAAGCTGACAAGAGGATGCAAGGACAATCGTTAGGACGAGAAGAAGGGATGGACGCATGCCTCAAAAATAGGGGAATCCTTGCTTGGGAAAAACGCAGGTGTGTAGCGCAAGGACTTAAAACCAAGCGCGCACATTCTCAGAAGAAACCGGGAATGTTGCGCCATCAAAATGCCGAACGGGCACTGACTCTTCGACGCGACAAGAAGCATGGAAGTTTCGCACGCCGCGCGTCAGCCAATCCTCCTTCTGATCGGGCCTTACACCGCTCGCAACGGTGACGTCAAATCCCCATTCCATCAATTGACGAATGCGCTCACGACCATCCCATGCCTGCGCCTCACCCCCGCTACTCAGAATGCGAGAAACACCCAACGAACGCAAAGCTTGCACATCGGCATCCCAATGATTTGAGGCATCGAGAGCGCGATGAATGACCAGCCGATGTCCTCCAAACAACTCCACCCACTTGCGTATACGCTCCAATTCAAAGTGACCCGTATGATCCAAAGCACCGACGACTACGCGGCTTGCCCCCGCCGATAACGAGGCTTCAATCTGATGAGTCATCCGCTGCCATTCAGCTTCATCGTAGGTAAAGTGACCTGCACGAGGACGAATGAGCGCGTAGACGGGCACCCCCTCTTGAACAGCACTCCGAATGTCGGATTCCAAAGGTGTCAAGCCGCCGCATTCCCAATGGGAACATAGTTCAACTCGTTGCGCACCGTTCATCGCCGCAACATGCACATCTGCAGGGCTGCTGGCACAGACTTCCAAAGTCCACGGGTACTGATCGGCACCCAGTCCTTGCGACACTTTTTTGACATCTCCCAAACGTGTCAAGTCCATAATCGCCTCCTGAACGGGGATCACCGCTATCTCAACTTGTTTCTGCACCATGCTCGAAATGGCAGCGGGCAATTCTATTTCATCTCTTTCTGGATGGGGTTGCAACGAAACAATCTCCGGCAGTAGTAGCGCTGGGTCGAGTCGAAACAAATTCATGGAAACACCGCGATGGGGTTGCGTATGAAGCCACTGTTTCCAAGCGGCATCACTCGGCTTCTCAACAATATTTTGAAGCCAACCAGCCGAAGACTCTACAAGCGCAAACGCTTTGACACGCTCTTCAGGCAAGTCCAAGTGGTCCATGTGATACGCGAGCATTGCTTGGCCTTTTGGAAGACAACGCAACGCGGACAACGCCCGCACCGAAGGAAGGTTATCTCCATTGCAAAGGACAAACCCCAATCCCTGAGGAAGTGGGTCCCGTTCAAGAGCCACTTGTACCGCATGGCCGGTCCCTTTCGCTTCTTCTTGAACAACCAAACAAATGCGCATCCGCATGCCTGTTGTTCGTTGATTCCAAGACACGATAAATGACCCGGTCACCGTGTCATCTGGCGCGACCACCAGCGTAACTTCTGTAAATCCCGAAGCCTCTGAGGCCTCTAAGAGGGATTGTAAAAAAGGTTCGCCGGCTGGTCCTACCCGAATCATGGGTTTTGGTCGGATGCGAGCGTCTTCTTGCCACATTGCAGGAACGTCGAGAGACTCCCCTTGCGCACTGGACTTCATCCGTGAAGCCCGACCTGCCGCCAATATGATGATTCGATCGCATCGCATGCCTTAAAGGTCTGTAAAAGCCTTCAATTCAGAACAAGGGCAAGCTCAATCTTGATAAAACACCTCAACACCTACTCCACCTAACGCAATGGGAATTGCATGTGCACCTGCATTTTCCGCGGCCTTCCGAACGTGATCTATGGCGTCTGGATGTCCAACAACAAAACACGTCCCTCCTCCTCCTGAACCGTTTATTTTGCCGCCCCAGGCGCCGGCCAATCCCGACGCATTCAAGATGGCTTCGATGCGGTCTGTTGACACATGAAGCACATCGCGCAGCAGGCGGTGGTGCTGCGTGAGTAGCGTCGCCCAGATCGTCGGTTGCGTAGGGAGCGATCTGAGTGCCTCGGAACCTCTTTCAGAAATGTCCCGCAATTCCAAGGTGCCCTGCATCAAAGCGCGTTGTTTCGCATCAAAGAACTCAGGAAATGGCGGCGGCACCGCGGAAGAGGTCAATCGCCACGTAGCACTCCAAGCTTCCAACAGCTGCACGCGCTCCGCTTTGGCTCGATGCAAGAGCGTCAACGTATCCTTGGGTTGAACGGAGTCCAACAATAACCATGAGCCGGCTGGGACCGGCATAGGCACTGCTTCGAAATGCGGTTCGAATGCAAAACGATGAATGCCGCCAAGCGCACACGCGAAGTGATCCATTTGTCCGCCCGGCTCGTTGAAATAGGTCACTTCAGCTCGGTGCGCAGCACGCGCCACCCATTCGGCGTTTACCGACTGTCCTGAGCGCGCGGCAATTAAAGCACACCAGGCCACGACAAGGGCTGTGGAACTGCTCGCACCGGCTTGCTGCGGGATGGCGCTCTTTACGGATGCATTCCATCCTGATTGGGGAAGCCAACCTTCGGTATCAGCCACTTTCAATGCTGACAACCAGTACGCCCTCGGAGCGGGCTCTGGCAAATCATCCAAATCAAAACAAAGTGCGGTACCGAGGTCTTCCAACTGCACATGAACCATGCGGTCCTCTCGGGACGAACTTTCAATGTGACACCGCACATCAATCGCCGCTGCTACGACGGGCAACCCTAGATAATCTTGATGCTCGCCAAACAAACAAATACGCCCCGATGCCGATGTCGCAATTCTCACTTTCGCGTCTTGTTGATGCGAAGCAGCAATACCGTGCACATCACGGTAATTGCTGCCAATCCCCAAAAGCGCGGCATTTCGTCATACAACCATGATCCGGTCGCAAACAGCGCGGCATACACACCAATACTCGCCAAAGCCATGGACAACATGCCGCGAGGAACAGACCATACCACCTTGTTTTCTGAATCTGCAGGCGCCCATTTTCGCCACCCCGGTCCACCCGGCTTTACTTTGTCTACGAATCGCTTTAGAGTGGCATCCGATTCGGCTGGAGTCAGCAGCGTGCCAACCAACCAGACCAACGTGGTCAGCAGCGTGCCCCAGAGGAGTTTCTCATAATCAGCCAAAACAACCGAACTCCATTGGTCATGCACAAAGGTGAAATACCCCGCCACCACCAATGAACCGAACATGGCAATCAGTTCCGTCCATGCGCTTATACGCCACCAAAACCACCGCAAGATGAACAGTCCTCCTGTGCCTGCTCCAATCAACAAAAGCAAATTGAAGGCCTGACCTGCATCCGTCAACAGAAGGCCCAATCCCCCCCCTAAAATCAGGGAGACCACCGTCGCCAGCCGGCCCGCTCGAACTTGTTCTGGGCCAGTGGCATCCGGTCGAAAAAAGCGAACCCAGAAATCATTGACGAGGTAGCTCGCACCCAAATTGAGTTGGGTGGACATGGTGCTCATGAAAGCCGCTAACAGCGAAGCAGCAACCAGTCCTAATAAACCGGGAGGCAACAGTGAAAGCATCGCGGGATAGGCCAAGTCGTGACCAATTTTATCCGCGGGTATATTGGGGAAAGCCTGCTGCAAATCAGCCAATGTTGGAAAGACCACCAAAGAAGCCAATGCAATCAAAATCCAAGGCCAAGGACGCAAGGCATAATGGGCAACATTGAATAGCAACGTAGCTCCGACGGCATGTGACTCGTCTTTGGCACTGAACATACGCTGGGCGATATAACCACCACCACCGGGTTCTGCTCCCGGGTAATAACTCGCCCACCATTGAACTGCCAGTGGCACAAGCAAGACGGGCATCCACGCAGAGGGATCGCTCATGTCGGGAAGGATCGCGGTTTTAACCGCAACATCAGGGTGCTCCAACAAAGCGGCCAAGCCTCCGATGATTTCCAGATCAAGCAAATACCAGCAGGCCCAAACCGAACCAACCATGGCCAAAATAAACTGAACAAAGTCCGTAAGAATGACCGCCCGAAGTCCACCCAAAGCACTGTACGAAAGTGTAATTACACCCGTAATCAACAAGGTCAACCAGCCCGGCCATCCCATGAGAATCCCGCCCAATTTGATGGCGGCTAAAGAGACTGTACCC
>CAWVYB010000175.1:0-5029 GCA_963934215.1 uncultured Flavobacteriales bacterium | reverse complement strand
TCGCCTCGAGAGAGGTCGATGTCATGGTTCAAGGTCATGGTCACACTCTGCGGGGGAAAGGCCTTTTGGCGTGAGTCATGGCCCACGAAAATTTCCTTGATGCTGGATTTCATTCCGCTGGGCAAGGCGATAATTTGATCCCCCACTTTGAAAATTCCAGAAGCCACGCGGCCGGCATAACCGCGGAAGTCTCGCGCGTCGTCCAACTGCGGTCGGATCACAGATTGAACCGGGAATCGGCAGTCTTGCAAGTTCCGATCGCTTCCCACATGTACTTCTTCCAGATGATGGAGGAGGGACCCGCCGTCGTACCAGGCCATATTGACTGAGGCGTCCACCACATTGTCCCCGAGTAGCGCGCTGATGGGAATGAATTTGATGTCCGGCACGTCGAGTCGCGAAGAAAAATTTCGAAAATCTTGCATGATTTCCCGGTACCGGTCTTCGGTAAAGTCAACCAAATCCATCTTATTGACACAAACCACCAGGTGTTTGATGCCCAGCAATGAGGCGATGAAACTGTGCCGGTGTGTTTGCTCCACGAGACCGTGCCGCGCATCGATCAGGATGATGGCGAGGTTTGCGGTGGAAGCTCCTGTGACCATGTTGCGCGTGTACTGCACGTGTCCAGGGGTGTCAGCGATGATGAATTTTCGCTTGGGCGTAGCGAAATAGCGGTAGGCCACATCGATCGTGATGCCCTGCTCGCGTTCGGCACGGAGTCCATCGGTTAGCAAACTGAGATCGGCGGTTTCAAGTCCCTTCTGACGGCTTGAGGATTCAATCGCTTCGAGTTGGTCTTCGAAGATGCTTTTGCTGTCGTAGAGGAGTCGCCCAATGAGGGTGCTCTTGCCATCATCAACGCTTCCGGCAGTGGTGAATCGGAGGAGGGAGTTTTGTTGGCTCATCAGAAATACCCTTCTTTTTTGCGGTCCTCCATGGAGGTTTCGCTGCGTTTGTCATCCACGCGTCCGCCCCGTTCTGTGATGCGAGTAGCGGCCACTTCAGCAGTGATTTTCTCCAACGTATCGGCTTCGCTTTCAATGGCGCCCGTGATGGTGATATCACCCAAGGTCCGGAAGCGGATGCGCATGGTTTGAGGCACTTCGCCTTCTCGCCGGGGCAAGTGCTCGCTGTGCGCTAAGATCACCCCGTCTCGAATGACGCATGCGCGTTCGTGCGCGTAATAGAGGCTGGGCAAGGCGATTTTCTCACGGGAGATGTAATTCCAAATGTCCAGTTCGGTCCAGTTGTTGAGTGGAAAGACCCGGAAATTTTCGCCAGGCATGTGCCGGCCATTGAAGAGGTTCCACAATTCAGGGCGTTGGTTTTTCGGGTCCCACTGCCCAAAATCATCGCGGTGACTGAAAAACCGTTCTTTGGCGCGGGCCTTTTCTTCGTCGCGCCGAGCTCCTCCAATGCAGGCGTCGTATTTCCCCGATTCGATTGTCTCTAGTAAGGTCGTCGTTTGCAACCGGTTGCGGCTCGCCTGCGCACCGGACTCTTCACGCACTCGACCGCCATCGATGGTAGCTTGAACACTGCCGACCACCAACTGCACGCCAAGCTTCTCAACCAATGCATCCCGGAATGCCAAGGCCTCTGAAAAATTGTGCCCAGTATCAATGTGCACTAGCGGCATGGGGATGCGCGCGGGAGCGAAGGCCTTCGCTGCGAGATGGGTCACGACGATGCTGTCTTTCCCTCCGCTGAATAGAATGGCGGGTCGTTCGAATTGGGCAGCCACCTCGCGGAGCACGAAGATCGATTCCGCTTCAAGTTCGTCCAAGTGGTCCAGTTGGTATCGCTGACTCATTGCGTACGAAGTTCGCTTTAATTCGCCGCTCTTCCCAATTTGCCAAAGCGTTACCAGACGCGCTCATGAAAATAGCAGAACCCCATTTTCAGGATGCGTTTCGCGATGGCAATGCTAGTGGCTTTTTGAACCGCCTGCGCGTCATCTTGAAAGAAAAACCAAGCCAGCACGAAGGTCGAAGTTGAAGCGATAACGTACCCGGGGAATGCCTTAAAGAGGTTTCGAATGCGGGATTTTTTGCGCTGGGCAGGGGGTCAGACGTTGTTGGTGATCTCTTTGTGCGTGGGCGAGGAAGCGTGAGATGACTGCCTCAGTTTTCAGAGAGACTCCATGTTTTCAACTTCCTCCGTGTAAACGTGCATATGCTGTCGCGCTACCTCAACGCCTGTGAATTGGCGGGCGTTCAGGTATCCCGATGCGACAATGGTCTCAGATAATTCGCGATTGGTCAACAGTTGCTCCAAAGCCGCTCTGATGGCTTCGGGGTCCATTGGATTGACCAATAGCGCACCGTCACCGGCATTGCTCTTCATGGGTTCAATGGCTGATGTAACGCACGGTTTGCCCAAGATCTGGGCCTCGATCAGGGGCATTCCAAATCCTTCATGTGTGGACACGAATACCACAGCATCGCAGTGCAGATACAATTGTTCAAGTGCATCATCAGAGACATTGGTATGAATGGAATGACTCAGTATTCGATTCGCGTTCAATGCTGTTACCTCATCTGTTTCGTGCCCCACAATGGCGAGATGACACCCCAATTGTTCGCAGGCTTCCCATACACGAGAGAGATTCTTGTTCGGGGCCGTTCCAATTTGCAGAACGATCTTTTTGTCTGTCTCGTAAGGACGAGGAGCGAGTGCATGTTGAGATTTTTCACGGATTGCAGCCGGAATGACCAAGCGCCGTTGACCGCTTCGCTTCGGAACGAGGTGATTCAATCGCTCAAGGGTTTGGTGGGATACGCAGATGACGGTATCACAAAAAATCAGGGGAATTCTGAACCAAATCAAGAGGAGGAGCCACCGTTTAAACGCGGAATGCGCAGGGTCTTGAACATGGCCTACGTCATGAACAGTGAGCAGGCGTCTCTTTGACCTCAGAAAGGGCAGGACATAATTGATGTCGCCGGTAACATGGGCTAGGTCGGTTCGAACATTGAGCGCCTGAGCGCAATTTTTAATCATGGACCAAACTCCATTCGTGGAAAATGGCACAACGGCTGATGTGATGACGAAGGGGCACTCAAGTTGCCCGTTAAATCCGGATTCGATGGCATCAAAGCACCGTTCAATGCTGTGATTTGAATCAATTCTTGGTTGTCGCTTCACCCACGTTACCGTTCCGCTCATAAATCTGGACTGTGTTGTGGATGGTGCGTTGATTCAGTCATTGGGGTTCTGAATTGAACAGTGCGAAAGGTATAACTGGTTACCGAATATTCAGTTTTGGAGCAATGACAAAACGACCCGTCTGAACTTTTGTGGAATAATGCCGTCGATTCAAACCTTGGGTCAGAACTCCACACCCAATGTTCAGTCTTTCAAGCGTCCATCCGCCCCGTGAACTGCTTTCGAGCGAGGTAATAGCCGTAAACGAAGAAGGGGAAGCCATTCAGAATGAAATTGCCTTGACGAAGCAACTGGAGCAAAATGGTAACGAGAAAGGCCGCGCTGATCATTTTGAGCACCATGCCATCGAGGTCGGCCGTAGATACCACGAAGTAATTGCGTACGAGGAAGAGGAGTGTGAGGAGGATGCCGAACAATCCAAGCTCCGATGCGATGCGCAGGAACATGCTCGAGGCATCCGGAGCGTTTTGTTCAGCATAGGCGTATAATGCGGTGTCCCGCAGAATGGTATATTTCTTGGTGGCGGCAGCGTGCGACCCGAGGCCCGTGCCGAAGAGCGGGTTGCGCCGGAAATTTTCCCATGTGATCACGGCGTGGTTGTATAGAATCCCACTCGATCCGTGGACGTTGCCTTCGGCCAATGCGGATGTATTTTGAAGTCCCTCAAGGCGTTCATTGACCTCGGGAATGGACTTGGCAGCATACAGCAGGGCGAAAATCACCAGTGGGGTGATGAGCAATGCTTGAACTTTTCGCTTGATCAGCAGGTGGAGTACGATAGAAATGAGCAAACCTGCAAACGCCATGGCGCTGTAGGTGAATGTCAAGGCGATGAGAATAAATACGGCGGCATAGCGGCTGAACCAAAGGCCGTGCTCTTTGAGGCGCAAGGCCAAATTTGTTTCCCCGAAAAACAGACTCAGCAATGCAAAGAACCCCGCTGGGGCTATTGCATTCGCGAAATACGTCGGCTCTCCGAGTGTTCCGGTGATCCGGATACCGATAATGGCAGGCGTTCTTGGAAGGTTTACGAAGGAGCTGATCAATTCATAAAATCCGAACGGAAAGATGTTATCTACAAAGACCAATAGCCCAAGTGCCGAAATGATTACGGCCCCTGTTAAATAAATTCGAAAGCCCTTGATGACGTCTTCCCCGAGATATTGCCAGAGGTACCAGTAATAGAGGTAAGGCAGCACAAGACTCCCGAAAGCCTTGATGAACTCGCCTTGTTCAACGATGCCATTGAGGAAGCCTAAACTGCCGATACCCCCCACAAGGCCCAACATCAGAGCGACACGAACTGGGAACTGATACCGCATCACGAAGAATGGCAACAGAACGTACATGCAGAGGAGCGGTCCGTAACCGAGCGGCCCCGGAAAGAGCTGGAACGAATACCGGAACATGAAGATATCCATGAACGGAAAGGCCACCAGAAAGAAGGCCCACACCCGTTGTGTCAAGTTCTTTTTTACAGCGGAAACCGGGAGGTGGGGCACTGCCAATGATTGTTTTGTATTTCCTTTTGCGCTTTGTTGGAGCATCTGTGCAAAAGTGCGAAATTTGAGGAGATGAACGAGAAAAATCAACAGGGTCAATTGCGGTTGCTTTTTCTTTCCGATGGTCTGGCTCCTTTTGTAACGGGAGGAATGCAGCAGCATTCTACCCTGCTGGTCAAATACATGGCTCCCCTCGTCCAGCACATCACGCTCATGCATTGCGGCCCTACCAATGGCCCAGCGCCCAGCGTAAATGAGGTTTTAAATGAGATCGGCAATCCTCCAAACGTTCAGGTCGTGGGGATTTCATTTGTTGACCGCGGAGTATTTCCAGGGCACTATCTGCGCGCTTCACG
>CAWVYB010000174.1:0-5057 GCA_963934215.1 uncultured Flavobacteriales bacterium | reverse complement strand
CAATAAAAAATTCGAAGAACTCCCTTCCGGATTAATCGAGACGGCTCCGTTGAGATGCAAACTGTCTGGCATAGCGTCCATAATACTTGTCAATGAAGGCGTCGTGCCACTGTTGTCAATGACATGGTTGGTCTCGGCATCCTCTCCTGGCAAACCGGCGCTTGCAATGATGGGAAAGTCCTCGATATCGGGTCCCGTCATGTATGTCGTGATCCCATCCTGTACAAATGCTAACTCTTCCCAATCGACCCCTACAGGTATTCCACTAGAATTGGACATCCACAAGTGAATCTGTGGATCTGCAAAATGAACTGAACCGGTCTCAAAGCCCTCCATAACAGGGATGGATTGTCCCATTTCAAAGGGCCAAGCGACGTCCGTAGCAAACGCTCCAAACGCGGCATCTATGGTTGCATCGGCAATCGAAACCTTCACTTCCAATGCTTCTCCTGCATTGACCTCTTCTCCACTCCCTAACCATTCCACTTCCCAGTCGATTGGTACCCTGGGATCTGTTCCATTTAAAAAATGCACGGACCGGCCATCCAATGAGACTGACTCGCTTGCGACCACAGGCAACGTACCGGTATAGTCGAGAGTCAGGAAAAGCTCAAGAGGAGCTCCATTGGAAAGAATATTGCCGGTCGAAATTCTCACTTCAAGATCCATGGGAAGATGCGAAGTCACTTGGGCATTCCAATCACCATCGCTCAGCCACAATGAATCCAACGAAGACATTTCAGACACCCCCCAATTCCAATTGACTGATGCGCTAAACGCATCACCTTCACCTTCAGGAAAAGACGAAAGCCCTTGAGCCATTGTCTCATCTAAAAGCCAGTTGAACGTGAAATCTTCTTGCACTGGATCGAGTACCAACGGCGCTGAAGAGAACACTTCAAACGGCTGCACATACTGCAGCATTCCGTCGACTTCATTGGACTCAATTTGCAATGAATCCAATACATCCCAGTGGTCATTTAGTTGAAGATGAAGCTGACCTAATGGGACTGCCCAAGAAGGCTGAACGTCACCAACAATGGGTGAGTTTTCATTGAGATTGAATTCTTCCCGTATGCAGGAAGTCAACAGTAGCCCCATGAAGAGCAACGGCAAGCCATTGCGATTTGCTGTCTTCCTCAAGAGTTGTATGACGTACCGGTTCATACCCTTCTTACGAGAACGAGTACCCCATAGTTTCAATACATTGCGCTAATTCGATGGAGATCTCATCTTTTCATAGATCTCAATCCGACCCTGGGGAGTCAACTTGACAATGAGTTGACCGATCACATCAAATGGAATCTGATGTGGACGTTTGAAGCGAATGCAGCTCTTACCCATGTCTCACTTGGTTGAAACTGTCTCTGCATAAACCGACACGAATCACTTCATCTGCGCCGGATTGGAATACAAACCCATATGATACAATGCGATGAAGTTCTTTTGATTGGCCCGATTGATAAAAGGCAAAGGCAGCGCTGGATTGCAATGGTGTTCATCCGGGTACACTTCATGCGGCACTTCAAACCCAACCATTCCGTATAACATCACCAGCACAAAGCCACTTGGGAGGCTAAGAGCTACAGTCTCATGCAATCCAATAAAGGCCTGTTTTCGTTCTTCAGGCAATTTTGAGATGTATTCTTCAATGATCGTTCACACAATCTTCATTGGAATGTAGGATTTTAATCGAAATTTACCGCATGCTCAATGATGCCGTGCGTTTTGTATTCATGTTTATACTTTCATTGACTCAGCTATGCGCACAAGCACAATCAACGCGCTACACCACTGAGGAGCTCCTTGGCCAATTCGATGCCGCTGTGCATCCCGATTTTTCGATTATTTCGAACACATACACACGAAAAACAAACATCTACCTCCGGAGCGAAACATTGGCGGCCTTCGAATCGATGTGGAAAGCCGCAAAAGAAGATGGGGTGTCTTTGGAGATTGTGAGCGCCACTCGAAGTTTCTCAGCACAACGTAGTATCTGGAATCGGAAATGGACAGCACCCCGCTTTATGGGGTTTGAAGAAGTTGACCGCGCCCGTGAAATTTTACGGTACAGCTCCATGCCCGGCACTTCACGACATCATTGGGGTACGGACGTTGACTTGAACGCCCTCGAAAATGAGTGGTTCGACGCTCCTCCTGGGTCCCATGTCTACGCGTGGCTTCTTACCAATGGAGCAGCCTTTGGCTTCCATCAAGTATACACCGCCAAAACAAACGGACGAACCGGCTATGAGGAGGAACGCTGGCACTGGTCGTATTTGCCGCTAGCGGAGGAAATGTGGGAGCAACACTGCGGCAATTTCACTGACACCATGATGACGGGATTCAAGGGCTCTGAGTGGGCCGGATCCTTGGAGATTATGCAACGCTATGTCCAAGGAATTGACATGCCGTCCAGCAAGGAACAACACCCGTAGCATTCCTATACTTGCGATTTAAGTCTTTGAAATGTTTCCTTTAACCAACCACGTGGCCTCTGGCTTCGCCACGAGACGAGCGTTGTTGTATGCCATTTCAGGAGTCAATAAATTGACCGGTTCATAGGCTCCGGCTTCTGCATTCCAACTTACTGCTAAGGCAATATTTGGATCTTTAGACCCAATCCGAAGAGGAAGAGCCAGCGCAGGACATCGCTCCTTTGCGTGCCATGTAGGCACGGCCAACTTGTAATCTAAAGTCAGCTGATCCATGGCCTGATTGAGCCCTAATTCCATTTCTTGGCTCAATATTCCTAGCCCTGAATCGTCCTTTAAAACATCCGTTGCCGCTTCCAAACTTTCGATATACGCCTCTTTACCGACATCGCGCATGTCAGGAAGTTCGATTCGACCCTGAGTCGCTTCGGCAATCAGGAGACGCGGAACCCGACTTATGTTATCCAAAATCAATTCAGGCCAATTGCATTCAGGCGGACCAACGCGTAAGTCATAAAAAGCCTGTTCGCAACGAGTTAAAAACCGAGGTCTCTCAGGAAGTTCGTCAAACTGATTCAACACTTCTCCTAGTCCCACATTGTTTTCTGTCGTGAACCCCCGAAAAAACCATTCTTGAGCATCGTCTCTTTCATTCTTGACGAAAACAGCATACAGTGGCTGTAGTCGCTCCGTTTGCAAGCCTGTGTGAAAAACGGCACTCTCTCCATTTGGTGCTATCGTCATCAGACCATCGTCCATGACCTTATCAAACATGTGATTGAAGTAACTCTTCAACATCCTATCTCCGCGCCCCCAGTACTCCGTCTCTGCCAATTGCTTTAGCCTTTCTAGCGGCTCAGGGTAATTTGGAACAAATGCAAAGTCAAATAAACGCATATCTATAAGTGTAACTAAATCAATTTATTACGGCTAATTTATCCACCCATGCGCGCGATAACAAATCTATTTAAATTTTTTGCTCAAACCAATATTTAATACAAGGTCAAAACCACTATAGTACGCCCGGATTCCGGTGCTATTTAATAAGCAGTCGCTTGCACCGAATAGACAGGCCTGCACTTGAAACCATTGACAGAGGCTTGCTTTTAAGCTCATCTTTCGACATTCTTATTGCATTTCCTTTTTTCTTAACCACAGCGTCTGACGCCCACCAATGTCCTGCAAAGTCCAATTCTTCCATTTCACCAGAGCTTGATTTTATGCCGCCGGGAAGGGCTGTAAAACCACTTGAATTGTTCCCGTTCATGGATTCTGCTTTCAACTTACCTCCTGCCACCCGTTCCCCGCCGAGATGCCAGCTCAAGGCTCCCCAATCATCGGCAGAAGGAACCGCCCAACCCGCTGGGCATAGCCCGTATGGAGAATGAACAGCATGCAGATTGTACAAGTAACCATACATATCCGATTTCCCAGGTTGTTCATGCAAGCAGTGCGCACCAGTATACGAAGCGTTGGACTTGCTCCATGATTTCCATTCTTTCACCCCAGTAACGCGAACGATCAACGCTCCATTGGCATACTGATCACTCCGTAAGTTTTCAGCAAACCAACAATCGTCACCGATGCGAACAAGCTCGTAAGTGTGCCCTGCGTGACTTAAATCGTAGCAGTCAAAAGCCTTGTCATCCGCATCTTGAGCAGATTCTGCTTCTTGAGCAGCCAATACCTTTGACTCCTCCCGTATTTGACGTTCTATCTCTTCTTCTTGGGCCTTGAGTTCCAATTGCGCGGGGGCATTGTCCAACTCATCAAGAATCGTGGACAAAAGTTTGAAGATGTCGGCATTCACTCCTGAAGCATTCCATTGCTGCACTCCTTCTTGGCAATCGACCAATTTTATATTGATGACCTCCCTTGATTGAATGCATCCTACCGAACAAAACACAACGCCCTGCGATCCTTGCAGTCTACCAGCATCCACCGCTGAGTTTTGAAATACCAGTCCCGACATACCCAATCGCTGTTCCTCTAGCACCCGATCCAAGTACTGTCTTTCTAAAATGGTATACGCTTGACCCAGCTGCATTTCCGCTAAGGTCACAACGGATTCGCTGGTCAGCTCTCCACCCGTACAACCCTCAGATTCACCGGGTATAATGAAAATCCGTTCAATTTGGGCGCCTTCGGGGTTTACGGTAACTCGGATGTCTCCAGATTGCGCAAACACCGTTGTCATGCACATCAACACAAGCAGAAGCGTGACGCATTTCGCTCTCAGATTCATGGCACCTCCAGACATCAATAACTCTTTTATCCATTTCATTTCGTGAACAAAGCTATTGAATCGTCGCGCAAAAACGAGAAAACAGAAATGAGAATAAAGCGCATGAAGCGAATGCAATTTATTTCCAAGATGTCTCCATTTCTTTCAGGCATTGCATAATTTGCAGTCATGGAAGACAGTTTGCGTGTGGCGGTCATTGGAGGCGGAGCGGCTGGGTTTTTTGCCGCGCTTTCTGTCGCGGAACATCACCCTTCTGCACAAGTGGTTCTTTTTGAGAAATCAGGCAAACTGCTTTCCAAAGTCAAAATTTCCGGTGGTGGCAGGTGCAATGTGACCAACGCTTGCTTTACGCCGAGTTCCCTTGCGAAGAATTATCC
>CAWVYB010000173.1:0-5099 GCA_963934215.1 uncultured Flavobacteriales bacterium | reverse complement strand
TAGCCTCCAATCGAGCGACGAACAGCCTGAACTTCACGGTCATCAGAAAACAGCATGTCGGTGGCGTCGAGCCATTCCCGCGCTCCTGTCAGATTTCCTTCAGCCGCGAGCATTTCAGCGGTATAGATGACTCCGTATTTCAGCAAGTCAACCTGGACGTCTTCTAACCCTTTCCCGTCATACTCGATAAGCAGCTGCTTGGCTAAGTCCCAAGATTCACCAGCATCGCGTTTCGCTTTGGTTCTCCAAAGGACTGTGCCGTACATCAACCATGCTCCAGGATCTTCTACGTCCAAAGAGTACATGTATTTATAATACGACTTGGCCTTGGTGTATTTCTCATCGTCCACATAGACTTCCGATTGATTCATCGTGGCTCGGCGCAAGTCATTGAAGTAATCTGTGTAATCGCTGACGTGCTCTTTTTGCTTGTCTTTCTTAACAAATTTCGAAGCGTATTTCAATGCGCTTTTCAGGCCATTCGAATATTTCTCAAGTAAATCAGCATCACTGGACTCTGATATTTTGAAGAATGCCATGGACATAAAGACATAGGGAAGGGGCTCTTTGGATGTCTTGTCATCTTCAGTATACCGAATGGCCTTGTACAAAACTTTTTCAAACTTCCCGTCGACCATCCACATAAGCAGCTCATCAAAGTCTTCTTGCGGGATCAATGGAGGTTCCTCATCGCCATATTGTGCAATCGATAGAATCGGTGCTGTCAAAACGCAGCCAATGAAGAGGAGATGTGATAGATTCATGGATGGTGTGTTCCAAATAGTGTGCCGAAGATAACATGTCGAAGATAATGTGTCCTCGGTTGCATCGCAATATCCGTCTGAGAAGTGAAATGGCAATGCAACGGAATTCCAATGATTGATTTTTTTTGATCGTTAGAAACGATGTTTTCGATGTTTTGTGGCAAAATCGGATGCTGTCGGATTTTAAAAATCCGATTGTTCACTGTCATAACGAGTCCTAAATCTTGCTCGATATATGATTCAAAACATTGATAATATGACGTTTATGATTTTTAGTGTGTAGTATGGTTGATCTTTTCTTTCTTGATTGATCCAAGAAGGTGAGTGCGCGTTTTGAGCTTAGAATTTTTTATCAGAGGATTAACAAGTCGCTTCTCGTCTGTCGGACTTAGATTCTGTAAATTCGCGTCCATGCAAAAGTTGAAACGCTTTATTGGTGCCGCTTGTTTTTTGTTGATTGCACAGGTCATGTTTGGTCAATCGACAGTCAAAGGTTTTTTAAAGAACAAGGCTTCAGGCGAGCCCGTGATGTTTGCTAGCGTATCGCTCGAAGGAACCTCATTCGGGGTGATGACGGATAGTGAAGGCTTCTATAGCATCAGTAAGGTTCCTGCTGGGACGTATCGATTGGTCGTGTCGAGCATGGAGTTTGAAACGGTAGCTGAAGAAGTGCGATTGATTGATGACCGCATTGCCACACGAAACTATTTGCTTGAGAGCAAGGTGATCTCTTTGGGAAGCGCAGAGGTCAGCGCCGACCGCCAGGAGCAGCAAACGAAGGTGAACATGTCTGTTGAGACCATTCGTCCCGCAGACTTAAAGAAAATACCCAGCTTTGGCGGGCAGCCTGATTTGGTGCAAGCATTGCAAGTTCTTCCAGGCTTTATTAGTACCGGAGATCAAGGAGGGCAATTGTATATCCGAGGGGGATCACCCATTCAGAATAAAGTCCTGTTGGATGGGATGATCATTTACAATGCCTTTCACAGCATCGGGTTGTTTAGTGTTTTTGATTCAGATGTCATTGCCAATGCAGATATCTACACCGGTGGATTTGGCGCCAAATTTGGGGGTCGAATCTCTTCCATCATGGACATTAAGACGCGTGACGGAAACAAACAGAAGATTCAAGGAATGGTGGGAGCGAGTCCGTTTGGTGCGAAGATTACCTTGGAAGGTCCGCTGCGAAAAATGAATGAGAATGGAGGAGGCATTTCGTATATCATTTCCATGAAGCACAGTTACTTGGAGCAAACGTCTAAGGTGTTGTATGACTACATCAATGAAGATGGCCAGGGGCTCCCGTTTAACTATACAGATTTGTATGGTAAAATTTCTTTCAGTGGAGGAAATGGTTCCAAATTGAGTGTGTTTGGATTCGACTTTTCAGATCAGGTTAGTTACCAAGCGTTGTCGGATTTACGCTGGAGTAATGTGGGTGCTGGTGGTAATTTCACTGTCGTGCCAAGTGGCTCGGCCATCCTAATGAATGGTCATTTTGCGGCGAGTCAGTACGAGATCAGATTGAAGGAAGATGGGCTTGAAGATCGATTTAGTAGTGTCAACGGATTCAATTTCGGATTGGATTTTAAATATGTCTTGGGCGAGGATGATGTGCAGTACGGTCTCGAAATTGTGGGAATGGAGACAAATTTCCAGACGTTCAATCCATTGGGGGTGCAGGTAGGGCAAATAGAAAATACGACTGAATTTGCGGGGTATGTCGATTATCGTATCCACCGGGGAAGGCTGATTTTGAACCCGGGAATGAGGATGCAGTACTTCAGCAGTCTGGCGCGGTTTCGTCCGGAGCCTCGACTTGGAGTCAAGTTTAAGGTGTCTGAACGACTTCGCTTGAAAGCGGCAGCAGGCCTGTACTCTCAAAATGTAATCAGTTCCAATTCTGATCGAGATGTAGTCAACTTGTTTTATGGCTTCTTGTCGGGACCTGAAAACCTTCAGAACAATTTGATCACGCCTGAAGGTGAAGTTCAAGAGGTCGTGCATTCTTTGCAAACGGCACAACACCTGATCTCAGGATTTGAGTTCGATTTGACAGAGCGTTTGAATTTGAATGTTGAAGGTTACTTCAAGAACTTCACGCAGCTTACGAATCCAAATCGCAATAAATTGTTTGCCGATAACGCGGCGAATGCGGATGTGCCCGAAGTGTTGCGCAAGGACTTTATTGTAGAGACAGGAAAGGCATATGGTGTCGATTTTGTTTTGAAGTATGAGGAGCGGTTTACTTACATCTGGTTGGTATACGGATATGGAAATGTTGATCGGTGGGACGGATTCCGCTGGTATGACCCTGTCTTTGATCGTCGGCACAATGTCAACCTCGTGGTATCCCAGGGGTTGGGAAGAGAGGGGGATTGGGAAGTCAGTGCACGTTGGAATTTGGGTTCAGGCCTTCCATTTACCCAAACACAGGGATTCTATCAGCCGCCCAATGTGATTGATGGGATAGCATCGGATTATGTAGTCTCCAATAGCAACGATTTGGGCATTCAATTCGCGGGATTGAATGAAGGCCGTTTGCCAGCTTACCACCGATTGGATATGAGCATTCGCAGAGAATTTGAATTCGAAAACGGTCAGACCTTAGAAGGGTCAGCGGGTGTCACCAACTTGTACAGTCGTGACAATGTGTTTTATGTCAATCGTGTAACAGGTGAGCGGGTAGACCAATTGCCGTTCTTGCCCTCCATCAGTGTGGATTGGCATTTCTAAGAAACCAGTTGAGGTTTAGCGCTGAGCAAGTAGAGCCTCAGCATTGGCTCTAGCAGCGTCGGAGATCGTTTCCCCGCTGAGAAGTGCCGCGATTTCCAGTACGCGCTCTTCACCATTCAATTGAACGACATGGGTGCGTGTGACAGCGTCGCTCACGTGTTTGGCAACTTGGTAATGTTGATCGGACTGGGCGGCAACCTGAGGGAGGTGGGTTATTGAAATGACTTGTTGGTTTTTCGCCATAAGCCGCATCATTTTCGCCATTTTGTCGGCTACATCGCCACTGACGCCTGTGTCAATTTCATCGAGAATAATCGTGGGGAGCCCCGTGGTGGTCTGTGCCGCCTTGAAGGCGAGCATGAGGCGACTTTTCTCACCTCCAGAAGCGACTTGTTCAAGTGGAGCAATCTTGGCTCCAGGATTGGCGGAAAACAAAAGCTGAACCTGTTCAATGCCTAATCTATCTGGCTCTTGAGCGGGTGATAGCTCAAATTGCAAGACAGCATCGGGCATTTTCATTTGAACGAGGTGTTTTAATACGTCCACTTCAAGCTTCTTTGCAGCAGCTTGTCGCGCATGCATGAGCTTAAGGCCAAGCTTGAGCACATCGGCACGGCTTGCTTCAAGTTGGTCTTTCACTTTTTGGTAGGCACCTTCAAGATCGGCAGTCTTGTCTATTTGTTCTTGTAAACTGTGTTCGAGTTGAATCAATTCCGACGCTGTTTCGGCATGATGCTTCAGGGAGATTTTCTGGAAATCATGGAATCGCCGCTGCAATTGCTGCAACCGAGCTGGATTGTTCTCTATGGAGGCTGCGCGTGATTCCAATTCGTTCACAACATCTTTGATTTCTACATCCAAAGATTCCATGCGATCGACAAGTTCCTTCAACGGCGGGAATAAATTAGCGGCTTGAATCAACGCCTTCTTTCCATGAGACCAAGCGCTTAACACATTATTGGAATCTGAATCTCCCGCGAGAGCCGACCACGTCACATGCAATTGCTCTTGAATTGAGGCGCTATTTTCAAGTAGAGATAATTCATCTTTCAGTGTGTCCCAATCAATGGTTGCAAGCTCCAATGTGGCCAGCTCTTCGAGTTGATAGGACAAGTAATCGCGGTCTGTTTGAGGTTTTGAGCGTTCGATTTCAAGCTCAGACAATGTCGATTGGTGCTCTTTAAAAAGGTTGAAGGCGATTTGATACGATTGCAGCAAAGGGGTGTGGGACCCCAGAGAATCGAGCCAGCGAATTTGATAGTCACGACGAAGCATCAATCGTGTGCTGTCTTGACCATGCATGTCAACGAGCAATTCACCGATGGCCTTCAACTGAGCAACGCTGACGGGCGTGTCATTGATAAAAGCACGTGACCTTCCTTGGTCAGTAACCTCTCTGCGCAATATGAGTTCCGACCACGTCTCTAATTCATTTTCCCTCAGCCAATCGTTGGCGAAAGGAAGAGAAGAGAAGGTGGCTTCTACCGTGCATTTCGAGGATCCTGACCGCACAGCTGTTACCTCGGCCCGGTCGCCAAGCACCAATCCCAAGGCCCCAAGAACGATGGATTTTCCTGATCCAGTTTCTCCGGTCATGGC
>CAWVYB010000172.1:0-5105 GCA_963934215.1 uncultured Flavobacteriales bacterium | reverse complement strand
CTCAAGCACTGCCAGAAGCAATTGCAAGCCACGGAAGAAGAAGTAAAAACACTCATTCAAGAGCTGGGAATGACTTCCGGAGAAGAATCCGCAGAAGGCGCGAAGGACTGAAGCCAGAGGCTTACTGGTTTCCTTTGCTCAGTTGATCTAACAATCCCTTCGCACCACCATCGGTAATTTCATTCATGTTTGTTGGCATTTCACGCGTCGCTTCGCGCACTGCGATCAACTGCTCTCTGAATTGACCAACCAACGCAGTGTATGCTGCAAATTCATCGCACGCAAGCTGAGCTTTGCTCCAAGCGTTGAGTTCTTCTGGAGTTCTCTCCACCAACATGCAAGCTGATGTATTCTCAGTCAAGGCTTGTGTCCAGTCTTTCACGGTCCAGTCATTGGATTGCTCTGCAGACATCAACTCCGTCAACGAAGCGTTCATTTCAACCAAACAGCTGCAAGCATCTTGATCTGAAGAAGCCGAAGCCGCTCCCGTTGATTCTGTTCCAGCGCCACATGAAATCAATAGCATGGAAGCGCTCAAAGCCGTCAAAAATTTACGTGCGTTTTTCATTTTGAGTTGGTTTTTCTCATTAATCATCTCTGCGAAGATAGCATTCGTAATCTTCTGAATTCATGAGCCTTTCAGCTTTCTTTGCAGCCATGCCGACTTCCTCCAATTCACCCTCCTCCAGAATTCACCAGGTAATTCAAGCCCAACGCCTGCCCATGGGGTCTATTTATGTGGAACAACCCCTTCCTTGCCCTCAATTTGAACGCATTGGCCCCTTCCTATTGCTGCACCATTGGCAAGACCTCCTTCCAGGCAACCAATCCCCCTTTGAGGTGGGAGTTGGCCCGCATCCACATCGAGGATTCAGTCCGGTAACATGCATCTACGCCGGAGGGCTGAGGCACCGAGATTCGCTCGGCAATGACCATGTGATTCATGCCGGAGGTACCCAATGGATCGACGCGGGCAACGGCATCGTTCATAGTGAAAGACCCGATGATACACTCGCCGAAAACGGTGGCATGCTCGAATTAATCCAATTCTGGATCAACACCCCAAGCGAAGTCAAAATGAATGCCGCCTCGTACCATCCGCTATCCGCGGCTGAGACCCCTTCTTGGAATGAATCGGGATGGAAGATCGGGCTGGTTCAAGGCCGTTGGAATGAGTACGAGTCTCCAATTGTCTCAAGCCACCCGCTGCGCATTGCCAACTTCAAGGCAGACGCTGCAGGTTCATCCATGAACATTCCCATTCCCGTGGGGTGGACCGGCTTGCTCTACGTTTTGGACGGAGCCATCCTTGTCGATGGCCAAAGGACAGAAGGCCGACACATGGCAACGATCGTTCCTGGAGACGCTGAAAACATTCGCCTTGAGAGCCTCGACGCTTGCCGCATTTTGATGTTAGTCGGCGCCCCATTTGACGAACCCGTCATATCACACGGACCATTTGTGATGTCAACGTATGAAGAAATTCAGCGGGCCATATTGGATTATCACGACGGAAAAATGGGAGCGCTAACCGAACCTTGAAGGCGCTAAGCGGCGCTATCCGCCAAACACCGTGCCTATTTCAATCGTCATCGCTCGAGACGACCACCACTTTTTTGCCTGCCTGTATGGCGCCTTCACCTGAAGTCCATGTGTTCTGTGATGCCTCTTGACCTGCTGTCACCTCAACATTCACCTCAACATTTTCACCTTCACGTATCAGGTGTACTTCCCCACCAGGAATTGCAAACACCTGCACATCCTCTGAGTGCATCCCATCAATGAGGACATCATGCATCGGTCCCATAGGACACCCCATTTTAGGTGCAGTAACGTGACCGAGAGCAAACCCAATCATGGTAAATGCAGCAGCAATAAGCAAAGGGGATGTTTCAAATTTCATGACTTTGATATTGAGGGAATGCGGTCGTTTGTTTTTCTTATTCTCACGTCTCAACCTATCTTTCGGATGTCTCTGAATCGCCAAACCAGACCCGATGAATCGCCTATACGCTCTGTCTCTAATCGTCTTTTGCATGCTGGGCTCCTCGAAAATGTGGTCGCAAGCTGAAGAAAACATCGCGCACATCTGGAATGAGGAGGTGCTTGAGGGGATTCGAAACGATTTCGCTCGCCCTACAGTGCACGCTCGAAACTTACTGCATACAACCATCGCGATGTATGACTGTTGGTCTGTATACGACAACGGCCCTTCAGAGCCTTTCTTCTTGGGGAAGACGTGGTCTGGCTTTGAAGCTCCTTTCGATGGGGTCGTCATTCCAGAATCACCGGAAGAAATCGAGGCAGCGCGTGCTGAGGCCATTAGCTATGCTGTTTATCGGATTATGACACACCGTTTCGGAGAAACTCCTGACGGGGCGATCACCTTATTCAATATCAATTCGCGCATGGCCGAGCTGGGATATGATCCGTCGATCACATCAACGAACTACACAGATGATGGCCCGTCAGCGTTGGGGAATTACATCGCTGAGCAGATTATCGCATTTGGCTTGCAAGACGGCTCCAATGAAGCGATGGATTATGCCTCCACGTGTTATGAGCCCATCAACCCCAACATTCAACCCGAATTCCCGGGCAACCCCAATATCATTGATCCGAACCATTGGCAACCCATTGAACTGACGGTTTTCATTGACCAGAGCGGCAATGTCAGCACCGACATTCCTGAATTTGTCGGGGCGGAATGGGGGTCGGTCACTTCCTTCTCTCTGGATTCCGCAGACCTGGAATCGCTCGAGCGGAACGGATGTACCTACGATGTTTGGAAAAATCCTGGAGTACCGGTTTTTTTAGACTCCACTTCTGTGGCTTCGGGTCTCGATGACCCGTGGAAATGGAATTTCTCTATGGTCTCGGTTTGGTCTTCTCACTTGGACCCTACGGATGGCGTGATGTGGGACATTTCTCCGGGCGGGTTGGGATCCGATGGATCGTTCGTGACGGAGGTTGAAGATTTTGCAGACTACTATGATTTTTACAACGGAGGAGGCGGTTTTACAGGACATGATTTGAATCCTGTCACCGGCGAACCGTATGCTCCCAACATGGTTCCAAGAGGTGACTACACTCGGTGCCTAGCCGAATTCTGGGCGGATGGCCCCGACTCCGAGACCCCTCCTGGTCATTGGTTCACCTTGTTAAATGAAGTGATGATGGACCCGTTGTTTGAATACCGATGGAGAGGCCAAGGCCCCGAAATCGATTCGTTTGAATACACAGTAAAGGCGTACTTGGCCCTTGCGGGAGCCATGCACGATTCAGCAGTTGCCACTTGGAGTGTAAAGGGATATTATGACTATACACGGCCCGTATCCGCTATTCGGTACATGGCTGAAATGGGACAATCCTCTGACACGACCCTGTCCAATTACCACCCTTCAGGCTTGCCCCTTATTGATGGCTATATCGAAATGGTCGAGGAAGGCGATCCCGTTGCTGGATTCAACAACGAACACATCGGTGAAGTCAAAGTGTATGCTTGGAGAGGGCCGGATTATGTAGAAGTTCCTTTTATCGATGAAGCCGGAGTTGGATGGATTCTGGGGAAAAATTGGTGGCCCTACCAGAGACCTTCCTTTGTAACGCCCCCTTTTGCGGGGTACGTTAGTGGCCATTCCACCTTTTCTCGAGCTGCAGCAGAAGTTTTGACATTGCTCACAGGTTCGGAGTATTTCCCAGGAGGAATGGGAACATGGCCTGTCACGATGAATCAATTTCTGATTTTTGAAGACGGTCCTTCGGTGAGTTTTGAATTGCAATGGGCGACCTATTATGATGCAGCGAATGAAAGTGCCTTGTCTCGTATGTGGGGCGGCATTCATCCGCCCATGGACGATGGACGGGCTCGATTGATTGGTCAAGAAATTGGCATCCAGTCGTTCCATTGTGCAGAAGGCTATACGTTTCCCGAGTGGTCCATGGGATGCGACGGAGAAGGCTTTCTCGCTGGAGGCCTTTGCCCTGGTGATTTCAACGCTGACTCCATCATCAATGTCAGTGACTTCTTGTTATTCCTGAGTGCTTTTGGAAACGATTGGACAGGCCCCTACGATATGGATAACAACGCAATCGTTGGATCTGCAGACCTGCTCCAATTCTTGACTTTGTTCGGGGAAAACTGTCCTTGACCTGAAAGCTCAGAGTATCGGTTTGTGGCAACGAGGGGAATGGGTTTGGAAACCCAACGGTATGCAAAGTAGGATAGAACTCAAGTCGAGCACGCTCATACCAACTATCTTGGCTCAATGCTTGAACTTGTTACTTGTCCTGTCTGCAATGACTCTTCTTTTGATTCTTTTATTGAGACAACAGCGCAAATGCATTCGAATAAGGAATTATTCAACTTTGATCAATGTTCCAGCTGTCAACTTGTTTTTTTAAATCCGAGGGTCCCATTGGATGGCCTTAAAAAGTATTACTCCTCGCACTACTTACCCTATAGAGGATCAAAAGCTTGGGGGAAATACGAAAAACTTGTGGAAGGGAGTCAGCAACAGCTAGACGTAAAGCGGTTCGAGAGAGTAAATGATGCTCATCAGCTATCGGAAAGGTCTTTGATTTTGGATGTGGGATGCGGAAACCCATCTTTTCTGAAGGCTTGTCAACAAAAATCAAATTGCCAAACAATGGGTATTGACTTTAGCGATGAAGGGTGGAAAGAGCAACCTGAAAAGTTTAAGGAAATAAATTTACAAGTAGCGGAGATAAAAGACCTTCCAAGCAATCTTCAACCAGATGTTGTGACCATGTGGCACTACCTCGAGCACGATTACTCGCCCTTAGAGAACCTGACCTGGTTAAAATCATTGTCCAAACCATCTACCACGCTGGTCATTGAGATACCTAATTTTGACTCTTCCAGCAGAAAGAGGTTTGGGGAAAATTGGGCGGGTTGGCACACTCCAAGGCACCTTTCGTTGTTTTCTCCAAAAAACATAGAGCTATTACTGGAAAAAAGTGGGTGGAAAGTATCTGAAATACTGACTTTCGGAACAATGGACCCCTATTTGCTTTACTGGATGAGTAAAATGGAGCAAAAAGGAATCCAATGGGACAAGAATATGGAGGAGGAGTTTGTGCAA
>CAWVYB010000171.1:0-5119 GCA_963934215.1 uncultured Flavobacteriales bacterium | reverse complement strand
GCTTGGCGAATCTGGTCGAGGTTCGCAGTGTCGATGAAAAATTTCATGCCGCGAAAGTAGTACTTCCTTTGGTTTGCAGAACCCTGATTGATGACCTATCTTGTTTACAGCACATGGGTTATGCCAAATTGGACAAAAAAAGAGAAGGATGAGATGAGAGAGCGGATGGTAAGCCGCATGGTAGAATTGCGTGCTCGGGTGCTGGAATATCGCGAGTTAACCAAGCCCATTCCGCCGGAAAATGCTATTGGTCGTGTGAGCAGGATGGATGCTATCAATAACCGCAGTGTCAATGAAGCGGCCTTGCGTCAAGTGGAAAAGCAGCTTACTGGATTGGAGCGAGCCATGGGGCGTCTTAACGATGATCGCTTTGGATTGTGCCATCGGTGCGGTGAGGGGATTCCTTACGGGCGAATTCTGTTGCTCCCAGGATCGATTTCGTGTGTTCGATGCTCTGATTGATCACATTGTTAAAAAAAATGTCTTTTTGTTGGAAAGGTTGAATACGAAAGCGCCAATCCCTTCGTTTAGGTCGATGTGAACCACTAGGGATGCGGTATTTTTGTATTCCCAACGGGTTTATCACCAAATCAATTCAGTGCGCTTGTTCGATTCCCAGCGTCCAATTTATATAGCTGTTTTTGGGTTGTTATGTGCCACAGGCTGCATAGACTCATGGGAGGGACCCCCTCACTTTTTACATGTTGCTTCCATGGAAGTGACCACCGAAGAAGATCAAGGGACTAATTCACATCGAATCGAGGAGGTTTGGGTGTACACGGAAACGGATGTTTTGGGAGCGTTTCCTTTGCCAGCTGACATTCCTCTTTCACCAGAACAGTTGGGCTCAGAAGCCACGATTACATTGCTAGCGGGCATACGTGCCAACGCGGTGTCAGCTTCGCGCCAACCGTATCCGTTTTATGAAGCCCTGCCAACCACACTTCAATTGGGGTATGGAGGAAGAGACACGCTGGATTTGACAGTAGGGTATATCGAAGAAACGCAGGTCATCTTGGCAGAAGACTTTGAAAGCGCCAATCGATTTGAAATGGCCTCTACGAGCACAGCGGAAGTGGTGCGAACCGAAGATGCAGAATGGGTTTTTGAAGGCGTAGGAAGTGGTTATGTTGAGCTTTCATCGGATGCGCAGGTGCTCATTGCTTCTACCAATGAACAGCAATACGACCTGTCCTCGACTGGTCCAGTTTGGCTTGAGATGAATTACCGTTGTTCGCAGCAATTTGCCGTTGGATTGGCGGCGGCGAATGCAGTCAATTCCAGTCGAATTCCCATCTTGGTTTTAAATCCAACCGAGGGTGCTTGGAATAAAATCTACTTGGATTTGGGCCCTGTCATCCGAACGACGCCGGATGCGTCTCATTATGAAATAATCCTAGAGGCTTATTATGATTACTCTCAAGACGTTACGACCGTCGCAATAGACAACTTTAAATTGCTGCGCTACTGATGAATAAACGCCTCCTCATTTCAGCGTATGTTATTTCTGATTGGTTGACGGGAGCTGCTTCCTGGACCATCTTATTTGTTTACCGAAAAGTGCGTTTGGAATCTGCTGTTGAAACGACTCCATGGGATTTGCTTGAGGATTTCCGTTACCTGCTGGGCCTTTTTGTGATTCCCTTGTTCTGGATCTTCATTCATGCTTTGGCAGGCATGTACCTCCGACCCTTAAAACGGCACCGAATTTTGGAAATTGGTCAAGTCACTTGGACTTCTTTGCTGGGCGGTTTGGTTCTTTTCTTTGGCTTATTGTTGGACGATGCGATTTCCAGTTACCAGCAGTACTACGCTTCCTTGAGTGTGCTGATATTGAGCCATTTATCGTTGACAATTATCGGTCGATTGTGGATTACGACGCGGACCGTAAAGCGCATTCATTCAGGCCAATGGAACTTCCCCACGTTGGTCATTGGAGGGAACGAGCGCGCTGTGCGCATGGTAGAAGAAATTCGTTCCCTTCGCAAGGATCCGGGGTACCGATTTGAGGGCTTTATCCAGGTCAACGGGGCCGATACCCAGTTGGCTGGAATCATGCCCAACCTCGGTAAAATCAAGGACATCGAACAGGTCATTGCTTCACAGCAAATTGAGGAGGTCATTATCGCCATTGGTTCAAGTGATCACGAGGTGCTCGAGCAAATTCTCAATGCTTTGGAAGGGCTGAACACAGAGATTCGAATCATCCCGGATATTTATGACATTTTGAGTGGATCCGTCCGCATGTCAAGTATTTATGGAGCGCCATTGATTGAGATTGATCGCCAAATTATTCCGCAGTGGCAGCTGTCGATTAAACGCCTCATGGACTGGGTGGTGAGTATCATCGCATTGGTATTGCTCTTCCCTGTCTTCTTGGTAATTGGTCTTTTGGTATCGACCACCTCAAAGGGCCCCGTCTTCTACTTGCAAGAGCGCATCGGAAGGCATGGCACTCCCTTTAAGATCATCAAATTCAGAACGATGTTTGTCGATGCTGAAAATTCTGGGCCTCAGTTGAGCCGAAATGATGACCCGCGCATTACGCCGGTAGGCCGTTTTTTACGGAAGTCGCGTCTGGATGAATTCCCCCAATTCATCAATGTGATTCAAGGTGATATGGCGCTTGTTGGCCCCCGACCTGAACGCGCTCATTTCATTGAACAGATCATGGAGCGCGCGCCGCACTACCGTCATCTGCAGAAAGTTCGGCCGGGCATTACGTCATGGGGACAAGTGAAATACGGCTATGCAGAGAACGTTGATGAGATGGTTCAGCGTTTGCGATTTGACCTTATCTATATTGAAAACATGAGCATTGCGTTGGACATTAAAATACTGTTCTACACGGTGTTGACGGTCCTTCGTGGAACTGGTAAATAATCTCATCTATACTTAATTGTATTTGAGCGATATTTACCCATGCGTCGTTTTGTGTCTTCACGCGGTCTGACCCTTGCCTTCATGGGGCTCATTGTGCTGCACCTTTGCACTGCCTTGCTTGCGCAGGAATCCGTGCAACCAACGCCGAGTATGCAACGGGCTCACGAGCTCATGATGGACAACATGAGCTATTTTTTGGATGGTGCTGTCGATGTGGATATCGAAGCGGGAGAAGTGTATTGGAACATGACGGGCCGTCAAGTTTTGACGCAAATGGAGCGCATCGTCCGAGACATTCATGGACTTCAATCCCTGGACTACCTCACCTCTTTTCGCAATTTCTCTTCTGAGGTGGAAGAATTGATTGAACGGGTAGACGGCTTGTCCCATCGTGATTTACGTCGTTGGAGAATGGCTGCGGGACTTTCAGAATCCCAAGAGTGGTATGTGATGGTGCAAAGTGCTCTGGATGAATTGAAGATGCAGATTGCGATGGAATTGAATGTGCATTACAACGCCCAGTTGAAGGAGGCGTTGGATGAAGCCATCCGCTTGCAAAATGAGGTTGGATTGGAAATTGTTGAATCTTCCGAATGGGATCCCCAATCATTGTTGCCCCCATTGGATTGGACTGCTTCTGAGATAACCCAATCGGAACTTTCTTCAGTTGATCAATCGGAGTGGATTGCCTCTCGAACGAATGACGCGTCTGCATTGGATGATTGGCTCCAACGTATTTTGAACCTTTTGGAATCGCAAGATCAACGACTGCGACGGCTGGAAGGCGAGGTTGTTGACCCTCAAGGTTGGCGTGGTCAATTACTTTCGCTTTCTACGGACCCTTCTTTGGCGCATTTGCACATGCCAGAATCCCTCGATGTTGGATTTCTTGTGGGCTCTTCGATCCTGGGCTTGAATGCGAAAATGCAACTCCATGAAATCATGGAATTGATGGGGAGGTATCCACAAATTCGAGTGGTATGCACCGGCCATGCTGATGCGACAGGTGAGCGCAATCAGAACTTGTTGTTGTCCAAGCAACGTGCCCAGCGGGTTCAGGCTTATCTTCTAGAATCCGGGGTAGGCAGTGATCGGGTTCTTCTGAATTATTTTGGTGAAGAAAGGGAACGACACGCAGGCTCTCAAGATCGACGTGTGGAGGTTGCTTTTTATTTGAAGTAAAAATGGAGACCTTCCTTTGCGACCTTTGCATGCAATCTCGCACGGATGAAAATAATATGTATCGGACGGAATTACGCGGATCACGCGACTGAACTGGGGAATTCGATCCCTACAGAGCCGCTGTTTTTTTTAAAACCTGACAGCGCGATTTTAGCACATCGTCATCCATTCTATTTGCCTGATTGGTCTGAGGAGATTCATTATGAGGTTGAATTGCTGGTCCGAATTAGCAAGCTTGGAAAGTCCATTGCGCCTGAATTCGCACATCGATATTACGATGCCATTTCATTGGGCATTGACTTTACGGCGCGCGACATACAAGCGGAGGTTAAGGCGAAGGGGCATCCTTGGGAAAAAGCCAAGGCCTTTGATGGCTCTGCTGTGATTAGTCGAGAGTGGTTGCCCTTGGATTCGAATCAAAAAGGTTTGCAAAACAAGCATTTTCGGTTGGAGCGCAACGGTGAGGTTGTCCAGCAGGGACAGAGCAAGCACATGCTATTCGACATCGATCAACTGATCGCCTACGTTTCGAAATTTATGACCTTGAAATTGGGCGATGTTATTTTTACGGGTACTCCTTCTGGTGTTGGTCCCGTGAAGCCTGGCGATAATTTAGAGGGTTTTCTAGAGGATCGTTCAATGTTTCGTGTCCCCATTCGCTAATCAGCACGATGCGCATTTTTTTTATCGGATACATGGGCGCTGGCAAGAGCCACACAGCAAAACAGCTCGAAGAAGCTACGGGACGCAAGTGCATTGACTTGGACGTTGCAATTGAAGAGCAGATGGGCCTCAGTATTGAAGCGGCGTTCGCGCAGCGAGGAGAGGTGTTTTTCCGAAATCAAGAAGCACTCGTTTTGGATCACATCCTCAGTGATTCAACGATTGAAATTGTAGCGTGCGGCGGTGGCACTTCATGTGCGGAAGGAGCGGGTGCTCTTTTGACTAGAGCGGGCCATGTGGTGCATTTGGACCCCCCGTTCGAGGTTCTGATCCCCCGATTGCTATCAAACCCGAATAGGCCGCTTCTGATGCGCTCGGGAGCTGCGTTAAC
>CAWVYB010000170.1:0-5119 GCA_963934215.1 uncultured Flavobacteriales bacterium | reverse complement strand
CAACCTTGAAGGCCATACGCGCCGGAAAAGACATCGCGCTTGCCAACAAAGAAACGCTAGTAGTAGCAGGAGAGTTAATCATGTCAGAAGCACGCGCTGCAGGCGTGGACATTCACCCTGTTGATTCGGAGCACAGTGCCATATACCAATGTCTCGCTGGAGAAGTATTGAATCCCATTGAGAAGATCATTCTTACGGCTTCTGGAGGCCCTTTTCGCGGGCGTACACGGGAAGCGTTGGAGGGAGTGACCAAAGCGCAAGCATTGAAACACCCCAATTGGAGCATGGGCGCCAAGATCACCATCGACAGCGCTTCGATGATGAACAAGGGCCTAGAGGTCATTGAAGCGAAGTGGTTGTTCGATCTGCGCATGGATCAGGTAGATGTTGTCGTGCATCCCCAGAGTATCATTCATAGCTGTGTCCAATTCGAAGACGGCTCGATCAAGGCCCAAATGGGATTACCTGATATGAAATTGCCCATCCAATACGCCTTAGGATATCCAAGACGTTTGGCCAATAATTTCGAGCGTTTCGATTTCATGAACTATCCTCAGCTCACGTTTGAAAAACCCGACTTGGAGGCCTTCCGAAATCTAGCACTGGCGTTTGAAGCGGGAAACAAGGGTGGGAACGCACCGTGCATTTTGAACGCAGCAAACGAAGTAGCTGTTGCGCGTTTCCTTGCGGACGAAATTACTTTTTTAGAACTGACGTCGGTTGTCGAACATGCCTTATCCCGTGTGGAGTGGATCGAACGTCCAGGTCTTGATGGGCTCCTCGCTAGCGATGCAGAAGCACGCGTCAAGGCAGGCGAATATGCGCAGCAATTGGTCCGATAAAGCGTTCCTACAGGACGCCTAGACGGTCATAATATCCGATTCTTTCGCGGCCAAAATCTCATCGATTTTCTTGATGTAGCCATCGGTCAAAGTCTGAACTTCGGCCTCTCCGTCTTTTGCCATGTCCTCGCTCAGCCCATCATTCTTAGCGGCCTTGATGAAATCATTCGCTTCCTTTCTAGCATTGCGAATGCCCACTCGAGCTCCTTCCCCTTCCCCCCGTGCGCGCTTCGTTAAATCGCGGCGGCGATCCTCGGTTAAAGATGGGATGTTAATCAAGATAGACTCTCCGTTGTTCATTGGATTCAACCCCAAATTGGCATTGATAATGGCTGTGGCGATGTTGTCAAGCATAGACTTTTCCCACGCCTGCACCGTCAAGGTTCGTGCGTCTGTTGAATTCACGTTGGCCACTTGGCTCAATGGTGTCATCGCACCATAATAATCGACCTTCACACTGTCTAACATCATCGGGTGTGCTTTGCCCGCACGCACTTTGGTCAACTCAGATTCCATGTGCTTGATGGCTTTATCCATGGCTTCTCGCGCCACATCCAATGCCATTTGAATTTCCTCGCTCATCGGTTCCGTTTTTAAAGATCCACCAAAGTACCAACATCCTCCCCTTCCATCAATCGCATCAAGTTACCCGATTTATTCATGTTGAAAACCACAATCGGCAACTTGTTCTCGTTGCACAACGTAATGGCCGTCATATCCATCACGTTGAGTCCCTTTTCATAGACTTCATTGAAGCTAATGCGGTCATATCGTGTTGCCGATGGATCCTTTTCTGGATCCGCAGTATAAATCCCATCGACACGCGTCCCTTTGAGAATAACATCAGCATCGATCTCGATCGCACGCAACGAAGCAGCAGAATCGGTGGTAAAGAATGGATTACCTGTGCCTCCTCCAAAAATAACAACCCGCCCCTTTTCCAAATGGCGGACAGCCCGTCGTCGAATAAAAGGTTCTGCGATTTGTTTGAGTTCAATGGCAGACTGCAGTCGCGTATCCACTCCACAACTCTCCAGAGCGCTCTGAAGGGCCATTGAGTTGATCACCGTGGCCAACATGCCCATGTAGTCACCTTGTGTCCGCTCCATCCCGCCTTCAGCCGCTTGAACACCTCGAAAGATGTTCCCGCCTCCAATGACGATGGCCACTTCCACCTTGGCATCAACGAGCAATTTAATTTCTTCAGCGTATTGCTTCAGTCGGTCGTTATCAATGCCAAATTGCTTTGTACCCATCAGGGCCTCGCCGCTCAATTTGAGGAGAATGCGTTTGTACTTCATGCTAAGCGTAAATATCTGAATATTCCGCGTTCATTCTGCACAGAAAACAACAAGGGCCACCAAAAAAGGCAGCCCTTGCTTTTAAACTCCTAAATGGGATTGTATCAATCCAGTGCTTCGCGGCAATATGCTGTCAAAACAGCATCATTGTTGGCGGCCTTCACATAGGCGGCAACATTGATTTTATTGTCCTTGATGAACATCTGGTTTACCAACGTGGCTTCCTTAAACCACTTCTTCAAGCGGCCTTCGGCAATCTTTTCAGCCATTTCTTCTGGCTTGCCCTCTTGGATGGCAAGTTCCTTTCCAATGGCGCGTTCTTTTTCGATTAAATCAGCAGGGATGGTGGTTTCATCCAAGGCTACAGGAGCCATTGCGGCTGCTTGCATCGCAACATTACGTCCCACCTCACTATCCACTGCAGCCGAAAAACCAACAAGCGTAGCCAACCGGTTTCCAGGGTGGATGTACGCCGCTACTTGAGAGGCGCCCATTGTGTGATACACCGCAACTTCAATCTTTTCGCCAATCTTTCCGATTTGCTCGGTAATCTTCTCAGCGACAGAAACACCAGAGCCTGGATATTCCTGCTCCATCAAAGCTTCCTTTGATTCGATTTTATTGCTCAACGCGAGGTCTACCAATGTCTGGGCGACTCCTACAAATTCTTCGTTTTTCGCAACAAAGTCCGTTTCGCAATTCAACGACAACAAGACTCCGAAATCACCTTCGCCATTCGAAGACGCCAAAATGACACCCTCGCCTGTTTCGCGATCTCCGCGCTTCGCCGCAACCTTTTGTCCTTTCAGACGCAAAATTTCAATGGCTTTTTCTGTATTTCCTTCGGCTTCTTGGAGAGCTTTTTTGCAATCCATCATACCGGCTCCGGTTTGCTTCCGGAGATTGTTCACTTCAGCAGCTGTGATGCTCATGATTTGGTTTTTTTGAGGGGCGTGGGATTATCCCACCGCACGTTCAATGCCTAATAAAATTAAGGAATCAATCTTCCTTCTTGTCCTCTGAAGGAGCTTCAGCAACAGCGGCTTCAGCAGCAGGGGCTTCAGCAGCAGGGGCTTCAGTAACAGCGGCCTCAGCAGCAGGGGCTTCAGCAGCAGCTTCAGTTGCTTCTTTCTTCGCTTTTGACTTTGCAATTGCAGCATCCGCAGCTTCCTTGTCAGACTTGCGTTCCTGAAGGCCTTCAGCTACAGCTTGTGATAAAGCGTCCAAAACCAAAGCAATCGAACGGCTAGCGTCGTCATTGGATGGAATTGGGAAATCGACTGGTCGTGGATCTGAATTGGTGTCTACCATCGCGAAAACAGGGATGCCCAATTTCTTCGCTTCGGCAAGAGCAATGTGCTCTTTACTCACATCCACAATAAAGATTGCTGCTGGAATTCGAGTCAAGTCAGTAATGGAACCGAGGTTCTTCTCCAACTTGGCACGCTGACGGCTCACCTGCAAGCGCTCGCGCTTGGACATGGTCTTCAATGTTCCGTCTTCACCCATCTTGTCGATCTGCGACATCTTTCGAACCCCCTTTCGGATGGTCGCGAAATTTGTCAACATACCTCCTGACCAACGCTCAGTCACGTATGGCATGCCAATCGCCTTTACTCGCTCTGCAACGACATCTTTTGCTTGCTTCTTCGTAGCGACAAACAAAATCTTTTTACCGCTCTTGGCAATTTGTTTCATTGCAGCTGCGGCTTCGTCTAGCTTGACGCCCGTTTTGTGCAAATCAATGATGTGGATTCCTTTCTTCTCGGTGAAGATGTAAGGAGCCATGTGTGGGTTCCACTTGCGCTTGAGGTGGCCGAAGTGCACTCCGGCTTGGAGCATTTGCTCGAATGATGTTCTTTCCATGTTTACGTTCCTGGATTGTTCAACTTCTGGGTAGCCATCTGGCACTTTGCCTAATGAGTCCGAGAAGTTTGGATGCTAAACAGCTATGTTGTTAAATAAATTCAAAGAGAAAATCGAAGAAACGATTCTGTCCAATTCAAACGAGCGATTAACGCTTTGAGAACTGAGACTTCTTACGTGCTTTCTTCTGACCAAACTTCTTGCGCTCCACCATACGGGGATCGCGAGTGGTCAAACCGTGTTGCTTCAAAATAGGCTTCCATTCAGGATTGATTTCAATCAATGCCTTCGAGATGGCCAAGCGAACTGCTTCTGCCTGTCCTGTGATACCTCCACCATCAACGTTGACATTCATGTCATACTGACCAGCGGTCTCCGTCAACATGAACGGTTGGTTGATTTTGTACTGAAGAACGGCCGTGGTGAAATACGTATTCGCTTCCAACTTATTTACAGTCAAAGCTCCCTTTCCTGGCTTCAGGTAGAGACGTGCGACTGCTGTTTTTCGGCGGCCAGATGTGTTGATGACTTCCATGCGGATGATTGATCAGGCTAAGGTCAGGCGTTGAGTGTAAAAAGCTCCGGTTGTTGAGCTTCGTGCTTGTGATCGGGACCGACCACAACGTGAAGGTTGCGGAACAAGGCGCGTCCCAAAGTATTCTTTGGCAACATACCGCGAACGGCATCTTCCATCATCGCAAATGGCTTCCGTGACATTTGCTCGCGGGCAGTTCGTTTGCGCTGGCCTCCAGGATAGCCCGTATACCGGATATATTCCTTTTGGTCCCACTTGTTTCCAGTCAAAACAATTTTCTCCGCATTGATTACGATGACATAATCCCCGCAATCTGCGTGAGGCGTGAAATTGGTCTTGTGCTTGCCACGAAGGCGCTTGGCGACCTCTGACGCTAGACGGCCTAAAGTCTGGCCTTCAGCATCGACAAGTAACCACTTTTTATCAGCATTCTCCTTATTAGCGGAGAGCGTCTTGTAGCTCAAAGTATCCACGGTGCGTGTTTTGAATGTACTGTTCACCCCAAAATTGGGGCTGCGAAGATAGCAAACGGATGTTTACAACCCAAGCTCAGGTGTGGACAAAAATCACATCGC
>CAWVYB010000169.1:0-5160 GCA_963934215.1 uncultured Flavobacteriales bacterium | reverse complement strand
TCCATGCGCATGCTACAGTCGGTCGCAATGTGCGCATAGGAGCCAATTCAAAACTGCATAGTGGAGTGCAGGTATTGGACAATTGCATCATTGGAAGCGGGTGTACTATTCAAGCAGGTGCGATCATTGGATCCGATGGCTTTGGATTTGCTCCTCAGGCCGGTGACGGATACAAAAAGATTCCTCAAACAGGCAATGTCATCCTCCATGACAACTGCGAAGTCGGTGCTGGCACGACCATTGATCGTGCCACTTTGGGCTCAACGATCATCGAAGAGGGGGTGAAGTTGGACAACCTGATTCAGGTTGCGCACAACTGCACCATCGGAGCTCACACGGTCATTGCCGCGCAAACAGGAATTGCTGGATCGACCGTCATTGGAAGCCGATGCATGATTGGTGGGCAAGTTGGATTCGCAGGACATCTCAAAATAGCAGACGGCGTTAAAATCGCAGCGCAATCCGGGGTTACGAAAAGCATCAAAGAGCCAGACTCAGTTTGGCAAGGGACGCCAGCAACGCCCATCAAAGATTATCAAAAACGTCAAATTGCGATGCGCAATTTATCACGTCACCGCCTCATGGATCGCTTGGAAGATCTTGAAAGAATCCAGCAGAATACGCGCACCTCTTCATGACAAAAAAGCAGAGAACCATTCGTAAATCCATCTCATTCTCTGGGATTGGATTGCATACCGGTCAACAAATAACGATGACTCTGCATCCCGCTGACGCGAATCATGGATACAAGTTTAAGCGGTCAGACCTCCCTGAAAGTCCTATTATTAACGCCGACGTAGACCGTGTCGTTAGCACCCAAAGAGGAACGACACTTGAACAGAATGGCGCACAGGTCAACACGACAGAGCACATTCTAGCGGCCTTGTACGGTTGCGAAGTAGACAATGCTCTGATCGAATTGACCGGTCCTGAAATCCCGATCATGGATGGTAGTTCCATCGAGTTCGTGGAGGCCATCGAAGCCGCAGGATATGATGATCAGGAAGCCCCCCGAAAGTACTTCAAATTGAATTCCAATGTCTGGTACGAAGACAAGGAGAAGGGTGTTGAGATGCTCGCTGTACCCGAACCGCAAGATGAATTCCGGATTACGGTCATGGTGGATTACCGCAGCCCTATTCTCGGCACCCAGCATGCGAGTATGTACAAGATTTCGGAATTCAAAGACGAAATCGCTCGCTCCCGGACCTTCGTTTTCTTGCGCGAAGTGAAGCAACTTGCGAATGAAGGCTTGATTAAAGGAGGTGATCTGAATAACGCTGTCGTACTCATCGAACGCGTCTATTCGGATGAAGAGCTGCACACCATCGCACAATTACTTGGAAAGGACGACCTCAAGTCCCGTGGTGACGTTCCTGGAGTTCTCAATACATCTCCCCTCCGTTATCAAAACGAACCTGCACGACACAAGTTATTGGATATCATGGGAGACCTCGCTCTCATGGGGTGCTTTTTACAAGCGCACATATTAGCCGCTAGGCCCGGTCATGCCGGCAATACTTCATTTGCAAAAATCCTCAAGAAGATGATGATAGAAGAAAAGAACACACCCAATCTGAGTACTGATCGCCCATCCATCCTTGACATCAATCAAATTAGCGCGATGCTTCCGCACCGCTACCCATTTCTATTGGTTGATCGGATTCTCGAAATCAATGAAGACAGCATCATTGGTTTAAAAAATGTCACCTTCAACGAACCCTATTTCCAAGGTCATTTCCCTGGAAATCCTGTGATGCCTGGCGTATTGCAAGTGGAGGCCATGGCTCAAGTCGGTGGCATCTTCGCTTTGAATACCGTCCCAGACCCCGAACACTACACCACCTACTTTATGAAAATTGACAATGTCAAATTCAAACAGAAGGTGCTCCCAGGGGATACCTTGGTCTTTCATTTAGAATTGATGTCTCCCATACGACGTGGTCTGGTTAACATGAAAGGCCGAGGATATGTCCAGGGACAATTGGCATCAGAAGCAGAAATGCTGGCTAAGATTGTAAAAGACAAGTGAGCGGAAATTACTGAAACCAAGGATCAAGTGAGTCAGATTTCACCCCAAGCCTATGTGAGCTCCAAGGCGCGCATTGGAGAAGGAGCCATTATTGAGCCGTTTGCATTCATCGAAGACGATGTTGAAATCGGTCATGGAACCTGGATCGGTCCGAATGCGATCATCATGAATGGCTCACGCATAGGAAAGGACTGTAAAATCTTTCCTGGTGCTGTTATCGGAGCCGTGCCACAGGATCTCAAATTTGCGGGAGAGGCCTCAACGGCTGAAGTTGGTGACCGCACTGTAATCCGAGAATGCGTTACCATCAACCGGGGCACCACAGACCGCATGCGCACTGCCGTTGGGACGGATTGCCTATTGATGGCATACACCCACCTCGCTCATGATGTTTTGGTCGGCGACCATGTAATCATCGCGAACTCAGGGAACATCGCAGGCCATGTGACCATTTCAGATTGGGCTATTCTCGAAGGCATGGTCGGCGTGCAGCAATTTGTCACCATTGGCATGCACGCATTTGTCGCTGGAGGATCACTCGTGCGCAAGAACATTCCACCCTACGTCAAGGCCGCTCGCGAACCGCTCTCGTACATTGGTGTGAATAGCATTGGACTGCGACGCAGAGGATATGACAATGAACGCATCTCGAACATCGAGGACATCTACCGCATGCTCTATGTTCAAAACGGCAACTTATCTCAAGCGCTACGTGCTGCGGAAACCGAATTGCCCGCAACTCAGGACAAGAGCATTATCCTTGACTTCATCAATGCCTCGGACAAAGGAATCATCCGCGGACCATTTTGAAAACGACTCCATGGAATTAAATCCTGCCATTCCGTGTTCTGTATCCTTCAGTGACTTGGGACATCGCTTCGGAAAGCAGGAGGTACTCAAAGGCCTTCAAGCCAAGATCCATGCTGGAGAGCATGTGGTGATTCAAGGAAGCAATGGAAGTGGTAAGTCCACTTTAGGACAAATCATCGCAGGACATTTGACGTGCTCATCAGGAGAAATCCTATGGAAACAACAGGATTCAAAAGGAGAAAACTCGGCGTCACATCTTGACGATATTGCGTTGCAAACTATGCTCATGGCACCTGCGAGTACATTGCACCCTTTGCTCACCATCCATGAACTGCTTGCGTTCCATGCTGCGTTCAGGAGCTGGTGGCCAGGATTGAATCCAAACACTTGGATCGAAGACTGTGGCCTTTCAAACCATTTGATGTCCTCCTATTCCGCGCTGAGCTCCGGCATGCAGCAGCGCGTTAAGCTCTTACTAGCTCTCGCAACTCAAAGCGCCCTATTGGTTTTAGATGAGCCCTGCGTCAATCTCGATGCCAGTGGAATCGCCTGGTACCAGGATTGCTTGAAGTGGATGAGTCCACAGTGCACCGTTGTGGTGTGTTCCAACAACCGCGAAGAGGACCATTTAGCTGCTACACAGACCATTTTGCTTGATTAGAGCGGGTCTGACTCTTGTTTACATTAATTATTAACTACCTGTTTTACAGTAAGTTAAAAGTAATCGTAATCAAAAACGTAACCTTTATTGAGACATTGGAGTAAATGAAGTTTGACTATCAATACGAAACTTTAATTCCTCTCTCATGAAACTCAAGCAGTTTTTCACCCTTGCAGCCGCTACGTTCTTTTTTGGAGCAATTGTAGCCAACGCTCAAACAGCCTCTTTGAATTCGACCCCAGGTCCTTTTGCCAACTTGCCGCACGATTGCGTATCCAAGACTCCTTCCGGATCTCAGGTTTTGTTCTTGAACAATTCCGATGTCGTGACACAGTCTTTCACTGCATGCACTGATGGCGATGCACGTAAAGTCTATGTTAAGGTCAAGCAAACTTCAGGCGATGGTCAATTGACCATGTCCATTTTGGACAGTCGCGGAGAACTGGTAGACAAAGTCAAGGTTACCATCAAAGACGGCTTCTCAGGCGTAGCAATTGGTAAGTTGAGTGCGAAAGTAGAAAATGGCGTGCGATACAACTTGCAGTTGGATGCTGCTGGTGTTGACTTGATCATTGAAGGTCGCTACACTCGTATCCCAGGCAATGACTTGTACTTAAATGGATGGAAATTGGACGGGTCAATCTCTACGGCGATTGGATTCAAGCACATCAACGAAATTGATGCTGTTCAAGCCACTCGTGATGACGTTTACTCCGATCAGATCGACATGCGAGGAACCGAGCTAGCCTCTACGTTCTCCACTTACCCTAATCCTTTCTCTAACGCGTTCACTGTTGAATTCGAAAAGGATTTGAAAGGTGAGACAATTGTTGTCTTATTGGACTTGACAGGCAATGTCCTTCACCGTGAGATTCGAACCAACGTTCAGTCAGGTGATCGAATCAACATCAACCCACGTTACTTCTTGAACCCTGGAGCGTATGCCGTTCGAGTGATCAACGAGCAGCGCATGTTCAACACAACAATCATGAAGCACTGATTGAATCACTGATTCTCTCTAGCGTTCAAGGGCCATCCGAAAGGGTGGCCCTTTTTTATTTCCACCGACTTTCATCCAACAAATCCAAAACTGATTTGACCGGAGCAAAGGTATCCGAAGGGACCTCGATGAACCGGGTGAGCCAATTGGCCATCGCTCCGTTCCAAAGACCGGGCCTCTCCAATATCCGAATGCTCGATCCATTCCAATCCTTCGTGGCTGTGAAAAACAACTCATGGGCTGCGAACTGATTCAAATCATAGGGCTTCCCGCCGGCATCCATCAAACTGCAGCAGATATCGACCGGGTTGAAGTGGGTCCCTTGACCCAGCATGCCTCCTTGCAACTCTGCTCCTTCCACAATCGCAGGAACAGCATTCCCTTCCTTCAAGCGAATCCAAAAAGGTCCACCGCCTGCCTTGCCTTCATTTGGAACCATTCCAGCAACACGAATCGGTCGATCTAAAGCCTCTAAAAGCTGGTCACGCGTCAATGTTCGGGTGTCTTTCGAGAATCCCTCAAGCCATGCAGCGGCCTCATCCAACGCCTCCTGACCTCCTTGATTGACCGAACTGACAAGCGCATTCCTCTCTTTCGTCAGACGATACGCCTCACCACCCATCCAATGCTGGACCTCATTGCGCGCCGCCATCCGGT
>CAWVYB010000168.1:0-5162 GCA_963934215.1 uncultured Flavobacteriales bacterium | reverse complement strand
ACATTCGGTCGAAACTAGATGAAATCGCAAGAAAGGACTGGGAATTCGCCTGAATCGAATCAGTTCAATAGACGACGAACGAGGCGTCGAACCATCCATCCGGAACCGACGCCCCCAATGACAATGACGATAGTGAGCGTGCTGATCACATCTGTCCACTCCAATTGGACAGGGTATGCGGGAATGACGGATCCTTGAAGTTGGACCCAGCCAAAAGTTTGTTGTCCCCATACCAGGATGATTCCTGCCAACGCACCGATCGTACCGCCAACTGTATTGATCAGAAGGCCTTGCAACGAAAATACTTGCTCAAGTCGCCAGCCACTGAGGCCCATTGCATGCAAGACAGCCATGTCTTCGCGTTTATCCAAAAGGAGCATAGTCAATGAGGCCATGACATTGAAGGCGGCAACAATCAAGATGAAGCTGAGGATCACAAACGTGGCCCATTTTTCAGCGCGATTGGTCTGCGTGATCAATTTGTTTTTTTCAGAGCGGGTCCGAATCCGAATGGGCTGAGGTGCCGCAGCGATGGACTGCCGCATGCGTTGTGCAATCTCGTCCTCAGATAAGCCTGGCGCTATGGCCAATTCAAATCGACTGACTGAACCATCCAACCCAAAGAGATCTTGAGCAAAGGCAAGGGGGGCAAGAACATACCGGCTGTCTAAATCAGCGTTGATGGAAAAAGCATCGCACCCCAAGGCCTCTCGTGATTGAAAAGCGCGTTCTCGATGTTTTGATAGTTTCTTACCTCGGATGGGAGCTTTGAAACGAATCAAAGCGTGTTCCGGCCCTTCATTGATCCGGCCGATCCCCAACATGTTACGCACGCCAATTCCCAGTGTGACACAAGGGATATCGTGCAATTCAGGAAGCCATTTCTTCGATCGTAAAGCCCGTTCTATGGGAGCGCCTTGAAGCAAGAGAGAGTCAAATGCGAGCAGGGTAACCACAAGGGGTGCGCCGGTGCCAAATGCTGCCACGGCCTCCTCTTCGATGACCGGAGCGGCTGCCAGGATGATCGGGGACTCACTTTCAGGTCCCCACTGTGCCATGGCCCAATCTCCAACTTCATCGGAGAGCACCGTTCCGGTAACAGGGACCAAAGCAATGGGTGCGTCGAGCGTCCCGAACAATTCTGTCACGACCGATTCGATGCCGTTGAACGCGCTTAAAATTGCAATCATAGCCGCGGTAACCGCCGCAATGACAAACATGGAAATCGCAGAAATAAGGTGGGTAAGGTTCCTCGATTTGGAACTAAGGGCATAACGCCAGGCAAGTCGAACTGGCAGTCTCACGATTACTTTTTCAAGGCTTCGTTGATCGCCTCATAATAATCGAGACTATCATCCAAGTAAAAATTCAATTCTGGAATAATCCGTACTTGCTTGCCGATTTTATCACTGAGTGCTTTGCGGATGCGCCATCCCTCGTTCTTTACGGCTTGTAACGCAACGTGCTTGTCCGGAACGGCCATAAAACTCAGGTAGACTTTGGACAATCCCAAGTCGGGAGCCATCCGCACCTTCGTGACTGAAATGAAGATTCCTCCAAACCATTCACCGCTACGTTGCTGAAAAATGGTGCTCAAATCCCTGCGGATGAGTTCGGCTACTTTTTCTTGACGGATTCCTCCCATGTGCCAAAGGTCGCAAACATGCGCCAATGCGTGACCTCTGAATCAATAAAGAAACTGCTGGTATGGATATCGTTTGACATGAATCGCTCGAACCTTCTCATAAACGAGCTCTTTCAACTCATCTACACCCGTTTTTTCGATGGCGGATAAAAAGAGAACTTCGTGTCCAGCAGATTCATAACGGTCTTTGATGCCATTGATTTGATCCATTCGTGAAGGACCGAAGGGTTCTTCTTCTAAGCGGTCCATCTTGTTGAATACGATCACCACGGGCTTGTCATCACTTCCAATTTCCGCCAAGGTGCCGGTGACCACGTCAATGTGGTCTTCAAATTGTGGGTGGCTGACATCAACGACATGGAGCAAGAGGTCGCTTTCACGCGTTTCATCCAAAGTGGATTTGAAGCTCTCAATCAACTGGTGGGGCAACTTTCGGATGAATCCAACCGTGTCACTGAGAAGGAATGGGAGGTTTTGTAAAACCACCTTTCGGACAGTCGTGTCAAGGGTTGCGAAAAGCTTATTTTCAGCAAAGACATCACTTTTAGAAAGCAGCGTCATCATGGTGCTTTTGCCGGCATTGGTGTATCCAACGAGCGCAACTCGGACCATGGAACCCCGATTTCCTCGCTGGGTTGCCATTTGCTTATCGATCGCGAGCAGCTCTTTTTTGAGCAAAGCGATTCGATCACGAATAATCCGCCGGTCTGTTTCAATTTCTTTCTCTCCAGGACCCTTCATCCCGATCCCCCCTTTTTGCTTCTGCAGGTGCGACCACATATTGGTTAATCGAGGAAGTAAGTATTGGTATTGGGCCAGTTCAACTTGGGTTTTGGCGTGCGCGGTACGTGCCCGTTGAGCAAAAATATCCAAGATGAGGTTGGGACGGTCCAAGATCTTTCGCTCGGGAATTACCTTTTCCAAATTCCGCATTTGGGTTGCCGTCAACTCGTCGTCGAAAATGAGGATGTCAATGTCATGCTCTTCAACGTACTCCTTGATTTCAAGGGCTTTTCCGGATCCGACGAACGTTCGGATGTCGGGTTTGTCCAATCCTTGAATGAAGACGCGCTTGGAAATGGCTTGGGCGGTAGAGGCAAGGAAAGCCAACTCATCTAAATATTCCTCAACGAGCGCTCGAGTAACCCGGCCAGTGATCAATCCGATTAAAACGCAGGTTTCAGGTTCACGCTCCGTGCTGATGAGTTTTTTCTCTAACATGGTTTAGTCGCGAAATTGCTCAATGTATTTGGCGATTCCACGGATCGTGGCATCATCCAAAATGCCTTTTTGAGGAGGCATGGTACCCTTTCCATAGGTGATCAGTGCCACGCGTTCTTCCAAGGACATCTCGGACAACGAGAGATCGGGTGCTTTGGAGGCCATAAGACGACCATCTGTTCCATGGCACAACGAACATTTCATGGTATAGGCACGTTGAATCTGAGCGTCAGACGGAGGTGCTTGCTTGACACTATTCTGGGCATTGTTGTCCGTTGAACCGCATCCCATTCCCATGAGAACACAACCCAAGAGCATCGCGCAGCTCCAAGCCAAACGGCGTCCCATCAAAACCATCCGTAAGCTTCAAAACCTGGCCGGATAGGCCAAGGAATGCTGGCAATGATAAGGACCAACGCGAGACCGAAAAAGAGGAATTGACGTTTGTATTTAACCGTGTCGTCGGAAGCGCGCTTGACCAAGCTGTGTCCAAGTGTGCCAAGTACTACAGCGATGAGCATGCCGATGAGATGTTCGACGACAAAGAACCGCATGACCGCAATGCCCATGATGGTCGAATCACCCAACATTGAAGACCAGCCTTTCCCAATGTACAAGGTCAATCCGATTAAGAGTTGAACGTGCAGACTGATCATGGTAAACAATCCGAGTTTGGCCTGCTTTGCCGAGAACGCGTTGCCTTTATTTTTTCCGATACGGGATTGAATCAAAGTCCAAACCAGCAAGAACAATACGACCCAACGAAGGGCACTGTGGAGGTGTTGAAATCCTGTGAGCATGGTTCAAAGATAACGCCCCAAGTCTGCTGTTAGCGAGACTTGGGGCGTCAATTCTTTTAAAATGAGACAGGTGTCAGACGACGCCTTGATCAATCATCGAGTCAGCAACTTTCACGAAGCCCGCAATGTTGGCGCCTCGCACATAATTCACATGACCGTCGGCGTTCTTCCCGTACGCCACACATTGGCTATGAATGTCTTTCATGATGTTGAGCAATCGCTCATCCACTTCTTCTCGAGACCAGCTAATCCGTAGGCTGTTTTGAGACATTTCTAAACCGCTTGTGGCTACTCCACCTGCATTGGACGCCTTGCCAGGAGCGAACAAGACTTTGGCCTCATCGAACACTTCAATCGCTTCTGGAGTACTCGGCATGTTCGCCCCTTCAGCGATAACAATGCATCCGTTGTTTACGAGTGCGTGCGCTTCCTCTTCATTGATTTCGTTTTGCGTTGCACATGGAAAGGCGGCGTGACAAGCAATGCCCCAAGGCCTCTGGCCTTCGTGGAAAGTGGCTCCAGGAAATTGGTTGACGTATTCTTGGATACGGCCTCTGCGGTTGTTCTTGAGGTCCATGATCCAGTCCAACTTCGTGCGGTCGATTCCAGCAGGATCATGAATGAATCCTTTGGAGTCGGACATGGTGAGCACCTTGGCTCCCATTTGAATGCATTTTTCAGCGGCATATTGCGCGACGTTACCAGATCCAGAGATGACAGCAGACTTGCCATCGAAATTCTGTCCCTTCGTAGCGAGCATTTCAGCAGCGAAGTATACAGTGCCGTAGCCGGTCGCCTCAGGCCGGATCAAGGACCCTCCCCAGTTGCGCCCTTTGCCCGTTAGAACTCCGGTGAATTCATTGCGCAATCGCTTGTATTGACCGAATAGGTAGCCGATTTCACGACCTCCCACGCCGATGTCCCCAGCGGGTACATCCGTATTGGGGCCAATGTGTCGAGACAATTCCGTCATGAAGCTCTGGCAAAAACGCATCACCTCAGCATCCGATTTCCCCTTGGGATTGAAATCGGAACCGCCTTTTCCGCCGCCCATTGGCAAAGTGGTTAAGCTGTTTTTAAACACTTGTTCAAATCCGAGGAATTTCAAAACACTCAACGTGACCGTTGGGTGAAACCGCAACCCGCCTTTGTAAGGACCGATTGCCGAATTGAATTCTACCCGGTAACCACGGTTGATTTGAACTTCGCCCGCATCAGTTGTCCAAGGAACTCGGAAAATGATCGTTCGCTCTGGCTCAACCATGCGTTCCAAAATGCGATGCTTTGCATATTGGGGGTGGTCAGCAATGAAAGGAATGACGGTCTCGGCGACCTCTTGTACCGCTTGAATGAACTCAGGTTCATGTGCGTTTTGGGCAGCCACTTGTGCCATGAAGGCATCAATCTGCGCCTGGTGAGATAGGGACATCAACGTATATATTAACGTTCAGAGAGACAAATCTAAGTCACAAGGACAAAGTTCGACCACCATCAAC
>CAWVYB010000167.1:0-5321 GCA_963934215.1 uncultured Flavobacteriales bacterium | reverse complement strand
TCGTCGTTTCGTGAAGCTTGGGAAACTTCGTTAGATGCTTGGGAAGCGTCGTCGTTGTTTGAGGCTTGGGAAGCTTCGTCACGTATATTATCGTCGTCAGATAATGCCATAAAGCGGGCCAATGCTTCCTTGGTGGTTTAGAGTGAATGGAATTCACAGGATCGGAGATCTTGGATTAGTTAGTGAATGGAATTCGAAAAACTAGCTTGAGTCGGAGACTTGATGTTTTTGAGAATCGTAGATTCGCATTAAGGTCTTTTGGAGAAAAGACGAGCAGCACAGCAATTGTAGGTTCGTAGCTTGCGAAGGTAAATTGCTGGAAAGTAGATAATATTCAGACGTAGAGTATTGAAGTATTAATCATATAGATTGGGCTCACAACCTGTAGATGTTGCAGTGGTAAACCGTTGTAAACGCTTTACTCTTGATAGTACACGGATGAAGTTAGTGCAGACGATGATCAACTCGTAGACACCAACGTTGTACGTGGACGTAGGAAATCAATTGATATTGAAGATATCAATCAATATAGACCGTAATTGATTGATGAAGATCAATCAATACGGATCGGAACGGTACAGACTTGATATGGAGATATCAATCGGTACAGTACGAACAACGATAGGATATCGGTTGATCGTACAAAGACTGTAGTAGGCTACTGTAGACTGGGAACTTAAGCAATTTGAAATTGTGTAAATTCGATTTTATAAGGTTAGATGTCGGGGAACCGAACATCGTTATTATTATTGTTGTTATCGCGATACATCGTTGTGATCGTCGATTTGATATGTAAATATGTAATATGTATGAAAGACCTGTAGGTTACTCTGTTGAAGCAGTACCGACAGGTTAGGAATAAGTAGAGGCGTGTAAAACTTGGTAGCACTTCTTGCTAACGTCATTTGTTTTTCACGATTGATCGACATTGTATATATATATATGTATGTTGTTTGATATAACAGCGTCCGGGCTGAATATCCGTTTTTGTTGCAGCTTCGTTGATTTCTGTGATCTCCGAGCGGCCTTTCGAAAAACCTTTTCAATTCATATATGGCTTATATACAAATATTCGATCGTGCACGATTTGATTGATTTGATTCGATTTGAGTCAATCAAGTCAGTTTTCATTTGATTCGATTTGATTCAATCAAGTTCATTTGATTCACGAGATTGATCGTACAAATTTCACGTGCAAGATTTGTCAGTACAAATTATACTGTACCGTAAACAGTGTCAGAAATGTGTTTTACATTTACTCTCCTCCATGCAATTTATTGCATAGAAAACACACGACACTGAATTATTGATTCACCATCCTTGGATCCTCAATCTGTTTGCTTCGAAGAGAGCTCGTACAAGACCTTTAGTGAGTAGGTCCGCGTTTTGAAGTTCAGTCGAACATTTGACAATTACCAACCATCCATCGGGATTGTTCTTTTCGTGATACACGTAGGACCAGAAGAAATGATGCTTGACACAGAAATACTTGGTTCGAACAGAAAGTTTCTGATTGGTTGCAAGAAGGTAGGCACCTTGGTTGTCTTCGAACACTGTACAGTGAACTTCAGGAAGTTTCGAGCTTGGTAAAAGAAGGAAATCAAGAATCATGGTGACCATGGAGCGTATTGGGATCAGTGCACGAAGTGCATTAGTTAGCCCAACGTATTCTGCATGAAGAGTGCTGAGGCAGATTTCCGAGATAAGTTGAGACTTCCAGACGAGAGGTACTCCTCCGAAAGTGATAATATATCCATACCGAGATCTTGCAGAATCCACATTTTCACTTGGTTCTTTTCCGAATAGACCTGCAAAATCCGCATCAACCCAACAGCGCAAGTGGTAGCTTCCATCAGGTTTGAAATAAAGACCCTTGTCTTTAGTTCTGACTAGATAGCGTACAATGGTCTTGATTGCTATGGCGTGACTCTTCTTTGGAATTGCCGTGAATCTTGCAACTTGACTCACACTGAATGTGATATCCGGGCGGGTATTGTTCGAAAGATAAAGAAGCATGCCAACTACACTAGCATAATTCCAGTCCTTTTGGTCATATAGTTCTCCATCAGGATCAGAACTTAGAGCAGCTTGATTGGTGGGAGTCCAGTTTGGATTGCAATCGTCAAGACCCGTTGTCGTGACGATCTTCTTGATGAGACCTTGCTGAGTCATATGACGGGTACCGTCTTTGGCAGTTTCGATGCCAATACCAAGATACGAACTAAAATCATCTTCGATGTCGAGGTCAAAGTCGAGGTCGCGGAGTTCTTGGACAAAATCATCAATGAGAGATCGTTTTGGAGCTGCAATGCCGGCGTCGTCAACGTATAGGATCATGAGAAGGTTCTCGCGATAGAACAGACATTTGTCAATCGGAGATTCTTTCATGCCTAGTTGAAGTAGAGCGCTGCGTAGGTGGGTGTACCAGTTTCGTGGCGCGTATTTGGAACCGTAGAGTGACTTGGTGACTCGAAGGCATCCGAGTGTACCATATAGTTTGTTTCGGAATCCTCGTGGAGTTTCCATGTACATTGGTTCTTTTAATGCGGCTTGAATGAAAGCATTTGCCCAGTCAACTGATACAGTGACCCAGCCCATCATGATTGATAGTATGAGAAAGAACCTGACTGTGGACCAACTTACGACTGGTGCATATGATTCTTCGTCATCGTCCATGAGGTCGCCTCTAAGACAAATTCGAGCTTTGTGCTTGGTGATGTCGCCAGCAGGAGTACGTTTAAAACGAAACACCCAGGTATTTGGAATGATTGGTTCACCTTTCTCCTGGGCTTCTGTTTTTAGACACTCCTCCCAACAAAGTTTGGCTTCTAACTGATTGATCTCCTTGAGAGCAGAAGCAAGCCAATTCATGAGATTTGGCTTATCACGCATGGCTTCATCAAAGGAGAAGAGATCAGGATTCTTCTTCTTTTTCGCGGATGCGAAGCAGACAGGAAGATTTGGACCATTACTTGCAAGAGTAGGGCCATCGGAGGTGGCTACGATGTAACCAATACAGTGTAGAAAGTTGGCAACTGCAGGAATTTCGAGCATAATTTCAATGAGAGATTCTTCTCCAGGTTCAGGAGCGGGAGTGCGATATGCGGGAGATATGTATCGACCTTCTTCTGTATTAGTAGGAAAGGTGCCGTCTTCTTTGCGAGCGGTAAAAGTGAGTTTGTCAGGACGACGGCGTGCTCGCTTTGATGCTCGTGGAAGATTGGTTTCGGTCTGACCTGTGTTGTTGTAATCCTGAAGTTGGCGAACAGCAGAAGGAACAGAAGGGGACGGAGTCGGAACAGTAGATGGAGATCTAGTAGGACTTGGGGACTTGGTTTGCGAATCCTTGTCAACAAAATTTGACATCTCCTCCTGTTGAAAAGGGGGAGTTAAACCAGGGACATCGGAGAGAGGGAGGCTTGTGGGAGATGTATCAGAGCTGGGAGCTTGATCTGGGACAGAATCGGTGACAGGAATTGGAATAGGAGATTTAGAATTTGCAATCTCCTCCGAAAGAGGTAACGCGGCTGAAGGGACGTGAGATGGTAAGATAGGGTCGTTCGAATCAGTTGGAAAATGATAGGTAGAGGTACCGAACATATCGCGCCATTCAGTAGCTTGAAAATCAGGAAGATCATCCGTCGAGCTTGCAATAGTTGTAAAATAGTCATCAAAACAGACATTCCATTGTGGAGTGATGTTTCCTGTAGCTGGATTGAGGACAAGTGGAACGGATGTGGCATGGTTTTTGGAAAAACCTAAATTCACACATCGCTGGGACCTGGGACGCCATCGACCGATAGACTTTCCATCAGCGAGATTCTTATGAAGGACGTACGTTGGAGAGCCCCAGACATGAAGAGAGTGAAGGTTACGAAGAGGATATGTTGTCTTCGTCCACAAGTCCATCGGAGAGAGACCAGTGCTTATATTTGGAAGTCGATTGTAAATCCAAACGGCATGACGAACGGCGAGTGCCCAGAGTGTTGGGTCCGCTGCGTCAGGCCAATGAACAGCGGCATGAAGGAGCATGGTGCGGCTCATTGCCATGATTGTTCGGATATTGCGTTCAGCAGTGCCATTCTGATGATGGCTGCCGGCACCGGAATGAAGTGAAACTTGACCACTTGATTTGAGATGCTCGCGAAACGATCTGGATGTAAATGCAGATCCGTTATCAGAATAGTAGGATTGAACAACAATGCCATTGTCTCTGGCAATACATTCAAAATTGTCAACAGCTTGAATAGTTTCCATGGAACTCAGATGCGTTTGGAATTCAACATGAACAAGACCACTGGATGCATCAACAAACAGACATCCACCACAGTAGGATTCGTTGCGATTGCGAACAACTGATTTGGAGTGTTTGATGCCGTGACCTTGAATTCGTCGTCCTCGAGTAGAACAAACGAAATGATCGACAAAGACACGTTGACCAGGGCGATTCTGATCAGCAGATAGGATACCGGCTCTGTCTTTGACCATGTTCCACTTCTTGCCTGGAACGGTGCGATTAGTTTGTTTTCCAAACATACAGGCGGCGCATTTGGGAAGGTCCTGAGGTTTTAGCTGTGCAGCGCTTGAGTGAAGTCTTCTCAAACCTTCTGTAGCAGCAAGGGCTCCTTGTCGCATGAGGAATTGAACAGTACGCATGCCAACGTGGCCCAGCTTGTAATGCCAGCGCAAAAGTTCCTTTTGAGGTTCAGAAAGGTTCATATTTTGAGCTTGGGTTGTTGAAACTGTTGATCGGAAAGCAGTGGCAGTCTTTGAGATTGAATCAGACATGAGACCAGTGCTTGTTGGTAGGTTCGTGGACGGATTGATGTGAACGTTCAAGGCACTTTCACTAGGATCGGATGGATTGTCGGAGATTGTCCATAGTTGACCGTCGACGCTGACCTTATTGTCTGGATAGGTTTGACAAAATACAGCGGTGCTTAAGAGTCGTTGCTTAAGCGTGGGAATATAGTAGGCTGGAAGCTTGAGACATCGGAGACGGCCATTTGCATCGAGTATGTGCCAAGAGACCATTCCGACGCCTGCGATTTCCATGCCGCTTCCGATACCTGTGACTTGACCACTGTGTGGCTTTATACCATCCTTGAAGTCGCGTTTGTCACCCGAGATACAGGCGGATGCGCCTGAATCCCAGATCAAAGTGAAACTGTTTTCAGTGTCCATTTCGGCTTGACAAGCAGTAGGATGTTGAAGGATGATGTCGCTATAGTCAATTGGTTTAGTAGAGCGCGCCATGTGTGCAGTCGGGCGAGGGAAATCGGAGTTTGGTGTGGGAGCTGATTGGGAGCGTCCATGACCAG
>CAWVYB010000166.1:0-5328 GCA_963934215.1 uncultured Flavobacteriales bacterium | reverse complement strand
ATTGGTCTACCGCCACAAATGTGTACATGGCTTCGTTGCATAAACTTTGCTCGCCTGTGAGGTGATCTTCAACAAATACCTGCAAAAAGATCTCCATAGAGCTGCTAAATGACCGCGATACCTGGCCGTGAATCGTCACAATATCACCCAATCGAATGGGTTTTTTGAAAGAAACGTTGTTTACAGCGGCCGTCACACAGATACGCCGAGAGCATCGATGAGCACTAATCGCAGCTGTTATGTCCATCCAATTCAGTAAGTTACCTCCCATCAAATTACCTAATGTGTTCGTGTCATTGGGCATAACAATGCGGGCGCTTGATGCGTAAGTTTCTTTTGGAGTGCGTTGGGTAACCATGGCGAAGTAATTTCGCACAAATGTCATACGATATCTTCAAAGCCCTGCATGTCATTTTCGTGGTGACTTGGTTTGCAGGATTATTTTACATGTTCCGCCTCTTTGTGTACCACAGGGAGGCACTCAATGCCCCTGAACCAAAACGCGCAGTTTTGATTGATCAATTCCGCATAATGGAACGGCGGTTATGGTTTGCCATCACATGGCCATCGGCTATTCTTACCGTAGCATTTGGAGGTGCCATGGTTTGGATCAACCCAGCCCTACTGCTCATGCCTTGGATGCTCGTCAAGCTGGGATTTGTCTGGCTTTTGCTGATGTATCAAATCTTGGGTCATCGCATTTATCGCGAGCTTCAATATGGCATCCCACGCTGGTCTTCGCTGACGTATCGCCTGCTCAATGAAGTACCGACCATCATCTTGATCGCTGTGGTGTTCCTTGTGGTGTTGAAAGACCACGTTTCATGGATTTGGGGAGTCGTTGGTGTTCTTGGTGTTGCCGTTGCCATCACATTGGCAACCAAACTGTACAAACGGATTCGAGAACGTTAAGGGCACATCTCGGAACGCAAGGGCACAAAAAAGCCCCTCCATTGCTGGAAGGGCTTCCCGTTGTGAATCGCAGTGCGATTGAATATCAGGAGTTGACCATCAACTTTCTCGTGACCACTCCAGCGCTGGACACGATCTGAATTTGATACAACCCGTTGTCCAACTCATTGGATGGCACCTCAATTGTCATGATCACATTGCCTGGCACTTGGCCCTGGTAGAGGCTCGATACAAGCAATCCTGAGCCGTTGTACAGATAAACCGCTACGTACTCATCATCACTAGCCATAAAGGATAACAAGGCCAATTCAGACGATGGGTTTGGGGCCAAGGCCAAAATCTTGACAGGGTCTTTCGTGTCGGCATCTTCCTCTGAAATATCTCCATTCGAATCGGCATCACTGTCCGAATTGGACTCATCTGCAATAGAGCCTTGGAATGTTGGTTCGAACGGCTCACACGTCTCACCATTTACATCAACGGTATACTCAAATTGAGAGCTATTGCCCGAACAATCCGTCATGGTATATGTCCGCTCAATCATCCACGGAAGACAGCAATCCAAATCACCAAAGAGATCACCTGACCCCATGACATCAGCACCTGCGAAAGTGCCAGCGTAGTAGAACCAACCGCTGAATCCTTGATTCGTATTCTTGTTGTTCGCTCCCTCTCCAATTTGGAATCCGAAGTAACCGTTCGCCGGTTGATGCGTCAAGATCAACTCTGAGCCCTCGTAGTCTCCCCATCCTGTGGCAGAACTCGAAGCTTGCATCATGTGATACATCCACTGGGAATAATCACCCAAACCACATTCCGATTTGTAACTCTGTACGCCCGGTTGACCTTCCCAGTCGACCCAGTTCATTCCTAGGTCCAAATCGACTTCAAATGTCCACCCTGCATTGGGGTTTTCTGTAGAAACTACGTCTAGCGCCAAATGACGCGTGCCGTCCGCATAGTTGGTCATCAAACCACCCATAGCGATGTAGAATTCATCGCCAGGGAAGTTGAATAAGCGCGCTGCATGCGTTGTGAAACCATCGCAGGTCAATCCATCTTCCATCGTTTCTGGAGTGGTCGGAGTGAAGAAATTACTCACGGTTTCCGTTGGAGCATAAGATCCTACACTGGTCTCGGTCATTTCCAATGTGAAGTCCGCCCCACAATTGTCCATGGCGGTCAACGACACGGCTTCAGGAATACTCAATGCACCCCAGATATCATCAGCGCAAACCGGGAGGATTCCTCCGTGTTCGATTCCTTCAGCCTCCTCGACTTCGGGAGCTTCGGTATCCAAAACCACAATGGTAAACTGGTGTTCTGAGCTGTTGCCGCATGCATCCGTTGCTGTCAATAGCACCAAGTGCTCGTAGTTGCCGCAGGTATCGTCGCTAATCACGGTCCGCGCTTCCACAATGCTCACAGCACTGCACGCATCCACTGCAGTAGCGACGTAAGCTACTTCTTCACATTGATTCGATTGATCCGCCGGTGCTCCTGTAAATGCAGGGGGTTCCGTATCCTCAGTAGTGAATGTCGCCGATGTGCTGGTCGCATTGCCACAGGCATCTGTAGCCGTGAACATCACGGTCGCACCACCCGTCACACCACAGTCATCGCTCAACTCATCGAAGTCATTGGTCCAGGACACACCACCACACGCATCCGTGGCTGAGGCACCGCCGTTATCGACGAGCCACGCTTCAAGATCAGTCACGTTGCCATTGCCGTCGCATTCAACCGTCATGTCCATCGCTTCTGAAACGACAGGAGCCATTGTATCTTCGATGGTGAACATAGCCGTCGTGCTCGACGCATTGCCGCAGGCATCTGTGGCCGTGAACATCACGGTTACACCTCCCGACGCACCGCAGCCATCGCTCAACGCATCGAAATCATTGGTCCATGTGAATCCGCTGCAGACATCCGAAGCCGAAGCTCCGCCGTTGCTGACAAGCCACGCTTCAAAATCAGCCGTGTTACCCGAGCCGTCGCATTCCACAGTAGTGCTAGAAGCTTCTACAACAGCAGGTCCTTCGATGTCTTCGATTGTAAACACGGCCATCGAGCTAGCCGCATTGCCGCAAGCATCTGTAGCCGTGAAGGTCACTGTCGCTGATCCCGTTGCACCGCAGCCGTCGCTTAACGAACTGAAGTCATTGGTCCACGTCACATCTCCGCAGGCATCCATAGCTGTAGCACCCCCGTTGCTGGCGATCCACGCTTCAAGCTCTCCTGCGTTGCCCGTTCCGTCGCATGCCACCGTTGCGTTTGCCGCATCGCTTAATTCTGGAGCAGTCGAGTCCGTTACTGTGATGCTCTGAGAACACGAAACCAGTTCCGAGACATTTCCACAGCCGTCCACACTCGTCGCATAGAACGTACGCGTCAAGGAATAAGAGGAGCTGCATGAATACGTGAGTTCACTGTCCTCATAGGTTACGGTTAATTCTGGAATGTCGCAATTGTCTGTAACCGATGCCAAGGCCATTCCAAGCGCATCCACAGAAAGATCTGCAGAACACGCATTGTCAAGTGTCAACATCACATCTGCTGGGCAGAAGTCCAGCGTCACCACAGGAGCAACATCGTCATACAGATTCAATATTTGTTCAAATGTGCTCGTATTTCCGCAGGCATCTGTCGCCGTGTACATCCGGATGAACCAACTCTGGTTCACATTCAAACAGCCTCCTGCGAATGGTTCGTCAACAATCGAAACATCAACTAGATCACCGCTACATGCATCTGTAAACGTCGCTTCATAAACAGTCTCTGCACTGTAAGCATCACACGCGATAAGTGCCTCAATGGCCGCTTCAATCACCGGAGGGGTCGTGTCCTCGATAGTGAATGTCGCCATTGTTGTTGTCGCGTTGCCACAGTCATCGGTAGCCGTGAAGGTCACCATTGCCGCACCCGTTACGCCGCAAGCCTCGTTCAAGGTGTCGAAGTCATTGCTCCACGTTACACCGCCACACACATCCGTCGCTGATGCACCGCCGTTGTTGGCGAGCCACCCTTCGAGATCGGAAGCGTTGCCTGCACCGTCACATTCAACCGTCGCGCCCATCGCATCCGCAACAACAGGTGCTGTGGTGTCTTCGATGGTGAACGTGGCTGTCGTTGTGGTTGCGTTGCCGCAGTCATCAGCAGCCGTGAAGGTTACCAGCACGGAACCCGTTGCGCCGCAAGCGTCACTAAAGGCGTCGAAGTCATTGCTCCAAGTCACACCGCCACAGGCGTCCGTTGCTGAAGCACCGCCGTTGTTGGCGAGCCACCCTTCGAGATCGGAAGCGTTGCTAGCACCGTCACATTCAACTGTTGCGTCAGACGCGACCATTAAAGTGGGGCCGTCTGTGTCTTCTACGACAATGTTCTGCTCACATGAAACCGTCGTCATATTTCCACAGTGATCGGTGGCAGTTGCGCTAAACGTTCGAATGAAGCTATATGTTCCTTCACACGCCACGGTTACTGCTCCATCCGTGATGGACAATTCCGAGATCACATTGGAATCGCAATTGTCCGTGACTTCCATGGTCACAGTCCCCAATGCATCCACAGAAGTATCCGCATTGCAGCTTGCATCTGCAGTTAATACCTGATCTTCAGCACAGGTCAACGACACGATAGGAGCTACATCATCAACCAGCATGATCGTTTGAGCAAATGAACTTTCATTGCCACAATCATCCATTGCTGTATAAGTCCGGATATAGGATCCGACAGGCTCTACACACCCAGCATCTCCCTCACTATCCGTGAATGACATGAAAATGTTGCCGCAGTTGTCCGTTGCCGCCGCATACAGGTTACCGTCAGGCCAATCCTCGCAATTGATTTCAATGATAGCCTCCGCAACAAAGACAGGGGGCGATGTATCCACAATGGAAATGGTCTGAACCGCATTGGCTCTATTTCCACAGGCGTCGTCAGCACTGAACGTTCGGACGATCGTATACGCTGCTGGGCAGAATTCATCCAAAATGACTTCTTCTTCCAACGATAGGGTCACTTCGCTGCAGTTATCCGTGGCAGACGCCGCTTCCAAGGTAATCTCCTCCTCACAAGAGAGTGTGTAATCCTCCGGGACAAATGTGAACGTTGGGATCGTGGCATCCAGTACCATGAACTCCGCTGTCGTGCTCATCGCATTGCCGCACGCATCAGTAGCCGTGAATGTTACCATAGCTGTACCCGTTGCGCCGCAGTCGTCGCTCAAAGCGTCGAAGTCATTGCTCCAGGTTACACCGCCACAGGCGTCCGTTGCCGATGCGCCGCCGTTGTTGGCGAGCCAAACTTCAAGATCGGAGGCGTTGCCTGCACCATCGCATTCAACCGTCGCGTTCATCGCGTCCGCAACAGCAGGAGCTGTCGTGTCTTCGATGGTGAACGTCGCTGCCGTTGTGG
>CAWVYB010000165.1:0-5331 GCA_963934215.1 uncultured Flavobacteriales bacterium | reverse complement strand
CATACGACCTAAGCGGTGTCTCTGTGAGGTTGTTCTTTAGAGAGAAGTAAATCAGTGCTTACTCTTCGCTCTCATCAAGGAAGGTGACGCGTCCTGTTGCGACATTGTAAACGCCGCCGATGATTGCAATCGCTCCGCTGGACTCCATTTCATAAAGAATATCGCTTTCCTGGCGAATACGGTCGCAAACCATTTGGACATTGACAGCAACCGTTGCGTCGATGTTTTCGGCTGTGGCCTCGTCACTGCGTGTAGCACGAATGGTTTCGACAGCCGGTTTTAATTGAGCCAATAAGCCAGTTAGGTTGCCATCTTCAAGTCCAGCCCAAGCCCCTTTAATGGCACCGCAAGAAGTGTGTCCTAAAACAAGGATGGCCTTTGAACCGGCGTATTTGCAGGCATACTCCAGGGATCCCAGAATGTCTGGATTCACTGTGTTTCCGGCGACTCTAGCAACAAACAAATCGCCTATAGTAGCATCAAAAACTTCTTCAATTGGGACGCGACTGTCGATGCATCCTAAAACTGCTGCATACGGAAATTGACCTTCAGAGGCATCCTCTAGAAGTGCAATTCGAGATCGTTTCAGGGGCGTATTCTCGTTAAACCGTTGATGACCAGTCCGAAGTAGTTCGATAGCGTCAGTTGGAGAGAGTTCCTTTTGGAATGATTTGGTGACAGCACCTTTTAGTGCAGTGTAAGATTTCTGTATCGACATTTTTAGCGCATTCTAATGATGGAACGGTACAAAAATACGGGCTTGCTGATGTGCGCTCCGTCAAAAAACTGTAAAATCAATTGGCGTGTTGAGTGAATGAGTCCAAAAAGGTAGACGCCATGGATGAATGGACTCAAAAAACTTCCCTTGCAATTCGAGCGGTTGGTTCCGCTTTGCCCATTGTATAGAAATGCAAGCAAGGAACACCTGCAGCCTTCAATGCTTTAGCCTGTTGAATGCACCAAAGAACACCGGCTTCCTTGACATCCTCTTTAGATTGAGCGTTTTCCACCATGCGAACAAGTTCATCGGGCATGTTCACATGAAAATTCTGAGGCAATGAGCTCAATTGTCCTTTTGTACTGAGGGGTTTGAGTCCTGGAATGATGGGAATGTTGATTTCCTGTTCCCGGCATTTGCTGACAAAGTCGAAGTAGGCATCGTTGTCGAAAAACATCTGAGTAATGATGTATTCAGCGCCATCTTCTACTTTGCGCTTTAGCCAGCGTAAATCACTTTCTAAATTGGGTGCTTCGAAGTGTTTCTCTGGATAGCCTGCGACTCCAATACAAAAGTCGGTTGCGTTGGTGTTTTTTAAATCGGGATCGAGATAGCGGCCCTTGTTCATCGCGGCAACTTGATTAAGCAAATCAAGAGCATACGCATGGCCGTCGGCCTCCGCTTTAAATCTTCCTTCAGACCGAATGGCATCCCCTCGAAGAAGCAATACGTTGTCCACCCCAACAAAATCCAAATCGATCAAGGCGTTTTCAGTCTCTTCCTTGGTGAAACCTCCACAAATGATATGAGGTACGGTATCCAGGTTGTATTTGTGACTTATGGCCGCGCATATTCCAACGGTGCCGGGACGTTTTCGTACGGTGCGTTTTTGCAACAAACCCTTTGTGACTTCGTGGTAAACGAATTCTTCGCGGTGGTAGGTCACATCGACAAACGCAGGATTGAACTCCAAAAGGTTTTCTACGGTAGAATGGATCTTCTGGATGTTTTCCCCTTTCAAAGGTGGAAGCAACTCAAAGCTGAAAAGTGTGCTTTTCGCCTGTTCCAAGTGGTGTGTAATTTTCATGAGGTGTGCAGATTTGAGGCGAGCCAACGTGCCGCTGAATCGCGGGAAATTGATCGCCTTTCGGCAATGTCTTGTAGTTGATCTTCAGAAATGAGTCCAATGCCGAGGTAGCGGCTTTCAGGGTGAGCGAAGTAGTAGCCGGAAACGGAAGACGCCGGAGTCATGGCCAATGATTCAGTCAGTTCAGATCCGATGGTGTTTTCTGCGTCGAGCAATTTCCAGATGAGCTGTTTGTCCAAATGGTCAGGACAGGCAGGATAGCCCGGGGCAGGACGGATTCCCTGGTAGCGTTCGCGAATCAATTCTTCATTGCTCAGGACTTCTGTTTTCGCATATCCCCACGACTCCATCCTGACTTGCCGGTGTAACCATTCCGCTAAAGCCTCTGCCAAGCGATCGCCGATCGCCTTGACCAAAATGGCTTCGTAATCGTCTCCGGCATGTTCATATTTTTTTGCAATGGCATCTACTCCGTGAATGGATACCGCGAAACAACCGATGTAGTCTGTTGGTTGATCTGATCCGGGCGCAATAAAGTCAGCAAGAGATTTTTGAATCCCATTTTGTTGGACAATTTGTTGCCTTAAAAATTCAAAAGATCCAATCGTTTCATCGATGGATTCTGGATTGAAGAGGGTAACGGTTTCATCTGCTGTTCTAGCTGCAGGAAATAGACCATGTACCGCTCTAGCTACGATGCTTTTGGGATTCTTTTCAAGTGAATCCAATACGCGTTGTGCATCGATGAGTAGTTTTTTAGCTTCGTCACCTACGACGGTATCCTCCAAAATCCGGGGGTATTGACCGGCCAGTCCCCAAGAACTGAAGAATGGTGACCAGTCGATGTAGGACCGCAAGGCGGATACAGGCACCGAATCTAGAATGTGAACCCCCAATTTATTTGGAACGGTCATCTCAGTGAAAGCATGCTCGGGAGCTTTGCTTCGTGCAGTAGCAAGAGGCATCATTTTCTTTGCAGCACGGTCGCGAGCATAAAGCTCCCTAACCTTCGCGTAATCAGCATTTATTTCTTGAGTGAATGCTGCGCGATGAGAGTTAGAAATCAGCTTTGCCGCAACAGGCACCGCACGCGAAGCGTCGTTGACATGCACGATGGGTGAATCACTTCTTGGAGACAATTTTACCGCGGTATGTACGCGAGAGGTCGTTGCCCCTCCGATGAGCACCGGTGTGGTCATGCCCCGTCGTTTCATCTCTTCTGCCACGTCAATCATCTCTTCGAGGGAGGGGGTGATCAATCCACTCAGACCGATGATGTCTGCTCCGACCCGAACTGCTTCATCTAATATTTTCTCCTTGGGCACCATCACGCCGAGATCGATGACGTTGAAGCCGTTGCAAGCAAGAACGACTGATACGATGTTCTTTCCGATGTCATGAACGTCTCCTTTGACCGTCGCGAGCAATACAGTTCCTGCACCGGTTCCTGTGCTTCCTGCTTTCTCATCCTCGAGGTAGGGAGTCAAATAGGCCACAGCACGCTTCATGACGCGTGCGCTTTTGACCACCTGGGGTAAAAACATTTTACCCGAACCAAACAAATCTCCTACGATGTTCATGCCGTCCATGAGGGGGCCTTCGATGACGAGCAATGGGGAGCCTAACTTGACCCGCGCAGCTTCGGTGTCTTCCTCGATGAAATCTGTGATTCCTTTGACCAGGGCATGCTGTAGCCGTTTTTCCAAAGGCTCTTCTCGCCAAAGTTGGATACTGGCCTCGGTGACTTTGTTTTTCCCTTTAAAGGCTTCCGCAAAGTCTAGCAGTCGTTCGGTCGCGTCTTCACGGCGATCTAGGAGCACATCCTCAACGTGTTCCAATAGATCTTTGGGAATGCTATCATAAACCTCCAGCATGGTGGGGTTGACGATGCCCATGTCCATCCCGGCTTGAATTCCATGGTAGAGAAAGGCGGAGTGCATCGCCTCTCGGACGGTGTTATTGCCGCGAAAAGAAAAACTAACATTGGAGACACCTCCACTCACATGGGCTCCTGGAAGATTGTGTCGAATCCAACGGGTCGCTTCAAAAAAGTCGAGGGCATTGCGGCGGTGTTCTTCCATTCCGGTTGCGACCGGGAAAATATTGGGGTCAAAGATGATGTCTTCAGGAGGGAAATGCACCACGTCAACTAGAATGCGATATGCGCGTTCGCAAATTTCAATGCGGCGTTCATACGAATCGGCTTGTCCATGTTCATCAAACGCCATGACGACGGCAGCGGCACCGTATCGTCTTATCAGTTTCGCCTGGCGAATGAACTCATCTTCGCCTTCCTTCATGGAGATAGAATTTACCACGCTCTTCCCTTGGACCACCTTGAGGCCAGCCTCGATGATGGACCATTTGGACGAGTCAATCATCAGAGGGATTCGGGCAATGTCCGGCTCTGCGGCAATGAGATTGAGGAAGGTGGTCATGGCGGCTTCGCCATCAATCATTCCTTCGTCCATATTGACATCTAAAATCTGAGCACCACCTTCGACTTGATCTCTGGCAATGGCCAAGGCCTCATCGTACAGTTCTTCGCGGATGAGACGCGCAAACTTGCGGCTTCCCGTCACGTTCGTTCGTTCACCGATGTTGATGAAATTAGATTCTGGCGTGACAATGAGAGGTTCGAGTCCCGCTAGCTGCAACGAACGAAATGTGGTGTCGTTGTTCATGATGGCGAAGAATTTGGTGGCAAGGGACGCGGAGCGTAGCGGGCTGCTTTACGGGCAATGGCTCCAATGTGTTCGGGAGTGGTTCCGCAACAACCACCGATGACATTGATCCATCCGCGGGCCAAAAACGGCTCGATGGCTTGTGCCATGGCTTCTGGCCCCTGGTCATATCCCCCCATTTCATTGGGCAATCCCGCGTTGGGATATGCGCTCACGCCGAAAGGCGATCGTGTTCCCAAGACTTCCAAGTAGGGTGTCAATTGCTCCGCTCCCAATGCGCAATTCAAGCCAATGCTAAACAATACTGCGTGGCCCATGGAAATCAAGAAGGCCTCCGTGGTTTGTCCGCTTAACGTGCGTCCGGAGGCGTCGGTAATCGTGCCTGAAATCATGATGGGTAAGCGCCAACCTACCCGGTCAAACGCAGTTTCCACTGCAAATAGAGCGGCTTTGGCATTCAGTGTATCGAAAATTGTTTCGATAAGAATGATGTCTGCACCGCCGGCCATCAATCCCAATGTCTGCTCTTCATAGGCTTCTGCCAGTTCGTCAAACGTAACCGCCCGGTATCCTGGGTTATTGACATCAGGGGACAGGGAAGCGGTTTTGTTGGTGGGCCCCAAAGCCCCCGCTACGAATCGCATCCTTTCATCGGTGCTCAGTGTGTCGGCTGCTTCACGAGCGATGGCCGCTGAAGCTCGGTTCATCTCATAAGCCAGGTGCTGCAAGCTATAGTCTGCTTGTGCGATGGTCGTAGAGCTGAATGTATTGGTCTCAACGATGTCTGCGCCGGCTTCCAGATAGGCGAGGTGAATGCCACGAATCAAATCGGGTTGAGTGAT
>CAWVYB010000164.1:0-5364 GCA_963934215.1 uncultured Flavobacteriales bacterium | reverse complement strand
AAAACAAAGCAACCGTTGTTCCAAAGAATATGATGAACATCGCATTGATGGACTGGAACCATGATGCCGGTACGAGCCAGTCACCAATCAATCGATCCGTCTTCTCCATGGTGTAGATGTTCATCAGACCTCCTGCCTGTTCAAAGGCTCCCCAGAAAACAATAACGAGCAGGAATGAAATCAACAGAACAACGACGCGATCAATTTCGATTTTAGTCAGAGGCGCCTTCATCACCTCTTGGTTGTCTTTCGAATCTCCCAAGAAGTTCCCTACCTCACTGAGGTATTTCAGGCCCCATACATACTGCAACAAGCCCAACCCCATGCCGATGCCTGCGAGACCAAACCCGTAGTGCCAGCCATACACCTCTCCGACATACCCAACGACCAAGCTCGATATGAACGCACCCAAATTAATTCCGATGTAGAAAATCGTAAAGCCCTTATCTCTTCGGATATCGCCCTGCTTGTAGAGTCCCCCAACCATGGTTGAAATGTTCGGCTTGAGCATACCACAGCCCAAAACTATAAATACCAGGCCCGTGTAGAAAGCCCACATCTGCTCAATTGCAAGTGTACTGTGACCGATTGCAAGGAGCACTCCACCGACGAGCACTGATTTCTTTTGACCCAATAATTTGTCGGCGATGTACCCTCCAGGAACGGACATGACGTAGACCATCATCGTGTACCATCCGTATAAAGCCAGCGCGTCGCCATTGGACCATGCCAATCCAGGATTACCTCCTGTTGACTCCGATACCAAATACAAAACGAGGATTGCCCGCATACCATAGTAGGAAAAACGTTCCCACATTTCTGTGAAAAACAAAACGAAAAGACCTGCTGGGTGACCAAACAGCTCTCTTTGGGGGGCATTCAATGCTGATGACGACATCTTTATTCTTTATTAAGTACTGCGCAAAATACAACTCCGCATGCAATTCCAACATTCGAGCTTTTGAATTTGCACAGGACACCTCCATCCTCACAGCACCCAATCTCTTTTGAAGAACCGGTTATTCGATTCAAGCAGACCCGATCATTCGTTACGCTGTGAAGCTCCATTTCTTAGCGGATGATTCATAAAGACTGCTAAGGCGACAGCAGGAGCGCGTTTCTTTTGCGATATTGCAGGAAAATTAGGTCCATGCGAACGTTTTATACCCTGATCCTTACCATATCACTCGGTTTTTTGACCCAAACCATTGCCTTTGCACAGTCAGAAGTCAATTGGATGAGTTTGGAAGAGGCTGTTGTCGCCCAGAAAAACGAGCCACGCAAAATTGTCATGGATGTGTATACCCAATGGTGTGGACCGTGTAAAATGATGATGGCCAATACCTTTACTAATCCTCAGGTGATCGCTTACTTGAATGCCAATTATTACGCGGTAAAGTTTGATGCGGAGTCGAAAGATCCGATCAACTTCAAAGGGCAAACCTTTGAGAACCCCGGATATAAGGAAGGCGTACGTGGACGCAATAGCACACATCAGCTCTCACGAGAATTGAGAGTCAATGCCTATCCAACGTTGGTTTATTTCGATGAGAAGGCTGAAGTCATCGCTCCGATTTCTGGCTACAAAAACCCCGGTCAACTTGAAATGTATTTGAAATTCTTCTCGCAGCATTTCACTCCCGGCGTACAACAGCAGGAATGGGAAGAATTTCGCGACACCTTTGTACCCACGTTCCGTTAAGAGGAACGCGCTATTACAATAGCAATGGGCGAATCGTGTTAACCATGCACGAACGAGTATATTTGCCCCAAGTCCTTTCGGACTGCACGGAATTGAACATTGAAAACAAGCATCGCGTCACAAAATGAGTGAGACTGCACGACTAATACTGGATGGTAAGGAATACGAATTCCCCGTCATTACCGGTTCTGAAAATGAAAAGGCCATTGATATCTCAAAACTGAGAGCAACCACTGGCTACATCACGCTCGATTATGGTTTTAAGAACACCGGGTCGACTCAAAGTGCAATCACCTATCTCGATGGCGAAAATGGGATTTTACGCTATCGCGGCTACACCATTGAAGAGCTTGCCGAAAAGGCTTCATTTTTAGAAGTATCCTTCCTCTTGATTTATGGTGAGCTGCCAAATCAAAAGGAACTCAATTATTTTCAAGAAAGCATTACGCACCACACGTTGGTGAATGAGAACATGAAACGTTCATTTGAAGCGTTTCCTCCGGGGGCGCATCCAATGGGCATGTTGAGTTCCATGATCTCCAGTTTGAGCACCTTTTATAAGGATTCCCAAAATCCCAACCGCTCCATTGAAGACATTGAGAAGACCATTCATCGACTGATTGCGAAGCTTCCAACGTTAGCGGCTCAAGCGTACAAGCATAACATGGGCCACCCTACAGTTTACCCTTCCAATCATTTGGGCTACTGTGGAAACTTCTTGACAATGATGTTCTCATTGCCATCTGAAGACTACAAAGTGGACCCTGTCGTAGAGAGCGCATTGAACAAATTGTTGATTCTGCATGCAGATCACGAACAAAATTGTTCTGCCTCAACCGTGCGGATAGTTGGTTCATCTCAAGCGAACTTATATAGTTCAATCTCTGCTGGAATTGCTGCTTTATGGGGACCTCTCCATGGCGGTGCTAACCAAGCGGTTATTGAGATGTTAGAGTCCATCAAAAATGACGGTGGCGATCTCCAAAAATGGATTGACAAAGCGAAAGACAAAACGGATTCGTTCCGTTTGATGGGCTTTGGCCACAGGGTCTACAAGAATTTCGATCCACGCGCCAAGATTATCAAAAAAGCAGCGGATGAAGTACTCGAGAAATTGGGTGTGAATGACCCCGTGCTCGACATTGCCAAGAAATTGGAAGAAGTTGCATTGAATGATCCGTATTTCATAGAACGAGGATTGTACCCCAATGTGGATTTCTACTCAGGAATTATCTACCGTGCACTGAACATTCCAACGGATATGTTCACAGTGATGTTCGCTTTGGGACGTCTGCCAGGTTGGATTGCTCAGTGGAAAGAAATGCACGAAAATGGCGAGCCGATTGGCCGCCCGAGACAGGTGTATACTGGAGCTACTGAGCGTTCATATGCGCCGATAAAATCGCGTGACTAATTGGCTTTGATATGACGGAATTCGCACCCACCCCTTTTGTGCGTACCGAAACGCGAGACGGCGTTTTTACCATTACTTTTTTCCATCCGCAAAGCAATGCGCTGCCTCGGAAAATTTTAGGAGAACTCGCCCAAGCGATTCTCAAGGCTTCTGAAAATCCTGAAAACCGGGTCGTAGTGCTCAAGTCAGCAGGCGAACGGGCATTCTGTGCAGGCGCCAGTTTTGACGAATTGGTTGCAATTCAAACTGCCGAACAGGGAGAACATTTCTTCAGTGGATTCAGCGACGTAATTCTAGCCATTCGCTCCTGCCCTCTATTGGTCATTTGCCGCGTTCAAGGTAAAGCCGTTGGCGGAGGCGTCGGTCTGGCTGCAGCAGCTGACTATACAATGGCCACACAACACGCCGCTCTGAAGCTATCTGAGTTGGCCATTGGAATTGGACCCTTTGTCGTTGGCCCCGCAGTTGAAAGAAAACTCGGAACCGCAGCATTCTCAGCACTTGCTATAGATGCTGCATCTTGGCGAACGGCCGAATGGGGACTGCAGAAAGGCCTGTACGCTCAACTTTTTAATACTCCTGAAGAACTTGACGCTGGAGTTGACGAATTGGCTTCGCGATTAGCAAGCAGCAGTCCGGCAGCCATGCAATCATTGAAGAAAGTGTTCTGGCAAGGAACAGACCATTGGGAGCAGCTGTTGGCCGATCGAGCTAGCGTTTCCGGTGCGCTGGTTTTGAGCGACTTTACACGGCAGGCGATCACTGCGTTTAAGAAGCGATAATCCACCTTAACGGAGACGCCACCGTTCTCTTTTCAATTGATTCTACAAAAAAAGGCCCGCAAGTGCGGGCCTTTTCAATTCCGTATGTTCTTTCTAGATCACTGAATAATCACCTGCTCCGTGGCACGCTTCATTCCTGATCTCACCATGACGTTGTAAATGCCACCAGCATAAGTAGAAACATCCAATCGAATATTTTGATTCGAACCTTGAATGTCTCCGTTATACACCATTCTACCCGTAGCATCATAAATGGAAACCTCTACCATTCCTGACCATGCAGAAGAGGCAATCCAAAGCTCACTCGTGGCTGGGTTTGGATACGCTTGCATGGAGAAGGTCATCAATTCTACAACACCGATCACAACCTCCATTTCAATATCCAGCGTTGTTACACACCCGTTAGAATCCGTCACTGTGACCGTGTACGCACCACCCATTCCTGCAATGTCTTCATCCTCACTGGTGAAGCCATCAGGACCGGTCCACCCAATGATGTAGTCAGGAGTTCCTCCAGAAACCGTAATGGAAATGGACCCTCCAGCTCCTTCGACATCATTGATGACTTCATCAACCGCAATCACGATGTCACAGAAGTAACAGCTACCGTCGTCATCCGTAGCGTCTGCATTGTAATTCTCAGCTTCGGGATCAGTGCAACCTGCTACCTCAAGTTCATCACAAATACCATCACCGTCCGCATCATTCAAGCAGTTGCCATCGCAATCGTAGTTCGCTTCTGCAAAGGTGCAAGAACCGTCATCATCCGTTGCTGCCTCATTGTAGTTGCAAGCTGTCATGTCCGTACATCCTGCTACTTCCAATTCATCACAGACACCGTCCATATCTGCGTCGTTTAGGCAGTTGCCGTCACAATCGTAGTTCGCCTCGGCAAAGGTGCAAGAGCCGTCATCTTCTGTGGCTTCAGCGCTGTAGTTACATGCTAGTTCATCTTCGCAACCTAGGATCTCAAATTCGTCACACACCCCGTCCATGTCGGCATCAGCTAAGCACACCCCATCACAGTCGTAACCGCTTTCAGCATAGGTACAAGAACCATCATCGTCCGTTGCCTCTGCATTGTAATTGCAAGCAATCATGTCTGTGCAATCCGAAACTTCAAATTCGTCACACACACCGTCCGCATCTGCGTCCGAAAGACAAACGCCGTCACAGTCATAACCCGCATCAGCAAAGACGCACGAGCCATCATCATCCGTGGCTTCCATGCTATAATTGCATGCATCCAAATTCTGGCACCCCATGACTTCAATTTCATCGCAAATACCGTCACCATCAGAATCTTCAAGACAGTTGCCATTGCAATCATAACCACTATCAGCAAACGTACATGAGCCATTATCATCCGAAGCCATTTCATTGAAGTTGCAGGCCATCATATCTGTACAGCCTGCGATTTCAAATTCATCACAAACGCCATCCATGTCCGCATCATTCAGACAATC
>CAWVYB010000163.1:0-5382 GCA_963934215.1 uncultured Flavobacteriales bacterium | reverse complement strand
CAATCCCTTGGTCACCATTTGCGTACCCACCAGGATATCGTATTCTTGATTGGCAAAGGCCCGTACTAAGCGTTCATGGCCGTGCTTACTCCGTGTCGTATCCCAATCCATTCGGGCCACACGTGCTTGAGGGAAATGTTCCTTCAACTCTTCTTCAATCCGCTCTGTCCCTAAGCCTTTGGGTTCCATCGTGGCCTTTCCGCAAGACACACATGTTTTGGGCGGAGGATTTTCCATGTATCCGCAGTGGTGACAATGCAGTTCATTTTTCCATTTGTGGTGCGTCAGTGGGACATCGCAGCGTTCGCACCCGGGCATCCATGCGCACGTCGCGCACTGCCACATCGGCGCATATCCTCTTCTGTTTTGAAATAGAATAACCTGTTTACCCAATTTCAGAACATCCTCAATTTCCAATTTAAGCTCACGCGAAAAGTGACCAAACATCGCGCGCTGACGATGTGCCTTTCTCAGATCGGCACACCAGATTTCTGGAAGCTGTGCTCCTCCAAACCGTTCTGTCAGCTCAACGCGGTCCAATTTTCCTTGTTCCGCAAGCCAGTGGGTCTCCACGGAAGGTGTCGCAGAGCCAAGCACCGCAAATGCACCGGCCTTTTGAGCCAACCACATAGCAACATCACGCGCTTGGTAGCGCGGAGCAGGATCTTGCTGTTTAAAACTCCCTTCATGCTCCTCGTCCACCAACACCAATTTCAATGCGGTAAAAGGCAAGAAAATTGCAGAACGCGGCCCGACCACCAAACGGCCTCCCTTCGGGTTGCGTTTCTTGTGCAATGGAGCTCCCAATACGTCAAGCCACGTTTCCGTGCGTTCTCGGGTCGTAAAACGACTGTGATACACACTCATATAGGCCCCGAAATACAACTCAAGCCGTTGAATCAGCTGGGTAGTCAAAGCAATTTCAGGTACCAAGAAAAGCACCTGACCTCCTGCTTCTAAAGCATCCGCAATTAAATGAATGTACAATTCCGTCTTCCCGGACCCTGTCACCCCATGAAGCAGCGCTAAGCGTTTTGCATCTCGACTTAAGACGAGTGCATCATACGCCTTTTTTTGTGCAGGGCTGAGGATGGGGAGCGACTGATTCTGGCCGGGCAGTAAAGGGCTTGTCGCTAATTCAGGACGCTTGGAACGCCGCAGAACACCGCGTTCCTCCAATTTTCGAAGAACCTCTGTTCCTGCACCAAGTCTCTTCAGCAAGGGCTTCTCGGTAACCAACGCACCCCAAATAGGTGCTTCCGACAAATAACCCAAGAGTGCTTCAGCCTGCTTGGGCGCCCGTTTTTCCAACATATCAAGCATTGACTGCACCGTGGCTTCATCTTGAAAATTAGGAGCCAACTCCACGACGCGTTCCATCCTCGGGCGATAGCGCTCTTTTAACTCTTCCTCAGTAAGGACCAAGCCCGCATCCACCAATCGATTAATCGCTCGTTGCGGAGACTGTATTTGCAACAATTTTGCAGCATCCTGAACTGTTAAGCCGCCTTGCGCTAAAACAGCCTCAAAAAGAAGTCCAGCTGCAGCATCTGAATCCGTTAACATCCGCTCGGCCAAAGGGTCCCGATCAGGATGCAAAACCAAACGGGTTTGACTGCTCAACTTTAAACCTGCAGGCAAAGCCGCAGCCATTACTTCGCCTCGAGAACACATGTAATACGCCGACATCCAATCCCATAAAGAACGTTGCAATTCAACCACCACCGGATATTCATCCACCACCGATTCTATGGGACGCGCAGTGTAAACCAATGGAGCATCGTTGTGAACGTGCCAAACAATCGCTGTGTAACGTTTTTTTGTCCCCACTTGCACCACCACGCGCATCCCGAATTTCACCGGATTTAAGACACCCTCTAAACTATAAGTCAGCAACTTAGGCAAGGGAAGTGGAAGGACCACATCGACATATTTGAACTCGACTGACATGCGTTAGCAAATTGGGCATAAAATTGCAGAGAGTAGCACCGAACTTGCAGTTATTCCAAGTGTTTATATTTCATGCACAAAATCGCTTCCCCCCTTGCAGCCCAATCCGCTGCACCCGCCTTTCAAACCACCATCCAAGATGGCAGCACGCGGAGTTTATCCGATTACGCAGGCTCTAAATTGGCCTTGTATTTCTATCCTCGCGATATGACTCCCGGCTGTACTGCGCAGGCTTGCAATTTAACGGAGCACCATGAGACCTTGGCGGAAGCCGGCATCCGTGTTTTGGGCGTGAGCCCTGACCCAGCGGCGAAACACGTGAAATTCATGACCAAGTATGGCATTCCTTTTGATTTGGCGTGTGATGAAGATTTGAGCCTGCATGAAGCCTTTGGGGTGTGGGGGCTCAAAAAATTCATGGGAAAGGAATACGAAGGCACACACCGAACGACCTTCCTCATCGACGAGCAAGGACAGATTGTCACTGTTATCCTCAAACCAAAAACGAAGGATCACGCCGCAGAAGTTATCGCTGGGTTTGGCCTCTGAAGGCTACTACGCGAACAAAACAAGGTTCTTCGTTGACAAAAAACCATTCACTCCGTAAGTTCATTACGATGTAGGGTAGATACCTTCGTCCTAAACAAGAAAAAATGGCTGCAGACGCACAAAAACTCAAGGCGCTTCAATTGACATTGGACCGCATGGACAAAACCTACGGCAAAGGAGCCGTTATGAAATTGGGAGATGAGCCTGTAGAAGCCATCGAATCCATCCCTTCAGGCTCATTGACCCTGGACCTCGCATTGGGCATTCAAGGCTACCCGCGCGGTCGGGTGGTCGAAATCTACGGTCCTGAGAGCTCCGGTAAAACCACTCTGGCCATTCACGCCATTGCGCAGGCTCAAAAGCAAGGAGGCATTTGTGCCTTCATCGATGCCGAGCACGCCTTTGATAAGTATTACGCGGAAAACTTAGGTGTTGACACAGAGAATCTGTTGATTTCGCAACCGGACAACGGGGAACAAGCTCTTGAAATTGCAGACAACTTGATTCGCTCTGGCGCCATCGACTTAATCGTCATCGACTCGGTTGCAGCTTTGACACCTCGCGCTGAAATTGAGGGTGAAATGGGCGATTCATCGGTTGGCTTGCAAGCTCGCTTGATGTCGAAAGCCCTCAGAAAATTGACCGGTTCCATTTCCAAAACAGGATGCTGCTGCATCTTCATTAACCAATTGCGAGAGAAAATTGGAGTGATGTTCGGAAACCCGGAAACAACATCCGGTGGAAATGCATTGAAGTTCTATGCATCCGTTCGATTGGACATCCGTCGGTCGACGCAGATCAAGGATGGTGATGTGGTTCTTGGAAACCGAACGAAAGTCAAGGTGGTCAAAAACAAAGTGGCTCCACCCTTCCGAAGAGCTGAGTTTGACATCCTCTATGGAAAGGGCATTTCCAAGTCTGGAGAAATCATTGATTTGGGCGTCGAGATGAATATCATTAAGAAGGCCGGATCGTGGTTCAGCTATGGGGAAACCAAGTTAGGACAGGGAAGAGATGCCGTGCGTCATTTGCTTGAGGACAACCAAGAATTGATGGAAGAACTAGAAGGACTCATCAAGCAAGCCATTGCAGGCCCTGTTGCTGATCCAGCTCTCGTTGAAGAAGCTGCTGAGGCATGACACGGACCAGTCGGGATATTGTACCGGCGATTGCATTCGCTTGTTCCCTTTTCTTTCTAGGATGTGAACATTCTAATCAGACGACTCCGCTCAATCCAGAGCGCGAGCTGTCTGAGACGGACTCTATCCGTGACTTGATTCTGAATAACCCACAGGATCCAAAAGCCTATGCTGCACGGGCTGAGTTCAAACTCAAAAATGGGGATACCACTGGCGCCATCGCAGATTGGGATCTTGCATTGCGTGCCGATTCTAATTATGCACCCGCCTGGGAAATGCAAGCCGAAGTGCTGTATCAACTTCGACAATTCGAGCCTTGTTTGGTCAAGCTCGAAAACTGCCTTGAACGATTTCCGGATGATGTGGCCTGTTTGATGAGACGAGCAGAATTTGCCATTCACCTCAATCAATATGAAGATGCTTTTGATTGGCTCAATGGTGCACTCCGGGTAGACGATCAGCTGCACGAAGCATACTGGATGAAGGGACGCATCTATGAAGCTACAGGAGCCCTTGAAAAGGCCCAAAGTTCATATCAAACAGCAGTTGAAGTAAATCCTGGTTTCTTTGATGGCTTCATCACACTCGGCATTTTCTTAGCAAGTCAACAGAATACGTTGGCCGAGGAGTACTACCGATCTGCCATGGAGTTGCGACCAAATGCCGTCGAGCCACACTACAATTTGGCCATCTTTCTTCAAGATTCCGGTCGTTACCAAGAAGCTCTCAAACTGTATCAGAAGATTTTGGAATTGGATTCTCAAAATGCGACGGCATCGTACAACCAAGGATTCATTCATCTTGAGTACCTGCAAGCCTATGATAGTGCTGCATTCTGGTTTGGTGAGGCCATTGAACGGTTGCCGTATTATCACCAAGCTTTTTACAACCGAGGATTGTCCTTGGAGAGCATGGGGCAGACCCAACGTGCCTTGGACGATTACACAGAAGCTTTGCGACTCAAGCCTGATTACACTGCTGCTGCGAAAGCAAAAGAACGGGCTCTTAGCGCTTTGAATTGAACGCTACGAAGTCCAAAATATGTTGACGTAAAAAAGCCGTCCCTAAAGGAGACGGCTTTTTTTATGGAAACACCTTGCGGTGGTTATTTCGCTTGGTCCACCACAGCCTTGAAGGCCTCCGGGTGGTTCATGGCCAAATCAGCCAATACTTTGCGATTCAATTCAATTCCTTTCTTGGAAAGCGATCCCATCAATGTGCTATACGACATGCCGTGCTCACGAGCTCCAGCATTGATTCGTAAGATCCACAAAGAGCGGAATTGACGCTTACGCTGCTTTCGGCCTGAGTAGGCGTAGAGCAAACCTTTTTCAACGGCGTTTTTGGCGACCGTCCAGACGTTTTTACGAGCACCGTAGTACCCTTTCGCCATTTTGAGGACCTTTTTACGGCGTGTCCTCGACGCTACTGCATTGTTAGAACGTGGCATGTTCTTTGTGTTTTTTGGTAAGCGGTGTTAGCACAAAGGCTACGCTTGGATACCGAATACCGGGTTTAACAAAACCAGATGGTTAAAAGTGAGATTGGGGCAATGCTGCTTAAGCACAGAGTTGGCGCTTGATGCTTCGAACGTCCGCCTTGTCAACGGTTGTTGTATGCGTCAAATTCCGCTTCTGCTTCGTTCCCTTCTTCGTCAAGATGTGACTCTTAAAGGCGTGCTTTCGCTTAATCTTCCCACTCCCAGTAAATTTGAAACGCTTCTTGGCGCTTCCTTTAGTTTTCA
>CAWVYB010000162.1:0-5437 GCA_963934215.1 uncultured Flavobacteriales bacterium | reverse complement strand
GTATTGCCCGTGCAGTCAGCGATTTCATGATTGAACAAATAAATCCAGTTGTTGGGATTCCCCAAGCAGTGGTTGGCCGTCAAGAAATAGGGTGTTCCATCTTGCGCCGTATTGTTGACCAACGCCCCTGTGCAAGCGGCAAATCCGCCTTGTAGAATAAGCGCGACGCTCTTACTTTCTGTTGACCATGGAATGCCTTCCGGACAATTCACATTGATGTTGCAAGCACCTGAGTTACCATAAGGCCCTCGATTCTCCAAAACAGCCTCTGGGCGAAACACACTGCGATACGCGTGCACGACTTGGGCAATGTGAAGGTCCGCTTCAAACGCGGCGTTCAAAGGTTCATGGTATTCTATGACAACAGACGAACCAGCCGTTTGACCCACGGCCAGACTTCCCCATTCTTTATTATTTTGATGGTCAAATGCTCCAATGAAGTCAGTTCGAGTTGTATTCCAAACGAACAACTGTGCTCCTTTCGGCAACTCAAATTCATCGAAATAGAAACTCAAAGCCAACGCTTCAGGTGAGTCAAATTGCATGCGCCAGATCCGCTCATTCGCCCCCATTGTCCATTGACCTTGTTGAGCTGGTGAAATGTCCACTTCAAACTCCACCCCAAAACGCCAAGGCACCTCTTTGTAGGTGTCCGTTACAGCATCCTCAGCGGCCAATGAAACCCGGTCGATGGCAGGCAATCGAAACGTTGGAATCTCTTCCACAACAACATCCCAATCAGGAGAGCCTCCTCTGCTAATTTGGGCTAGAGAAAATTGGGCAAAACAAAGGGCAACGAGACAAACGATGCCAGTTCGAAGAGAGCGCTGGAGATCAGTCATAGGAATAGGGTAAAATAAGCGAATCGAGGAGGACAATAGTTGTCCCATGGGGAGACAATTTGTAACGCGACAAATCAAACATTTGTTCATTCCGAATCAAAGCACGACACGGGTCTCCCGTTGATTCATGGACAACTACTACCGGCTGTTTCGGTGGCAAGCTTTTCATCGCTGGACCGGAAGTCATCAGACTGAACCGGTGGTCGCCGCATCCACCTCCGTAGCCCACGACCACTCGAAGTGAATCTCCAACCACCTCAGCCGAGATCACGTCAACCGATGCGTTTTCCCAAGAAGGACCGGGAAGCTCCATTGAAGGCGACGCGTCTGGATTCAAAGCCTCACGAGGAAGCCCTTTTTGATCTTGGCATCCGTAGCATAAAAACACGATTACAATGCCCGCAATTGCGCACATCTTAGAGCTGAGTGTCGGCATGTCCGAATATAAGTCAACAACAAGAATTACGTGAACATCGACATCATAAAGACTTCGAATTTACATGCCAGCCTCACTTCTATCAGCGGATATCAATCAGGTAAGGCATGCGCGCTTGAACACGATCGCCCGACTCCAACATCCGATGCACACGCATCAGTTCGAGCGTCTGCAGTTGAGACATGCCCATGTGCTCCAAAACTTCACCTGCTACCGTCACACCAGCAAACTGCTCGATGAAGGCTTCAATTGGATCTTTCATTTCAGGCAGATAAACGACATCGTCATTTCCCAGTGAATCCAATCCCGCCAATTCAACCGCTCCAGCGATGGCATCGTCCAAGTTTCCGATGACATCGACCAGTCCACGCTCCTTCGCATCCGCTCCAGTCCAAACCCGTCCACGGGCCATTTCATTCACTTCATCAAAGGACTTGCCGCGTCCCTCCGCTACAATCGAAACGAAATCATTGTAGATATCGGTGATCGATGCATTCATCGCTTCCATCTGCAACGCATCCAACGGTTTATCTAACCCAATTCCAGCATGAGGATGAGTGCGTACATCATCAAAAGCCAATCCCATCTTGTCCTTGAGCAATTCACCGGCATGCGGCAGCATCCCGAACACACCGATAGAACCAGTGATTGTGGTGGAGTTGGCATAAATACGATCAGCTCCTGCGCTGATGTAATACCCCCCTGAAGCAGCTAAATCTCCCATACTGACTACCAAGGTTTTTCCGGCTTCCTGCAGCAATTGTGTTTCTCTCCAAATGACATCGCTAGCCAAAGCAGATCCTCCAGGACTGTTTACGCGCAGCACCACCGCTTCCACATCCGGAGCGAGGCGTGCTTGGCGCAGAGCCTTGGACAAGGTCTCAGATCCAATTGTTTGGTCATCTCCTTCTCCTGACTCAATCGCACCTACTGCATAAATCACAGCCAAGCGACCGCCAAGAGGCTCTTCCTCTTCCTTCTCCCCTTCTGGCTCGTTCATAAAGCTCATGAAGCTCAAGTCCAGTGCGGCTTCTTCCATCGTCGGCATGAGGTAGTCACTGAATGTCAAATATTCTGGCTCATCACCGACTTGCTCACGAACCCAATCCTTCACCTCATCCTCGTACATCAACCCATCGAACAGGCCGACATTGACCCCGTCTTCCGCCACACGCAGAGACAACGTGGCAGCAATCTCATCCACCTTGTCTTCGCTTAAGCTGCGTCCTGAAGCAATGCCTGATCTGACTTCGCTCCAAATTCCATCCAACAGCGCATTCATCTGTTCGCGATTGGCATCGCTCATGCTGGTGCGGGTAAAGGGCTCAACGGCACTCTTGAATTGATTGTCCGGTCCTCGCAACACGGTCATCTCCACTCCGAGCTTATCCAACATCCCTGTGAAATAGGTCGTTTGCAACCGCATGCCACTAAAATCCGCGAAACCGTTGGGATGCAAGAACACTTCATCAGCGACCGACCCCAGATACATGGCACCCATCGTGGTCATTTCACTCCATGCCATGATCCACTTGCCTGAGGATTTGAACGTTTCTAAGCCCGCGCGCAAATCTTCCATTGTCGATGGTGATGCCGCTACGGAAGTCAAGTTCAAATACAGCCCCTCCACGTCGTCATCCTCAGCAGCCTCTTCCAGGCCTTTTAAGATTTCGAGCAATCCCAATCCTGTATCCGATCCCAATCCTCCAATATCAATGGCCGAGCCTCCTGCTCCGCGCTCCATGATGGGACCGTTCAATTTCATGACCAATACGGTCGGCTCTTCGAGTCCTTGCTCTTCATCCATGTCATCCGATTCGAATACTGAAGCAAACCCTCCAACCAAGGCTCCTACAAAAACGAAAATCAAAATGGTACCGCTAATCAACAGTGCTGCAGATGCTCCAACGAAAGAGGAGAGGGTGTTTTTCAAAAACGACATGGATATTTTTTTAAGTGAGTCAAAGCTAACGGTTGGCCCTCAAGCAATTCCAATCTTCAAGCAGGTTTTTGACCCAATCCGTTGGAATTGAGTGTTTATTAACATACCCGGCTTCATTCAACCGAACGCGTTTTCACACCATGTTTGCAACGTGAAGCGAAGACACTTGATCGGCCTTGGAAGCAACTTGGGAGACCGGGAGCATTTGCTTGACAAGGCCATCCAAAAGATGCAGGAATTGTGGGGTGTTTTGCCGCAATGTTCCAACCGGTACAACACCCCTGCATGGGGAATGCCCGAGGGCACGCCTGATTTTTTGAATCAAGTGGTCATGTTCGCATGGGACCATTCTCCTGCTCCAGAATCCATCATGCACGCATTGCTGGAAATTGAAAAAGAGCTGGGCCGCACGCGCATTGAAAAGAATCCAGGGTACGTATCACGCACCATGGATTTGGATTTACTGGCAATCGAGGGAGTGGTTTGCAACACTACCGAGCTCATCTTGCCTCATCCGCGCATGCACCTGAGGAAATTTGTCTTGCTCCCAATGGCGGAGTTGGCTAGTGATATTCGAGCAACCCCAGATGGACCTACCGTAGATGAACTGTTGAGCGCGTGTCCGGATGTATCTTCGGTGCAGCTTTGGCCCGCTCCTGGATTGTAGAATTGAAAATTGGACCTTCCTCTCGTGAAATCCCCTTATGCATACATTGCCATTGAAGGCAACATCGGCGCTGGAAAATCCACCTTTGCCAAGATTTTAGCGGATCACTTGGGCAGCGATTTGATGCTGGAACAATTCGAAGAAAACCCTTTTTTGAAGCCGTTTTATGAAGATCCAGAGCGCTATGCATTGAGCGTTGAATTGGCCTTTGTCAGCGATCGGTATCGTCAACTGAAGCAGCGATTGGGTGCACGCAATTTGTTTCGACAGAAGCTCATCGCTGACTACAGCTTTGTGAAAAGCATGATTTTTGCCAAGGCGAACCTGCCTGCTGCTGAATTCAAGCTTTTTCAGACCATGTTCAAACTGATGGAAGCAGACGTCGCTACACCCGAAGTCACCGCTATTCTGCATCCGAGCCCTGAAAAAATCCGAGCGCAGATCAAGGCGCGCGGGAGGAGTTATGAGCAGGACATCACCGGGGAGTATCTCGATAAAATCGCATCACACTACCAGCAACATTATCGGTATGCACGCGGCTCCCGAATTCTCTGGATTGATACGACCGACTTGGATTTCGTCGCCAATCCAAAAGATGCGCAACGACTCATCGATTTAATTCTCACGCCAAGAAAACCGGGTGTGTACGAATTGACTCCATAACCATGTCTGCGATTATCTTGCGTTCATGCGCAGATCAGATTTCCTCAAAGCAAGCGGTTTCTTAGGATTGGGTAGCCTATTCAGTTCCTTTTCCAAAGCACCGCGGCACCCCGAAGATTTTCCAGACTACATCGCCCAAAAAGTCAAGACTGCCGGGATTGAAGGCAGTGCCTTTAACCTGACGGCAGAAGCCCTCCCAAAAGTTCGAATTGCTTTGTTCGGATTGGGCAATCGCGGGCAGAGTTTGATTGACATGTTGCAATGGCTCGTTCAGCAGGGCCATGCCGAGATCACCGCAATAGCCGACATCAATGGAACCAAGGTGAATAAAGCACTGGAACAAATCCGTGGTTTTCAATCGAGCGTTCCACAGGTTTTCACAGGCGAAGAACTGGCCTGGAAAGCGGCCATGCGGACGGAAGTTGCAGACCTCGCTTTGATTTGCACTCCATGGGAATGGCATACCCCCATGGCACTCGAGGCCATGCGGAATGGTTTGCACGCGGCCTCGGAAGTCCCCATCGCTTACACTCCAGAAAATAGCATTGAGCTGATTCGCACCGCCGAAGAGACCCAACAGCATTGTATCATGCTGGAGAATTGCTGCTACAACCGGGAAGAGCTATGGATCCTAAAAATGATTGAAGAAGGCGTCTTCGGTACGTTGACCCATGCGGAGTGCGCGTACATCCATGACCTCCGGCAATTGATGATTGACCCCGCGTATTACGAGGACCGCTGGCGTTTGCGCCACCACCTCGAGCGCAATGGCAATCTCTACACCACACACGGGCTGGGTCCAGTCTGCATGTACTTTGACATTCTCCGCGGTGACAATTTGACGCACTTGACTTCGATGAGTTCACGGGAAGCCGCTTTGTCCGAAG
>CAWVYB010000161.1:0-5538 GCA_963934215.1 uncultured Flavobacteriales bacterium | reverse complement strand
AGCGGAGTGCAGGGGAGTTTCAAATAGTTTTTCGGTCAGTATTTCTTTGTCCGCATTGCGCAATTCGATGGATCGATTGGCCTGCCGTCCTCGAAAAGGAAGCGTCGTACGATTGGTCCTGATCCAAAGAGAGTTACTCGCCTCGTCTCCAAAATCCTGCTGCACGCCATTTTGTAACCCGAATCCGAGCCCTTGCATCACCACAAGAATGAAAATACCGAGCCCCACAGACAATCCAGTCAATGCAGTCCGTAAGGGATTGGCAATGACGGTATGCCCGATTTCAATCCACAATTCTCTCGAAAAAATCATGAGTTGGGGCTGACTCCATGCGCCGTGGGTTCAACCACTTCGCTGCTGTTTCCGTCTTCAATAATGCGGCCATCCTTCAGTCGAATTGTGCGGTCGCAACGTGCCGCAATATCAGCTTCGTGCGTCACAATGATCACTGTAATTCCGGTGCTGTTGACTTCGCGCAAGACGTCCATGACTTCATTGGATGTCACACTGTCTAGCGCTCCAGTGGGCTCGTCCGCCAGGATGACTCTCGGAGAGGTGATCAACGCGCGGGCCATGGCCACGCGTTGCTTTTGTCCTCCTGAAAGTTCGCTAGGAAGATGATGCGCGCGGTCCGCAATGCCCATGCGGTGGAGCATGGCGAGCGCCCTTTTTTGGCGCTCCCGACGGGGAATTTTTTGATAAAATAGGGGGAGTGCGACGTTCTCCAAGGCGCTTTTGAAAGCGATGAGATTGAAGGACTGGAAAACAAACCCTAAGAAGCGACTGCGGTATCGAGCTGCTTGCCGTTCCGATAATTCTGACATGTCCACATCGTCGAGGTGGTATGACCCGTCATCAAAGTTGTCCAGCAATCCAAGTACGTTTAGAAGCGTGGACTTCCCACTACCAGAAGACCCCATAATGGCAACCATTTCACCTTGCTCAATAATCAGGTCAATTCCCTTCAGTACAGGAAGTTGACCTCCAGCAAGGGGGTAAGATTTTTCAATGCTGCGTAGGGAAAGCATGGGTCAAAGATAACCCAAGGTCGAGTGAAGAAAATCGGATTTCGCGTGTGTTCATAGCCAATGATTTGTAAGGAATTCGTCGAGGCGGCTTGGAAGCGCGTCGGAGGTCTTCTTATCTTATGCCTTGTTGTAGTTGCCGTGATTTGTGATTGAGGTGCTTAATATTATGTGTGAAATATGTCCACATTGATTCAGAGGGTTTCCTTGAGAGACTTCGTTGACCAGATTGAGTTGAATGCGCCGAAGTCCTTGGAGTATGATGCGCTCTGTCGATGGGTCGAGTCCCGGGATTGGTTGTCGATGGACTGGCAGTCGGCTGTCCCTCCGATTGAAGATCCGTCCGACTATGCGCGCAACATCCTCTGCCTTGAACCATTTGAAGTGGTCATGCTTCATTGGCCTCCTGGCGTGGAGAGTGCCGTACATCATCACGAGGGATTTTGGGGGTCTGTCGTCTGCCTCCAAGGAACACTGGAAAATGTATCCTATTGTTTGACAGGAACAGAGCTCGAACGAGTCGACTTGCTGCGGGCTTATCCCGGAGGTATTGTTCCAGAGCCAGACGGCACATTGCATAAGATTCGAAATGGCAGTGCAACAGAAGCCTTGATAACGCTTCATTTCTATTTTCCGGCGCTGGATACGCTCGACGGTTTGGCCTTGTATGATTTAGAGACGGGAAGCCGCTATGTGTGCAATGAAAAAGCGCCAACGGCTTCAATGAATTTGTCCCGTGATTGTTACCGGTCGATGGAAACCAACGTATTTCAATTCAAGCCCATCGTGCCTTCATCGCATGTGCAATGCAATGTGGTGCCAAAGCCCGATTCCGCTGTGATTGAAAAGATGGTGTCCAACTATTTTGACGAGCAGGCGGCCGTGTATGATGCTCAGGATGCGCAAGTGCTCAAGCGCAGGCAATACACCCAAGCCATTGACCTCAAAGTGTCGACGTGTTTTCAAGAATTGCATGCAGATGAACCCATGAAACAGGTCATGCACATGGCGTGTGGCACCGGGAGAAGAGCTCAAGGGATTCATGTTCAAAGCGGGTTGAATTACGCGATGTATGGAATCGATTTGAGTGAGGAAATGGCCAAGCAAGCAACGTTGCGTGGGGTGAAGACCCATGTGGGCTCGCTATCATGCATTTCCAATGCCGAGGAATTGCCATCGTTTGATGCCGTTACCCTCCTGTATGCGTATGGTCATTTGCCCGATGAGGCCACCCGGTTGAAGGTTTTACGTAGCGCCTACGCAATGTTGCGGCCGGGTGGAGTTTTGATTTTTGATGCCTTTGACATTGCGGATAAGTACGAATGGGGTCCTGCGGCCTTGGCACAATTTGAACACCAACGGTTGGCGAGTCAGGGCTATGAAGTGGGGGATGTTTTCTACCGCCGAAATCAAGGAGAAGAACAGGCTTATTTGCATTACTGCTCAAAAGATGGCCTCAGGTCATTGGTGCAAAAGGCTGGATTTACGATCCGAGAAATGATCACGGTAGGCTACGAGAATATCTCTGGAGAGAAGGCTACCGATGGTAAATTATTCGTTGTAGCCCAGCGCTAACGGACGGACTTGTCAGAGAGGGATATCAAACCTTGTCTGTAACAACTTTGTAGGTGGGGTCTTCGAAGTGGTTGACTTCGATGATTTCATCTGCGCGATCCAACAGCCTTCGACAATCTTCGGATAAATGCCGCAAGTGCACTGTTTTTCCCGCCTCCGCATACCGCGCGGTGAGCCGGTTCAGAGTTTCGATAGCAGACATGTCGGAAACACGACTTTCTTCAAAATCAATGACCACATGTTCGGGATCGTTGGTGACATCGAATTTTTCTTGAAACGACGTGATGGAGCCGAAAAACAGCGGGCCATAAATTTCATAATGCTTCCAGCCATTTTCATCCACCCGCTTGCGAGCGCGAATGCGAATGGCATTGTCCCAAGCAAACAAGAGTGCCGCGATGATCACACCGATCAGAACAGCCAGAGCCAAGTTGTGTAGCACCGCTGTGACAATGGTAACGACGAGCATGATCAACACATCACTGGTTGGCATCCGACGGAACGTGCGCAACGACGCCCACTCAAACGTTCCAATGGCGACCATGATCATTAGCCCTGTCAGCGCAGCCATCGGCAGTTGTTCGATCAGTGGAGCGCCAAAGAGGATAAAGACCAAGAGCATAACGGCGGCGACAATCCCTGATAAGCGAGCTCGCGCTCCCGATGAAACGTTGATCAGAGATTGGCCGATCATGGCGCATCCGCCCATGCCACTGAAGAGTCCACTGAGGATATTGGCACTTCCTTGCGCGACACATTCGCGGTTGCCTTGTCCTCGCGTTTGTGTGATTTCATCGATGATGTTCAATGTGAGCAAACTTTCAAGTAAACCAACACCGGCTACGATGGCTGCGTAAGGGAAGATGAGGGTCAATGTGGCCCAAGTCAATGGTACATTGGGAATGTGAAACGGTGGAAATCCGCCTTCGATGGAGGCCAAATCGCCGACCGTTTTGGTGTCCAACCCGGTGAAAGCCACGATGGCAAAAACAACCAAGATCGCAGCCAAGCCTCCCGGTATGGCCTTGGTGAGGCGGGGTAAAAAAGCGATGATTGCCATCGAAAGTGCCACAAGTGAACCGAAAATCATCAAAGATTCGCCGCCGAGCCACCCGCCATCGCTGGTCTTGAACTGTTCAATTTGGCTACCTCCAATGATGATGGCGAGTCCATTGACAAATCCAAAAATAACAGGTTGTGGGACCAAGCGCATCAATTTCCCCAAGCGAAGCAGACCCGCCCCAATTTGCAAGATTCCCGCCAAAATGACGGTGGCGAAGATGTATTCAGGTCCTTCTTGAATGGCGAGTGCAGCGATGACTACCGCGATTGCCCCGGTGGCTCCACTGATCATACCTGGTCGTCCGCCCAAAACACTGGCGACAAGTCCCACCACAAAGGCGGCGTACAGACCCGTCAAAGGACTGAGCCCTGCAATCAATGCGAAGGCGATGGCCTCGGGAATGAGCGCCATGGCAACGGTCAATCCGCTGAGAATCTCCAGCTTGTAGTCTACCGTTTGTCTCAGATCGAATAGGGCGAGGCGCATGCGAGGGGGATTGGAAAAATGCGCGAAAGTACTCCATTCAATGTGTTAATGGACTATGATTTCCATGGAATTGGCAGCAACTTGCTGGCATGAAACGATTTCGATTTCTTCAAAGCCTGGGATTCATAGCAGCAGCACCTTTAGCCGCCTCGTCATTGGGTCCTCTTGTGGCAGGGAAGTCAAGGGGTGTGAGCGGAGGGTGTGCGCTGGTTCCAGCAGAAACAGCAGGCCCATTTCCATTGGATCTAACGGACACTATTTTTTATTTTCGACAAGACATCAGCGAGGATCGCACAGGCATTCCCTTGCGCCAAAAAATCCGGGTGGTGGGATTGGAGAATTGTGAACCCATGGCCAATGTCCGCGTGAATATCTGGCATTGCGATGCGGAAGGAAATTACTCGGGTTATGGCTCGGAAGTCGGCACGACTTACTTGCGTGGATACCAGTTGACCGATGCCAATGGTGAGTGTGAATTCATCACGATTTTCCCGGGCTGGTATCCTGGTCGAACCACGCACGTGCATTTTCAAGTGCATGTGAGCACATCGTACAGTGCGGTCTCCCAGTGGACCTGGTTGGGGGCTGACGCGCAAGCGCCGACTTTGGCACATCCGGAATTGTATCCAGAAGGACCGGACCCTTTGCCACCGACGTCCGATGGCGTTTTTGCCGATGGGTTTGACTTGCAAACAGCAGATTTGTTTTGGGATGAAGCCGCTCAGGAGTATGTCTCCACGTATGAAGTGACGGTGCAGGGCACAGGTGTGAGTGGAGTGGGCCATCTGGAGCGGATGGCTGCGGCTGTCATTGAAGTGGAACAAAACGCCCCGAACCCATTTCGGGATCGCACCACGATCGGTTTTGTTTTGCAGGAACCGGCCAGCGTACGGTGGTCCTTGTGGTCCGTATCCGGCCAATGTGTTTTTCAATCCGAACTCGGTTCTCTTGCTGCCGGTCAACACGGAATTGACGTGAATCCAGGGCGTTTGGGTTTGCCGGTCTCGTCCTTTGTGTACCAGTTGAATGCGACGACTTCCAAAGGGACATATACGGCTGTCAAGCGCATGACGCACTTAGGCTCTTGATGAGCTCGCCTCTTTTCAGTCGTTTCCTCACTTTCGGTGCCGCGTAGAGCCAACTCCAGCTTTAGGAAAGCAACCTAAGTCAAGATGCCATCGTTTACCTTTGGAATGCCATCGCGCGGGTATCCGTTTCGACTGTCATTTTCGAAGCGTCAAGAGTCCCTGCGGTTCGCATCGAACCTCGTTTTACAATTCTAATTTTTGGTCTTTTTGTCAACCCGTTCCTACCAGTTTTCGTATTCAAGGTTGAAGCTTATCGCCGGTCTTCTATTCTGTGGTTTCCTCGGGAATGGATGGACTCAGT
>CAWVYB010000160.1:0-5544 GCA_963934215.1 uncultured Flavobacteriales bacterium | reverse complement strand
TCATTCGATTTTTTGAAACAAAAAAAGCCCCCTGTTTCCAGAGGGCTAGTTCGTAAAATATCAGACCAATCAGAGCTTCGCTATGTAAATGGCAAGGCTTGATTTGAGGTTGGATGCTTTGTTTTTATGAATCACGTTGTTCTTAGCCAACTTATCGAGCATTGCACTGACCACTGGCAACATCTCTGCTGCTTTCTTAGGGTCGGTCGTAGCTCGCAAAGCGCGAACAGCGTTACGAGTCGTTTTATGGTAGTAGCGATTCTGGGTCGCTTTTTTGCGATCTGAACGAATGCGCTTGAGTGCGGATTTGTGATGAGCCATGTCGTTTTTTCCGGTAAGGGGGTGCAAATATAGTTCATATTCAAACTCATGCAAGCGATGCATGCAAATCATCTCCTAGAATCTACATTCCAAAACAATACATGCGACGAGTTAAAATAGAAAGGACGCACCCCTGCGTCCTTTCACTTTAAAAATCTAGTTGCATCTAAATGTGGGAAGAGCCTGCAAACTTCACCCGCAGATGCACCGCTATATTACGAATTAATTACTTCGAATAACTTTAATTACTAGATGAATTGAGTTATTTTATAAATACAACTCTTTCAACACCCTGAATAAATCGAGAAATTCAGGGCATCGTAACGGATGATCACACGCTTTTTAAAGTGATTCAACTCAACAAATCTCGTATCTTCATGGCCTCGAAAACCATGTGCTTTTCATCCTTCCCTACCGCCATTTACCAGCTCGGCTGGTTCAGCATAGTGCTCGGCTTGTTCCCTTGTGCAGCATGGTCGCAAGAGTCGCTTTTTCAAGATATTTCACAAGTAGCAGGCATTGACCTTGAAGGATTGCACCATGCCGCCGCCATAGGAGATTATGATCGTGATGGATTCCAAGACATCTATGTTGGAACTAAAAACTCGGCAAATAAGCTGTTTCGGAATCTCGGAAACATGGAATTCCAAGAGGTGGCTGTTGCCGCAGGAGTTGACGATTCAGGAAACACCCAAGCTACCATTTGGGGAGATTTCAACAACGACGGCTACCTGGATCTAGTCAACGGCAACTACCTCCAGTCCAATCGATTCTATCAAAACAACGGTGACGGGACATTTTCGGATATGACCACAGCATTGGGCATTGGAAACTTAGGCCCCTGTAGAAGTTTGCACGCGGCGGATTACGATCAAGATGGCTGGTTGGACTTGTACGTTGTCAACATCAACAGCCACAGCGTTATGTGGCGCAACCTGAATGGAACAGGATTTCAGAACACGACATTCCCCTCTGGTACAGTGGATGTGGGCATTGGGATGGGAAGTCTTTTTTTTGATGCCGACAATGATGGCGATGTTGACTTGTATCTAACCCATGACGGCAATCAAGTGAATCGCTACTATCGCAACGACGGCGATGGTACGTTTACAGAGGCCGCTGCGGAGGTGGGATTGGATTATCAGGGAAATTGCATGGGGGTCGATGCCGCGGACATCAATCACGACGGCTGGATGGATTTGTACATCACCGACCTCTATCCTAGCGAGCTCTTCATCAACGATGGAGATGGCACATTTACTGCCGTCGGAGAAGCTTCAGGTGTTGACGACACAGGAATGACGTGGGGTTGCGCATGGTTTGATTACGACAACGATTCAGAGACAGACCTGTATATCGTCAATGACTATGCCTTCGCACCCTATCCCAATATGCTCTACCGTGGTCTTGGAGATCTGGAGTTTGAGATTACCAGTTCAGGCATTCCCGACCTGGAACATCCCTTTCAAGATTACGGCATGGCACAGGGCGACCTGGATGGAGATGGCGATTTGGATGTCGCTATCGCCACATCAGGGTCTTCGATACAGCCGGGCTTTACCGTGTTGGAGAACCTCAATGCCACGGGGCACGCTGCTCACATTCGATTGGAAGGCACGGTATCCAATCGAGACGCCATCGGGGCGCGAGTCACCGCATACTTTGACGACCAGGTGCGCACAGATGAAGTCCATTGCGGACAAGGCTACAGTGGATCGAGTTCATTTCAGGTGCATTTTGGCTTAGGTGAGTCCACTTCTTTGGATTCGGTGGTCATCCACTGGCCCAACGGCATCGTCAGTCAACAAGGGCCGCTCGACGCTGATACGTTGTATCACATTTTAGAACCTGGCTCGGAACCCTGGTTTTTCACGGGTTGTACGGACTCGCACGCCTGCAACTTCCAATTGGGTGCAGTCGTCGATGACGCAAGCTGCTCGTATCCTGAAGCAGGTCTCAATTGCGACGGAACCCCCATCGTTTCGTTTCCGACATTGGAGACACATAGCATTGCCCGGATTTGGAGCGAAGCGCTGCTAACTGGGATTCGCAATGATTGGGCGCGTCCTACCATCCATGCGCGCAATCTGTGGCATAGCTCCGCTCTAATGTATGACGCGTGGTGTGCTTTTAGCGAGCCCAGCGCTATCAGTCCAAAACCTTGGCTCCTCGGTGACACAATCGACGGATACGTTTGCCCCTTTGTTGGGATCGCCGAACCACTCAATGCCGAAGCGCGACTTCAAGCACGTGAAAGCGCAATCAGTTACGGAGTTTACCGGCTGATGAAGCATCGTTTTGCACAAGCTCCACGTTCTCATTTGATCCACGTCCACATCGATTCTCGAATGATTTCGTTGGGGTATGACACGGCATTTGTTTCCACCGATTTCGATACAGGAGACCCCGCACTCGATGCCGCTGCGCTCGGAAACTATTTGGCCGAACACTACATCAACTTTGGTTTGCAGGACGGTTCCCATGAAGAACTCAACTACCAAAATACGTACTACAATCCCATCAATTGGAATCTGGTTATGGATGACCCGGGCAATCCTAACCTGTTCTTCCCCAACCGATGGCAACCCCTGCAATTGGCTGAGTTCATTGATCAATCTGGAAATGAGGGCAGCAACATCTCTCCTGAATTCCTCAGTCCTGAGTGGGGGGATGTGACTCCATTCGCGATGAACCCGAGCGACACCAGCGTTTACCAGAGGCTCGGGAGTGACTACACGGTATACCACGATCCAGGCCCTCCACCATTCATCGATTCAAATGAAGAAGTCCAACTGGAATCCGATTACAAGTGGGGCCATCTTATGGTTTCGCTTTGGTCCTCCCATTTGGACCCGAGTGACTCTGTGATTTGGGATATCAGTCCGGGTGCTTTTGGTCGAGATGGGTTCTTACCGCTCAACATGGAAGAGGCGCGTTCCTACTATGTCTTTGAGGAGGGCGGAATCACCGAAGGTTCCAATGGCCTCGGTCACGCCCTGAACCCTACCACACAAGAGCCCTATGCTCCGCAACCGGTGTTACGCGGCGATTTCACTCGCGTTTTGGCTGAGTTTTGGGCCGATGGGCCTGAGTCAGAAACGCCTCCTGGACACTGGTTCGACTTGCTTAATTACGTCAATGACCAACCGGAGTTGGAACGGAAATGGCGGGGAACTGGCGCTACGTTGTCTTTGCTTGATTGGGATATACTCGCGTATTTCTCTCTTGGCGGAGCCATGCACGATGCCGCTATTGCAGCATGGAGCTGCAAAGGATGGTATGATTACTTGAGGCCGGTTTCCGCATTGCGCTGGATGGCCGACCAAGGACAATGCAGCGATCCGGAATTGCCCCATTACAATGGTGCTGGATTGCCACTGGTCCCGGGGTATGTGGCATTAATTACGGCCGAAGACTCCGTGGACTTACGAGGGGAAAATAATGAATTTGTTGATGACATCAAGCTCAAAGCGTGGCGCGGGCCAAGCGCCATTGACGTGCCGGCCATCGACCAAGCGGGCGTTGGCTGGATACGGGCTAAGGAATGGTGGCCATACCAACGCCCGACATTTGTAACCCCTCCCTTTGCAGGTTACGTCAGCGGACATTCCACATTTAGTCGAGCGGCAGCTGAAGTGTTGACATTGATGACCGGTGACCCCTTTTTCCCAGGGGGAATCGGGACATTTACAGCGGAGGCCAATTCGTTCCTTGTATTTGAGGACGGTCCAACACAAGACATCGAATTGCAATGGGCAACGTATCGTGATGCCGCCGATCAAAGTGGGCTGTCTCGAATCTGGGGAGGAATCCACCCTCCTCAAGATGACTTCCCAGGACGTATGATGGGCGAAGTCATCGGAGTCGATGCTTTTCTTCTAGCCGAAATGCACGCCTTCCCGCTTCTCGTGACAGACTGTGCGGGCTTGAGTGACTGCCCTTGTTTTGGCGACTTCAATGCTGACGGCGCCCGCAACCTGTTCGATTTATTGATCCTATTGGTCCATTATGGTCAGACGACTGGCCTTGACGGCAATGGGGCCTCTCCCATCATAGACCTCGATTCTGACGGCATGATTGACACCGGAGATTTACTCGGTTTGCTTACAGTGTGGGGATTCCCCTGTGCACTCTAATCGCTGCCTTCATCGGCCGTGAACGACCAATTCATCCAAGAACATCCAAGAAGGGGATGATGCCGCGTCATGCCAGTCAGGACACGACCCTGGATTGACCGCTTCAACACGGATAAAACGTGCGGATTCATTCACTGCACAAGCGATCCGAACGATGTCCTGGGCATCTGTCGGACTGAGAACGTGGCTTCCAGAATACGTGTGCAGGTCAATCCGTGACTCCTCCCATTTCACGCCATCCACAGACCATCCAAAAACAAGTGTTTGCGGTAAAAATATCCACGCATCCTGGTACCGATAACATTGCACACTCAAAGAATCCAATTGGATTGTCTGTGGCAAGGCGAGCGCGATGGACATGTTTTCCGATTGTGTGGCTTGCCAACAACCGTCTCTAAAGTCGATGCTTCCTAGTCGACCATCGGCCAAACCCCTTTCCCCTCCTCCGGGGTAATAAGGACTCAAGGAATGTCCAATGGAAGCGTCGCTATGCACACCAATATGACCCGCTACTGGCAACAAAACAGCATCACGCAATGGACGTCCATCCCGCGTCAACACCGCCTCTATCACACCCTCACCTTTGACGAAAATTCGAGACCCTAATTTATGATGAGAAGGATTTAAGCGGGATGACAATGGGGTAAAAATCACATCCCCCTCGATCCGATCCAACGCCGCTTCCACCTGTACTTCAACGCCGAAGACATCGCTCCCCTTATCCCACGTGGCATTCAATGGGTCGCTCTCCAAACCACTATCGACCCCCCATGCAATTAGCCGCTGATCATGCAGCGATTTGCGGCTTTGAAAGCCTTCAAAATCTCGCAACACCTTGGGACTCCAGAGCACTTCAGCCATGGCCAACATGCGCGGAAATATTTTGGATTCCACAATATCCTGAGGGGCATGTTCTGTCCACATATTGCACTCACCTCCTAAGATTCGGCCGGAGCCCTCCAGATTTTCCGGCACGGGCTCAAATTCATACACCTCTCCCAAATCCGTCGCTGATAGCGGGTAATCGAAATAACAGTGGGATGTAGGAGACATGATGGCATTTCTTCCCGCGGCAACAGCTGCAAGT
>CAWVYB010000159.1:0-5579 GCA_963934215.1 uncultured Flavobacteriales bacterium | reverse complement strand
TGCATCACGACGCCGTTGACCGTCATGTTGACATTCTCGTCAGGACAAACCACCACATCTTCTGGATCCCAAGAAAGCGGTGGTTCGAGAAGCATCAAATCAACCGAAACAAACCCCTCACCGACATTGCCACAGTTGTCCTCAACGGAACCTGATGCGTCTGTCAAGAACAACCCATATGTTCCACTCGCAGTGATTGGCGTTGCAATGTTCATTGAAAACATGGAAGCCATTCCACCGGATTCATCCAAGGCTGTGGCATTGGCAAACAGATGCACCGAGGCATCGGGAGCCATCAACTCAAAATCCTCCACTTGCACACTGGACAATAGCACAGGCTCATCAAATCGCAGTCCGAATTCAGAGAGCGTGCAATCCACCCACAAGCTGTCTGGTTGCGGCGGCACCTCGTCATAAAGGCTAGCCGTTGATTGTCCAAAATCAATGGTATACCCCTCCAAACTGTTGGTCCAATTCATCACAACAAGAGCGTATTGCTCTCCAGCCAAAACCGGCAAGTCTGCATTGAAAGCAGGACCGTTTAAATTTCCCGGACCATTTGAGTTGCCCGTTCCGCCGTTCGCCGTGGATATGCCTGTTGCTCCATTGGGCTCAGGGGCAGCAACACCATATGAATTGCACCCCATTTCAGGAGACAAAAGTTGGGAACCAATGCCATCGCAACCGCCCGCAGTGATATTGAAGAGTCCCCAATCGTAATCGTCTATTGGATTCAATGGGTCCAATACAAAACTCAACAAGCCATCGGCCTGCACCGTGAAGGTGTACCAAACACTGCTTTGCTCCAAGTTGGCATTGCATCCACCTGTAAATTCATAAAAATCTCCCGTGTTCAAACTCGCATTGACCTCTTGATAGAGGTCACCACAGAGCACCACGGCACCGCTGCAATCACTCGTCGTTTGCCCGTTTAAAGAAGTTGAAAACAGCCCAGAACACAACACCATGATCAAGGTGCAACACAATACAAGTCCGGGAGATTTTATTTTACAATTCATTGGAATGCAGCAAATTAATGAAATATCACACGTGAGCCTCAAAAAGGATCACTCAACCACCAAGCGTCTTGAATCACTGTATCATTCAGTGTCAACAGAAAATCGACCAGCGCCTCGCGTTCCGAAGAGCTCAAGGCCAACTGGTAAGGCTCCTGGCCGTCCCCATCCACTCCTGTAACCGTTAATCGCTCATCCAAATAAGGATGCCATGCAATGGAATCCGAATAAAAATCAACCACGTCACGAAGCGTTTCAAAGCGGCCATCGTGCATATAAGGCGCCGTCATTCCGATGTTGCGCAAAGACACCGTTCTGAATCGACCATCGTCCTCCGCATAGCCGGTCAACTCACCGATTCCAGCATCTCCTGCCGCGGCATAATCCACCTCCAATCCATTGATAAACGCCTGGGTAGAAAAAAAATTCAAACCACTGTGGCATTGATTGCAACGCGTGACTCCATTAAAGAACAACTCCCGCCCTTGCAATTCTGAATCTGAGAAGTTGGCAAAATCGGTTTCAAGGCCTTCATCGTAACGGGATGAGTGGACGCGAATGCAACGAATGAATTGACCCAACGCAGTCGCTATGCGATCCGTAGAAATCACCGAATCGCCAAATGCCGCTTGAAAAAGGGTGCGGTAATAGGGCAACCTTGACAGTTGATCCGGCAAATCCGACAACACCATACCCATTTCATCTGGATGCTCGATGGGCTCTAAAACTTGATTTTCAAGGCCCACTGTTCGTGCATCCCAAAAGAGACGTCGCTGGTAACGTAAATTTGCTAAAGGCATCGTATTGCGGCGACTGGGCTCCCCCGTTAAACCGATAGAACGCCCCGTATTGTCGGCAAACCCGTGTGCTTGCAAGTGGCATGAACTACACGAAACCATACCATCTACTGAGAGCATTGGGTCATAAAACAAGACCCGGCCTAGCGTGGCTCCCGCATCGGAAATTTCAATGTTCGCTCCTGAGGCACCAAACAATTGTAGCGCGGAGTCATTGAGCCAGCTGTCGGGAAATTTTAATTCGCCATATGCATAAAGCGAGTCTGGCAAATTGGGCGCTTTTACCGTGGTTGCAACGGGAGTTTCTTCCGTAGGCTCTTGGTTCTTTTTACACCCATGTAACAAGACCAAAACGAGTACACAACCAACGTATTGACTCCACCTTCCGCTTCTTGCCATTTCACAAGGTAACCAAAGCCAACAACAAAGAGAAGTACTCACAGGCTGAGGGAATCTCCCAACCGCGCTATGTTGAAGCCCCGTTCACGAACTTCTCGGTATGCCGCGCTCGACTCATCCAAACACGGGTTGGTGTGATTCATGTGAATAAAGTGCACCTTGCTGCGCTCTTTTTGCGGTAAATCTTGAAGAAGATCCATGGTTTCAATCATAAACGGATGCGGAATCTCAGCCATATCCCGATAGCCAACCTCATCCACATCATAAAATGTTGCGTCCAAATAAGCCCGGTCAACCTGCCTCAATTCATCTTCCAAACGACGATCCCACTGGTCCCATTTATTGATGTCCGGGATGAAGAGAACCGAACGGCTCGGCCCCACAATGCGATAACCAACCGTTTCTGAAAATTCATCCCGGTGGGGCACTTCAATAGGAATAATTTCCAATGCTTCACTGGCCTGTACTCTTTGACCGTTCTGTAGCGGCATCAGCGTGATATTCTGCAATTCTACCAACTGGCTCCAAGGGCCGTTTTCTTGAAGAAACTGCATCATGCGCGGCATGGCATAAACAGGCACTCCCTGCGAACCCAGCGCTTCTCGCCCCAAATGCATCAACCCTGAATAGTGCCCCATATGGGCGTGCGTTAAAAAAATCCCATCAGGCCACTTCATTTTACCTCCTGCTAATTTTTGGAGATGATGCCATTGCGCCGGCAAATCAGGGGTGGCTTCGAATAGAAATGACTTCCCGTTGTCTGTGTCGATTAGACCAAGCGAAACAACCTGACGGTCCGTAGCAGGACGAATAAATAAATTCCGACAGCAGATCCGATCGCAGCCAATGTGCGGTGACCCTCCATCTTGAACGGTTCCAAGCACGTAGATAACAGGGGGTGTAACATGCAATTCACTGAACTCAGTGGCGCTTTTTTCGAATGTCGTTAAAGTGAAAGCAAACAAGGCCATTGAACCTGTAAGCCCATAAAATGAGTGCCAAAACATCGAAGCAAGTGTCTTTATTTCATGTCAATATAAGCGCTGAATATGCCCCTCTGTCAATCCAAATTTCAAACAACTTAAAAGAACTGTATATCTGAAGACGCGCGTTCACGATTCACTTCTGTTTAAATGTCACCTGAAGTGTAAAGAGATTGAGCAAATCAGTTACCACATGCTTCCAAAAAAGAGATCAAAATCCATAGTCATGAAGAAAATCATTAACTTTCAACTCTTGTCATCGCGCTGTTCAAATCCGAGCTGACATGCTCCTTTTGTCTTTTCAAAGACTGTCAGATTATACACTCGACATTATGAAATGGTTTTTTACAATCTTAGTATTATCACTAACAATCCTCAAAGCACAAGGACAATTGATAATCACTGAAGTTTCTGCAGACCAAGGGGTTTCAGATATTATGGGGGTTTCTTGCGATTGGCTTGAAATCATCAACTCTTCAGAAGAACCAATCAACTTACAAGGTTATGCCCTTTCGGATGACAACAATAGTTGGAACGAATGGGCATTCCCAGATTATGTGCTCGCATCCGGAGAGCGTATCTTGGTTTTAGCTTCGGGAAAAGACAAACCCTATGTTGCCGACGATTGGAAGTTTGTTCTTGTTGACAATTCGCAATGGAAATATATCGTACCCACGGCGAGCTTAGGAAGCACCTGGACTCAAAATGAATACAACGATTCGAATTGGTCAACTGGGACGGGTGGGTTTGGATACGGTGACGGTGATGATGGCACCACAATCCAAAATGCCAATTCCGTATTTCTGCGACAAGAATTCAACGTGGATGACGTTGCAGACATCGGCTACATGGCCTTTTCGATCGACTACGACGACGGCTACATTGCTTACCTCAATGGTGTCGAAATCGGCCGGTCTGAGACCATGGCGTCTTCGAATGGCGTCTTCAATGACTTCGCTGAAACAGATTCGGAATCGGTTCTGTACACGGGGGGACAACCGGATATTATGCATTGGGAAGCTGAACAAATTGAAGCGCTATTGATCGATGGTCAAAATGTTTTGGCTATTCAGGTCCACAACGTATCCAATACATCCTCAGACATGACTGCAAGGCCTTTTTTGGCTTTGACATCTAAAACTGATTCAGAATTCAATGGTGAAGCTGAACCCATTTGGTGGCCGGGCCTTTCGAGCTGGTTTCACACTTCATTTAAAATCAGCTCTGGTGAGTCCATCATTTTAAGCAGCCCGAATGGCAATTTGGTGGATGTAGCTCCAGTGAATACGCTACTTCGCCCTGGACTCAGCATGGGGCGAACCGAAGGAACAGAAGATGGTTGGTGCATTTTTGATACACCGACACCCGGTCTTTCCAATGCCGGAAGCACCTGTTACGACGGCATTGAATCACCCCCCACTTTTTCAGCCCCATCCGGATGGTATGAAAATGGACTAGCCGTGAGTCTTTCCGGAGATAATGAAAATTCCATCATTCGCTACACCACAAATGGTGACATCCCCAATGGAGGCAACGCGCTCATCGCTAGTGGCGCCATCAACCTCAATAGCACCTCCGTTTTGAGCGCGAGAGCATGGAGTATGGATGGAACCAAGGTACCTAGCATCGTTAGCGATGCATCCTACTTTTTAGATGAATTCAATCCAGATCTACCCGTCATTTCGTTGATCACGGACTACGACAACCTTTGGGACTGGGAAACTGGGATCTATGTTTATGGGGCCAACGCCGAGGACAACTATCCCCATTTCGGAGCGAATTTTTGGGAGCCATGGTCCAAGCCAACCCGATTGCAGTTATTTGACGAGACAGGGTCGTTGGAAGCCGAAGAAACCTTGGACCTCGAAATTCATGGTGGCTGGTCGCGAGCCGAGCCACAGCGTTCTTTCCGTTTGGATTTTAAATCAATTTACAGTGGGCCTTTAGATTATGCCCTCTTTGATGAAAAGCCCGAAATCCTGGCTTTCAACAACATCAACTTACGCAATGGCGGTCAGCACAGCTGGGCGACCAAATTGCAAGATGCAGCCCTATGCCGCATGGCGTTGGAAACGCACAATGAAGCGGGCGCTTGGCAACCGGTTCTAGTTTACCTCAACGGTGAATTTTGGGGATTGTACGGTGCGCGCGAAAAACTCGATGAGCATTTCGTTGCAGACAATTTCGGAGGAGAGGCATCCGAAGTTGACCTCATGAATTCCTGGGATGTTTTAAATGGCTCTGGCAATTCTTTTTATTCCGCAGTGAATAGCTTGCTATCGACACCTACCAGCAATTCGAATTTCTATGGCTTGTTCGCCTCAAATTTTGATGTCAAAAACTACATTGACTATTTCGCCTTTGAGACCTACGCGCAAAACACA
>CAWVYB010000158.1:0-5622 GCA_963934215.1 uncultured Flavobacteriales bacterium | reverse complement strand
GATCATTCAGCGATTGGGTTTGCGGATGAAATTGTCGGACGTAGAATTTCAAGGCGACGGAAAGAAGGTGACGTATTACTACACGTCAGATGACCGTGTCGATTTTCGCGATTTGGTTCGTGAATTGGCGGGCGCCTTTGCGGTGCGCGTAGAAATGCGCCAAATTGGAGCGAGACAAGAAGCGGCTCGCGTTGGAGGCATCGGTGTTTGTGGAAGGGAATTGTGTTGTGCGAGTTGGTTGACAGACTTTCGAAGTGTAAGTACTTCTGCCGCGCGCTACCAACAGCTTTCTCTGAATCCTCAAAAGCTAGCGGGCCAATGTGGTAAGTTGAAGTGTTGCTTGAATTTTGAGTTGGACCAGTATGTGGAATCTGTGAAAGAATTCCCATCTCCCAACGCCAAAATAAAAATGAAAGAGGGCCGTGCAGTGGTCTTCAAAATGGATATTTTCAAGAAGCTTGTTTATTTGTTGCATTTGGATGCTCCAGCATCATCACCAGTTCCGGTGTCATTGGACGACATGAAGGAACTTATGGCAATGAACGAACGCGGGGAATACCCTCATTCACTGTCAGAATTTGCATTGCAGGAAGAGCCGGATGAGGTGGATACGGTCTACTCCAACGTAGTTGGTCAGGACAGCTTGACTCGATTTGATGAGCAGCGCCAGAAGCGGAGAAAAAAAGGAGGTCGTTCAGGTTCAGGCGGAAACCGGAACCGATCGAACGCGCCAAAAAACCGCGAGCGTTCTGAAGGAGGAGCGCAAGCACCTGCAGACGGAGCTCGCCAAAAATCGGGTGCGTCGAAGCCGTCTGCAAATGGAGGTGCCGCCGAGAACAGAGGAAGAGGACGTTCACGCGGAGGTGACAATGCTCCTAGTCAGCCGAACAATCAGAACAAGAAGGGATGACAGGACGAATCCACATGCTCGTATGGTGGGTGATTCTTTCTTTTCAATGGGCTGCTTGCGGAAACAATGCTACGTTCTCTGGTCACGAGGCTCTGCCATCGGTTGGGTGGAACGCGTCGGAATCAGCTGTTTTTGAATGGCAAATTCAAGATACACTGACACAGCATGATTTTTTCATTGACCTGCGGCACGATCAAACCTTTCCGTACAGCAATGTGTACCTATTCGTGGATTTCACATTTCCCAATGGGAGATTACTTCGGGATACAGTGGCCTGTAAGTTGGCAGACGACCGCGGTCGTTGGCTCGGATCTGGCTGGGGCAACTTGGTAGACCATCGCATTGGATTCAAGCGCAAGACATCGTTCCCGATTGCGGGCGATTACTCGATTCAAATCACCCACGGAATGCGCCTTGATCCACTTCCAGGGATGCGTGACGTCGGTTTTCGTTTGGAATCTTCGATGTTGGAATAAGGCGAAAAGAGGCCTTTTAGGGGAGCGAAACAGGTTCTCCGAACGCAACATCCTTGCCGGATTCTAGCCAAGCTTCCATCCCGCCAATCAAATCGACGATGTGCGGATGTCCAATGATCCGGAGCTCTTCTGTGATGACTCCACTGCGACCTCCGGCTTCACAATAGACAAAAACAGGGCGATTGGTAGGAAGTTCTCTTAAAGGCTCCAAACGATGGTCCCAATCGAATGAGATATACGCAGCCTGGCTCAAGTGCCCCAATGCCCACTCTTCATCCGATCTCACATCGAGTAAGATGGCGTCTGGATGAGCCTGCTGAAGGGAGTCCAAAAACAGGATGGAAAGTTCAGTGACCTGCTGATGTGGGGCACTATGAGCAGTGGTCGTTGAGCTTCGGCTGCCACAGCTTCCAAATAGAAATCCGGCGAACACGAGGCCGCATAAAGCTGTGAATGAGTAATGAAGAATATTCATGTCACGAAAGTAGAGCCTGATACCTTTTGGATTGGATATCGTTGTTTTTAAGTGCTTGTGTAGACCAAGTTTTTGGTAAATTGCATTTGCAAGAATGAAACCATGCTGGATATCCAAAGTGCAAATGCACACCAAAGCCTAGCGCTTCGAATTTTCATATTGGGCTTAAGCGCCTTCTTATGGTCTCCGGTGTGGGGCCAAGCTGACGCGCTGCCTTCGGGAGCAATGTCCGTTGCCGATGTAAAATTTTGCGGTCAATGGGAAATGACTGAGGCGTTTTTCAACGCGCACCCTGAGCAGCGCGAGCGCGCCGAACGTGATGATGCGCAGCTGGAATTGGAGACGAGCACGTTTCAGAGCTTCAACCGGGATGAACTCATCATCATCCCTGTGGTGTTTCACGTGATCCATTTCAATGGGCCGGAGAACATCAGTGATGATCAAGTGCACAGCGCAATCACGGTTATGAACCGGGATTTTAGAAAATTGAATGAGGACATTACGGATGTTGTCGAGGCGTTTGCCGGAATTGCCAATGATGTAGAAATTGAGTTTCGTTTAGCACAGCGAGACCCCAATGGGAATTGCCACACAGGGATTAACCGATTGTTGAGTGGTTTGACGTACGACGGTGGAGGGGAGGTGAAGGATTTGATTCAATGGCCAAGGAACAACTATTTGAATATTTGGGTGGTGGAAAATGCAGCAGGTGCTGCTGGTTACAGCTTGTATCCGGGTTCTGTCAACGGAAATCAAGGAGCGGGTAATGATGGCATTGTCGTAGCGCACGATTACACAGGGAACATTGGAACCAGTAACAATTACCGATCGCGGACGTTGACGCACGAAGCGGGTCATTGGATGAATTTGCGTCACACGTGGGGCAATAGCAACAATCCGGGCGATGCAGAGAACTGCGAAACCGACGACAACGTGTCGGATACACCGCTCACGAGCGGATGGACTTCTTGCAACTTGACTGGCGAGACGTGCGGCTCTTTGGACAACATTCAGAATTACATGGAATATTCCTATTGCGGACGGATGTTTTCTGAGGGTCAAGGAACCAGAATGCGCGCGGCCATGTACAGTAGTGTGGCCCAGAGAAATCAACTGTGGACACCAGCTAACTTGGAGAACACGGGTGTTTTGGAAGAATCCATTCTGTGCGAGGCGCGTTTTTCGGCGTCGCGACAAACCATTTGTGCGGGCGATTCGGTCCAGTTTTTTGACAATAGTTATCACGGTGTAACCACCTGGAGTTGGTCATTTGGAGACGGACAAGTAGGCGAAGGAGAGACCCCTTGGAATCAATACATGGAGCCGGGGTTGTATGATGTCCAGTTGACTGCCGGTAACGACGCAGATGATGTGAGCTTAACGATGGAGTCGTTCATACAAGTCCTTCCTTCAGGAGCATTGTCCTTGCCATTTGTCGATGATTTCGAAGCGGCTGAACTTTCTGAAGATTGGTTCATGATGGATCTTGGACTTGATGGGGAGGGTTGGGAATTGTCCTCAGCGGCATCCGTGTCAGGATCCCAGTCGATGAAGATTCAAAACTGGTCCAACTTTGTGGAATTCAATGCTGACCAGTTGGTGAGCAGTTCGATGGACATGTCGGACGCAGAAGAAATTCACATTGCCTATAAGTGGGCTTACAGTTATAAAGGGACGAATGAGGAGGATGAGACCGACGATCGATTGAAGATTTACGCTTCTCCAGATTGTGGTCAAACATGGAGTTTACGCCGTATGCACAGGGGGTATACAGACCTTCCGTCTGCTCCTCCACATCCTTTTCCATTCACGCCAAATGGACCAGACGAGTGGAATTCTTACACCTTGGTCCTCCCTTATGAGCAATTCTTCACCGAGAACTTCCGGATGATGTTTGAGTTTGAGAGCCGATTGGGGAACAATATTTATCTTGATGATGTGAATATTCAAGTGTTCACGGCGTCTGATTTATTGGAACGTGAAGGCCTTCAGGGCATTCCTTTAACTGTTTATCCAAATCCAAGTGCGGATCAAGCTTGGTTGGAGTTTCAGACATGGATGGTGCACAACGACGTGAGCGTAGAGTTATTGGACATGACCGGAAGATTGGTTGAAACCATGCACTCGGGTAAATTGACACCGGGACTTCAGCGCATGGCCATCAACAGAACGGGTCATGCCGCCGGAACGTACTTCATTCGCGTACAGTTGGACGGTATCCCAAGCGCTGAAATGGTAATTTTCGAGTGATTTGACCCAATGGGTTGAGGCATCAAACGATGTGAAACAAAACGACCGCGAAGGACAGAGTCCAACGCGGTCGTTTCGTTTTCCGTTGCATCAACGGAATCGAAAGGGATTTAGCTCTTCGAGCCCATCAGCACTGTAACACATCCTTCATGCGTAATGGCTGTTGCTGATTTAGGAACTTGAACTTTCACTTGGAGTTGCTGTGTGGTTTCCACTTTGAAATCAACGTGGTTTTCATTTGGCTCACCTTTGCGACTATCGAATAGCGTTTTGCCACGGCCATCGAAAATTTCGTAGGTCACATCGCCAAGAACAGGATGACTGCACACCACTAAACGGTAATCTTGTCCAGCAAGAAACGTCAGCATCAATTCGGCTTCATCACCGGGTATGAGGATCGCGCTATTGTAATTGTCATTTTGGATGTAACCGTCCAAAGAGGTCATACAGTTTTTCTTGGTAAATGCACGGCATTGCGCTTGTGCAGTTGTTGCCAAGAGGCCAAAGGCCATGAGGAGGATAAGGGTATGCTTCATCTTACTACTGGACATTATTGAATGCATGCGTTCCGCACAGAAGCGACGGAAGCAGCAATGGCTTGAATGGTGGCATCGTCAGCTGAAAAAGTGGGCCCTCCACCGATAACGAAAGATCCGGATTCTTCTCTGTTGGTCGTGCTCTCGCCTTCTTCTGAACTGACCTGGGCATAAGCGGCTTCGATGGGCGCCATCGCATTCAACAAGCCGGTGAGTTCAGCGGTTTGTTCGTAGCTGCGACACAAGCCCATCACATCATTTAAAGTGAGTTTCTGCTCAGCGATTCGTTGCTTTAACTCTGCTGGGGCTTCTTCCAAATGGCGTGTTGCCAAATACATGCCTTCAATCCAGCCTGAAGCAACGACCAAACCGGCCAGGTCCTCTTGCCCATTGAATTTGAGTCGTTCGTTGAGATCATAAAATGTTTCGGAAACAATGCGGATCAGTGCTTGACGATCATTTCGATTCTCTTCAACAGAACCCATGACTTCATCGCTCAAAACATCATTTACACCCAAAGCGGTGCTCAATGATTGAATGGCTTCGAGATAGTCAATGCTGGTTGAGTTTTCTTCGAAAATCGTAGCGTAACTCAAGTCAGCTCCGTAAATCCCCAAGTTGATTGCTTGGCGATCGCTGGTGGTGTATTGAGCGGATTGTGCCGCTGGATTCAACGCGTCGGCATGAAAGTGAGCTCCACTTCGCTTGATCAACGAGGCCGTTTCCATAGGAGATGGAGCTGCGTGGAAAATCTTGGTCAAAGTGGATTGTCTCGTCGTGACGGACATGCCTTCAGAATCCATAGCGGTTTCTTGGGCTGCAGGATCTTGACTGACTTGGCTGTTTTCGGCGGATTCTCCGCATCCTGCTATGAGGATGACACCCAGTCCGAGGACTGCTATCGATGTTTGAGTTCGTTGAATGAAACGCATGATATTATTGCTGGATATTGAAGCACAATTTGCCTCGCACCAG
>CAWVYB010000157.1:0-5629 GCA_963934215.1 uncultured Flavobacteriales bacterium | reverse complement strand
CGGTGTCATTTGCATGCAAGGAACGCCTGCAGGTCAAATCCAACGATTGCGTCGATTGCAGGAGCGTTCGACCGTGCCTTTATTGGTTTCTACAGATGGCGAATGGGGATTGGGAATGCGCTTGGACTCTACGCGATCTTGGCCACGTGCCCTGACCCTCGGCGGATCCCGCGACTTGGATTTAACGCGAAGCTTCGGACAGGAAGTGGGCGCCATGTTGAGATCAGCAGGTGTGCATGTGAATTTCGCACCTGTTGTCGATGTCAATAGCAATGCCAAAAACCCCGTAATTGGCAGCCGATCATTTGGAGAAGACCCCGAGTGGGTTGGGCAACTTGGAACAGCTTATGCATTGGGCATGCAGGATGTTGGTGTATTGGCCACAGCCAAACACTTCCCCGGTCACGGCGACTCCGATTCCGATTCTCACTTGACCCTACCTTCCATTCTGCATGACACCGTTAGGCTCAACAACATTGAGCTAGCCCCTTTCCGTCATCTCACAAATGCCGGTGTAGGCGCTATGATGGCAGCTCATCTATACATCCCGGCATTGGACTCGACTTTAGGCCAACCGTCCACCCTCTCTCCTCGCATCATCGACACCTTGCTACGTCAAGACATCGGATTTCAAGGTCTTGTGTTTACGGATGCAATGACCATGAAAGGGTTCACTTCATATGCGACCACCTCCAGCCCGCATGCCGACGCGTTGTTAGCGGGAAATGATATTTTACTATTTCCCGGAAATCCGCAACGTGTTTTGGCTGAACTGGAGCAAGCGATCAATGACGGCAGGATTGACTCACTCTTTATTGCAGAGAAGTGCAAACGGGTCTTGCAAGCCAAATCGTGGTGTCGTGTAGACGAAAAACCCACGGGTTATGTCGATACACCCGAAGCCGAAATCAATCACCGTTCCATTCTCTCATCGAGCCTGACAGCTGTCAAAAATGCAGAAAACGGATTGCCCTTCAAGGCAGACATTCAATCGCTATCATCCCTATTCATCGGGTGGGACGGGCATCCTGATGCAAGGTTCAATGCGGTAATTGAGAACATCATGGGAACGTCCATGGACGTGTCTAGCCAAGCCATCAGTGCGGGCCGATTCATTTCCGAAGGTGCGGCTATTTTTCGTTCGCTTATAGCTCCGAAACCTCAGTGGATGGCCATCCACATCGGAGGGACGAGCCACTCAGCAAGTAAGCAACACGGTATCAGCAACGACGTCATTCGTCAATTGGAACGCTGTGCAGCGCGGGCATCCGAAGCACACATCCCTTTGGTCGTCATCGTATACGGGAGCCCTTATTTACTGGAGCGGTTGGAAACGGTTGCCGCATTATCCGATGCCCTTATTGTTGCGTATCAGGATGATTTCAGAACCATTGAACAGGTCGCTGAGGCCATGACCGGCGCTGGTGCTGCCGGCGGCGTTCTCCCGGTCTCATCGGGCGTTTTCCCCGCTGGAACTGGTCACCCTTGGATGGGACGTCAGCGTCTGAGCTTTTCTCCCGTTGATTTCAATCGCAAAGCCCAACTTGACAGTGTTGTTCTGAACGCCATCGAAGGAGGAGCTATGCCCGGCTGCCGTTTGGTCGTTGCGCACAAGGGAACGGTCATTCATGACGGCGCATATGGGACGCTTGACGGCACTGAGCCTGTGACAAAAGCAACCGTTTATGATCTTGCCAGCATCACGAAAATTGCATCGACAACGCTGGCTTTGATGCATCTTGAAGAGCAGGGGCTTTTTGACCGGTCCAAACCGCTCAGCTATTACTTGCCAGAATTGGACACCCTGCCCATTGGTGATCGGATCATCGAGGACATCTTGTCGCATCGTTCAGGCTTAAAAGCATGGATTCCATTTTATCTGTATGCTTTGGAGGATTCCACTGCTTTCTCGGCAATTGCAACAGAGGAACATTCCGTTTTCCTTTCTGAGCAATGCTTCATGCGCCCTGCTTGGCAAGATTCGGTTTGGAGACGCGTTACGGAAGAGCCGCTTGACCCTATTGGAACGCACCGCTACAGTGACATGGGATACTACGCGCTTGCACGCATCATCGAAAAGCTCACCGACGCGCCGCTCGACCGCTGGTTGCAAACGACATTTTATGGCCCGCTAGGCTTGTCAAGTATGGGCTATCATCCCCTTTCACAATTTCCTTTGAACTTGATTGCGCCCACTGAGTTAGATACCGTTTTTCGAAAGACGACCGTGCATGGACACGTCCATGACCCAGGAGCAGCTATGCTTGGTGGAGTCGCAGGGCACGCTGGTTTGTTTAGCAATGCCTATGACCTCGCCCGCTTGATGTATTGCTTCCGTATGGGAGGAATCTACGGACGCTCTGAACTATTGCAATCAGAGACGGTTCATCAATGGACGTCTCGGTTTGACGACGACCCCAAATACAGGAAAGCATTGGGGTTTGACCGGCCTGATTCGGAGAGTGGAGAAGGCCCGACATGCGACCAAGCCAGTTGGTCAAGTTTCGGACACTCTGGATTCACAGGGACGCTGGCATGGGCTGATCCAGATCACGATTTGGTATTTGTCTTTTTGAGCAACCGAATCCATCCGGATGCGGAAAATCGAAAACTCATTCACTGGAATGTTAGGACCGAACTCCAGCAAATCGTCTACGAATCATTTGGCATCTCCGATCGATTTAGAGCGGATAGAAACTGAACATCAAACTTTGACTTCATGCGCATAGGATTTGTTTGTTACCCAACATTTGGAGGCTCAGGAGTTGTTGCAACGGAATTGGGGAAGGCGCTCGCGGCTAAAGGCCATGAGCTGCACTTCATTACTTACAGTGAACCTGCAAGAATGGGAAGCCTGAAAAGCAATATTTATTATCACGAGGTTCGGCTTTCAAATTACCCCTTGTTTGATTTTCAACCCTACGAACTGATTTTGACGAGTAAAATGGTGGAAATCGCGATGCAACACCAGCTGGACTTGTTGCATGTGCATTATGCTATACCACACGCAAGTGCGGCTGTAATGGCTCGGGCCATTCTTGCTACCAAAGGATTGAATCTCCCAATCGTTACCACATTGCATGGTACCGATATCACGCTGCTAGGCAAGGATCCTGCATTTGAGCCGGTCATTTCGTATGCGATCAATGAATCGGATGCGGTTACCACGGTTTCCGAAAGTTTGAAATCCGATACACTTAAATTGTTTGGCTGCGATGGCAAATCGATTCAGTGCATTCCAAACTTCATCTGCCCCAAGCAATACACGGGCTCTCCGGATGAAGAATTGCGCAAGCACATTGCTCCAGAAGGACAGCCCATCCTCACTCACATTTCAAATTTTCGACCAGTCAAACGAGTGGATGATGTCCTCGCCACATTCATTGAGGTCCGAAAAACAATTCCGGCAAAACTGCTCCTAGTTGGAGACGGTCCAGACCGGTCTCGCATTGAAAAAAGAGCCGAAGAATTGGGCTACCGGAACGACGTAATCTGCATTGGGAAGATCAAGAATCCCATTGAGCCATTGCGAATCAGCGACCTCTTTCTTCTTCCATCGGAAACGGAAAGCTTCGGATTGGCAGCTTTGGAAGCTATGGCCAGCAGCGTGCCGGTCATTGCATCCAATACAGGAGGCCTGCCAGAAGTCATCGAACATGGAGTCAGTGGGTTTCTTCACGAAGTTGGAGATACGCAAGCGATGGCAAAGAGTGCTTTGTACATACTCGGTTCTCCTTTGCGATTGGAGGCTTTTCAGAAACAAGCCAAAGCACGCTCTGAAGTATTTCACATCGACACCGTATTGCCGAAATACGAAGGTTTGTACAACCGATTGGTGTCAGAAAAGGGTGCACTGCCAGCATGAAAAAAAAAACACCCCCCATCCAGAGCATTGGAGAGCGTATCACATTCGCCTGGCACGATGACGCACTGACTGTTGTCATCGATCAAAAAATCCCAAGAAGCCAGCAGATGGCACTGGAGGCATGGATGATTGCCTGGATTGCCGTAGGTGTCATATTCTTCTGGAGTCTGATGCATGCCACAGGAGAAGAGCGCATGTTTTATAGCATCTCATCAGCGTTTTGGACCTTCTTTGCCTTTCGCGTCGGTAAAGTGATTCTTTGGCGCAGAAAAGGAAGCGAAACCATCCGCATTCACACGGAAGGGATGTCGGTCAAAAATGCATTTGGCACGCTAGGGAAAGCCCAAATTTTCCGTTTATCGCACATTCAAAAAATGGAAATTCGGAGAAGAGAGCCTACTGCATTTCTAGCCAATTTGGATCAGAGCTTTTGGATCATGGGCGGTGAATCTATTCATTTTACTCACGACAAGAAGTCCTTCGTTCTTGGTAAACAGCTGAGCGAGAAAGACGCACAAGCCTTGGCTCAGCTCCTCGATAAGGGCATCAGGAAATTTAGCTAACGTCCTCAAAGCACGGGTATTCATCCATGCATTGCAGCTCCAACGCAGCTTTTGCGTGTCGAGTTTAGCACCATGGGATGGTCAGGAAGAAGAAGAGAACTGGGGATTGTAGGCCTTGTGTGGGCCATTGTTTTCGCAGCGTGTAAACCGGATGCATCGCCGACAAGCTGGCCCATTCATGTCAATTACATCGAAGGAACCCCTGTGGATTTGGCTTGGATTGTGCTTCTCAAAGAATCCCAACATTCAGGCAATTGGCAGGATGGGTATACCCTCAAAGCAGTCAGCGACACCCTGTACACAAATCCACTTGGTCATAGCTGGATACCAATTAACGGCCTAGAAGGGCCACACCAATTGCACATTGGAACACACAATGAGCAAACCGGAGAAGCCAACCTCCTGTACCAAGACACTTGGGACTTCCCCATTCATGATGCCGCCTCAATTACACTTCCAACTCCCTTCTGGATCAGATGCGTTGGGGGCCGGAACGAAATGGACGTCGCCGATTACGAAAGAATTCTCCTTTGGACCAGTTACGATCCCGGGCCATCTCTCCCCGCTTCATTGCTCTCTTTCACGCCCGGCTCTAGCCCCACACCCTCTCTGCTTCTCTCCTCATTCGTCCACCCCTATGAACCGCTTCCTGTAATCCGACAATGGCATGCAGCTGCAGTCACCTCCTCTGGTCAAATCGACACGCTGCCTTCCTTTTCAGTTTCCATTGAGCAAACAAACCTCATCGACACAGCGATCGTCGAACAATTCTGGTAATCCTTTTTTCATGAAAAACATACTGTTAGCGGCCCTCGTTTGGGGGGTCGCGGGTCATTCCAATGCCCTATTCTCTCAATCCCTATCGCCTTACGAAAGCAGACAAACTCACTTCATCTGGGATAAGCTAGGCGTTTCATTTGAAGGCCTCCACCGCGATTCGATTCGCCGTGTCTTTGAGCAAGCATCGCACACACAACAAGCCATTTGCCTTGCTCTATTTCACAGGACAGAGCCGATACAAAATGACCTACTCCCGATAGGTCTCGATTCCCTGAGCCAAGAAACATTACTCGTCGCTAGCAGACGAGATCTTCCGCGGGGGCCGAATTCAATTGTTCTGCCATCACTTGCCGTGGCTGAAGAGCACTTGCAAGGTGACTGGACTCTTATTCACGATGGACTGTCCTACAACCTCACGTTA
>CAWVYB010000156.1:0-5655 GCA_963934215.1 uncultured Flavobacteriales bacterium | reverse complement strand
TTCCGTTGTTTTGACCAGAATCATATCGCTGTCGCGCAAATAAAAACCAGCAGCGTAAATAGTCGTGTATTGGTCATCGGAATGAAGCTTTGGTGAGACACGTTTAAAACTACTGATTTGCAGCAAAGGTTGCGCGCTCGCATCCGAAGACCTTACTTCAATCTAACCCCTTGTCAATCAACAAATCGTGGGTCCGTATCCATCACCTCACCACAAGCATTGCACGTTCTCAGTAATTCGTTGCCATAGAACTCGCGGAATCGCGGAATGAAATCCTTCTCAATATTCTCGAGTTTAAAAAAGGTCTCATGAAGAGGCTCATTGCAAGCATCACAAAACCACATCAACCCGTCTTTCATCTCCGAGTCTGCCCGCTTGCGTTCAATGACCAAACCCAACGAACCCGCTTCCCGCATGGGGCTGTGCGGAACATTTGCAGGATGCAAGTACATATCACCCGGTCCTAGTTCCATATCCACTGCCTGCCCATCCTCCTGAATGCGGACCGTAATGTTGCCTTCAAGCTGGTAAAAAAGCTCCTCGGTCTCGTTGTAGTGGTAATCCTTGCGCGCATTCGGGCCGGCCACGATCATGACAATGTAATCACCGCTTTCGACGTACAGGTTCTTGTTCCCAACAGGCGGCTTAAGTAGGTCCCGGTTCGATTCGATCCAGGCCGTTAAGTTGAATGGTTTTGCAATCGGCATGGTGTGAATTTAAGCAAATTCCTAAGACGATTTTTTTAGGCTGCGCTGGGACGGCTCACCAAGGCAACACCGGCAAAAATAGCCAGTGCACATGCGCCTGTTACCCAACTGAGATCGGCCGTGTAATCCGTTCCGCCAGAGGAAGCCAGCCACCATGAAAACCCGGTTGCCAAGAGAGGCTGTAAATAGACATAAATGCTCACCACCGTGGGTTGCACATGCCCAAGCGCATAAATATTCAACAGATACACCATGAAGGTCGTCGCCAAGATGACATACGCCAAGCCCTGCCAATGAATCGTTTCAAACGCCGACCAATCAATGGCTAAAGCTTGCTGGCCACCAATGGGAATGACCCACAGAGCGCCGAAGAGAAACACCCAGGAAATCACCGTGAGCGGTTTGTATTTGGACATCAGCGGTTTGACAAGAACCAAGTAAAAACCATAACTCGTTGCATTGATCAAGATCATCAGGTCGCCTTGCCATGATGTGTGGATATTGGCTTGATTCGCACTGAAAATGAGCAACGCCACAGCCCCAACTCCACCAATCGCAATGCCCGTCAACTTGCGTGCTGTGATCGCCGTACCGAGCAATGCTGCCGAGATCCCCAATACCAAGATGGGATTCACCGTCATGATGATGGACGCGTTGACAGGACTGGTGACATTCAATCCGTTGAAAAACAACAGCTGGTTGACTGCGACCCCCGTGGTGCCACAAAGAAAAAGTCGCACCAAGTCCGACCGGTCCACGGACTCCCAGCCTCCTTTTAATCGCAGCAAACCACGTAACAGCCAAAACATAGCCCCTCCGCCGACAACGCGCAAAACGATAAAGCCACTGGGACCAATGAGGTCTGGCATGAGCCCTTTTGCGACGAGGTAGTTGCCTCCATACGTGAATGCAACCACCAAGAGGGCCAAATGAGCTAGGAGACGGTTCATCGCAGTCTCTACGCTGTCATCACAGCTTGAGCTGCAGATACCGAGGCCTTTGCCGATCCCGCATGCACCGAATCAGCAAACAAGAATACAGGACGCTTGAGGAAGGTGTATTCTTCGAGAATCAACCGGCGATAATCCGACTCTTTCAACTCCTGGTCAGCGAGTCCCATGGAGCGAAATTTCATGGCGCGACGAGAGAAAACAGCCTCATACGATCCTGCCAATTCCGCCATGCGGTCCAAGTCTTCGGCCGCGATGCCCTCAGACTTGATGTCGATGACCTCACATCCATGAGCCACTGGCTGGAGTTCTTCAAAAATCCGAACGCATGTTTTACACGTCGGAAGGGTAAATGCTTTTTTCATGATACAATTGATTTTTCCATGGAATCAATGAGCAGCTGTGTGCCGATTTCCCAATGGTGTTGATTATCGATGATGACATCGGCACGCTCCTTCCACGGTTCAATGTATTTCAAATCCGCGGGGCGCACATGTTGTTTCCATTGATAGCGCACCTCTTCCTCACTATAGCCCCGTTCAGCTCCATCGCGGTCAATGCGCCGTTGCAGTCGAACATCTTCCGGTGCATCTATGAATCCGAGCACATCCACCCGACTCAACATTTCTGGATATGCCATGACGAACAGTCCTTCTACGACTAGCCATTCAGAAGAATCAATGGTAATGTCTTCAGACACCATGACTTCTCTATTGTAGGTATACGTGCTCAAAGAGATGGACTCTCCTCGCTTCAAGGCATCTATGTCACGAATGAGATCCATGTGATTGATGACCTCGGGCAAATCAAAATTCGTTTCCCCATTTTCATCCACAGGAAGTTCTGATTTCGGACGGTAATAATCGTCCAAAGAAAGAACGGCAACACGCGCGTTAAAGTGGTTTCTCAATGCGGTGAGCACAGTGGACTTCCCTGAGCCACTCCCTCCAATCAGCGCCAAAATTCTCATGTCTTTGAAGTTTCTTGAAGTAAAAGTGAATCGGAAAAATCTCTCCCATTGGCCAAACGCGGAGGCTTGTTTTGTCCTCCCAAACGCCCCAAAGATTCCATCGCACTGTGGAACCCGCCCGTGATCACTGAGGTTACGATCGCAGGACGTAACACGCCTCCAGAAATCAAATCCTTGTAATACGGATTGCGTGCGATCATCGACTGGTCAATGGATTTTGCAAACCCCACAGCATCCTGGGGTTGTTCCGCAAATTCAATGAACCACTCATGATACGGCAAGCCAGAAAGAGGATTGACTTGCGGTGCAACGTGAAATTCCGTGACGAGTCCGCCCATCTGCTCCATCGCATCCTTAAGCGCCCCTTCCACCTCTTCCGCGATGACGTGCTCTCCAAAGGCGCTCGTAAAGTGTTTGATCCGGCCCGTGACCACAATGCGATGCGGCTCCTTCGAAACAAACTTGATGGTATCGCCGATATCGTAAGCCCAAAGCCCTGCATTGCTCGAAACAATCAACGCATATTGCACGCCCAATTCCACTGCTTCCAAGCCGATTCGCTTTGGATTCTCCTCAAAATATGAATCAACCGGAATGAATTCGAAATACATCCCGTCGTCCACGTTGAGTCGCAGCCCTTCAATATCGGTGCGGTCTTGGTACGCGAAGAAACCCTCTGAAGCAGGAAACAACTCGATGGATGGAATTTCAGCTCCAATCAATTCTCGAAACCTCGCGCGGTAGGGATCAAACGCAACTCCTCCATACACGAACAGCTCAAAGTTGGGAAAGACCTCGCGCACTGTTTTCGCCCCTGTCACCGCAAGCAATCGCTCAAAATAATTTTGCACCCAGGATGGAATACCACTGATCAAACGCAAGTCTTGATTTCGCGTTTCCTCCACGATGGCATCAATCTTCGCCTCCCATGGTTCGATGCAATTGGCTTCAAAGGATGGCAATCGATTCGCTTGCAAGTATCCGGGAATGTGGTGGGCTACAATGCCACTCAACCGCCCCATCTTGATGCCACCCGATGTCTCCGTCAATTGAGGTGAGCCTTGTAAAAAAATCATTTTACCATCCAAGAATCCTGAATTCCCGGTCTCGGCGATGTACGCAAGCAACGCATTTCGAGCAGACCCCAGGTGATTTGGCATGCTATCCCGGGTCAGCGGAATGTACTTTGCTCCGCTTGTGGTCCCGCTTGTCTTACAGAAATACAGCGGCTTGCCTGGCCACAACACGTCTTTCTCACCACCCACGGCACGGTCCACCCATGGCTTAAGAGCCTCATAGTCTCGAACGGGGACAGCTTTTCGGAAATCCTCTTCAGACATCCGAGGGTTCAATCCATGGTCGCTGCCAAATACCGTTTGCTGCGCCTTTTTAAGCAGCTCCTTAAGAACGTGCCTTTGTTTTTTGGCCCCATTGAGGGCACGGCGGTTCTCGCGCTGTGCAATTCGCCGTGCAACCGGCTGGCTCAATTTAGACTTCAACGACATGCCACAAATTTACTGCCTCCCCTGCTCAATTCACCGTGCATCTGCCATGAAAAAAGGGCGCCCCTTTCGGGACGCCCTTTCTTTTCGAATTCAATCGACTCGTGCTTAACGAACAATCATCTTCTTCGTCAAACGCATTCCATCCGCCACTAAAGTGTACGTGTAGATGCCGCCTTGCAATTGCGCTACCTGGTAGTTCATGCTATGCGTTCCAGCTGGAAGTTGTCCTTGCTCCATGCGATCGATCAATCGGCCTTGCAGATCACGGATCTCCATGGCTACGTTGCGCGACTGCGTCAACTCAAATCGAATGGTTGTGCTACCATTGGTTGGGTTGGGTACATTCTGGTGCAACTCAATGCCGTTCATGTTGGCAATTTCATCTACACCTACGCGCTCAGAAAGAATCAATCGTACGGCTGGAGTTGCTGTTTGTGATGTAAACCACACCAAGTCACCATCTCCAGTGAAGCTGTAATCTCCCGTTGAATTGTCCGTGTCTGAGTTAGAGTTACCGGCAACAGTCAATTGCGCCTCGCTCTCAAACTCAGAAATAACCGCTGCAAAATAGAAGTCCGTATTGTTTACTTCAATCGGATCTTCAAATGGCAAGTAAACGATGTCACTGTTGCCAACGCTGTTGGGAGTCCAAGCATCGTCATAATTCCAATACGTGCTCTCAAATGGTGAGTCTGTCAAACCGACAGCTCCATCCAACGTGTAGAGTCGTGATTCGAATTCCAAATCACCGCCTCCCGCATTTGGACCGAATCGAACCGTAATACCGTAGGCAACCGATCCTTCATTGTGCATGTGGTAGTAGTTGCCATATCCACATGGGTTAAAGAGACCGGCAATATCCGACTCGCCAGGAGCGAATTCAACATCCAAATCACCTTCGTCATCATGGCCATATTCATCATCGCTATAGATGATTACTTTGCTCATGATGTTGTCTTCTGGGGTAGCATCTTCGTTGGCAGAGCCAATGGTCGCTTGAACCACGTAGTTCCCTACTGCAGAAGGAGCCCATCCTGTTGCAATGTAAACGGTGTCCTGTGTGTTTGCAGGACAATTCACAGCATTGGCAAAACTCAATACCGTTCCGATGTTTTCAGTTGTCGTACTCAAAACAGAACCTGCATCATCTAAGATCTCAACCGTGATGACAGTCTCGTCTTGGTTGGCATTGCCCGCATTGCGATACAAGACACCCGCCAATAAACCGCCATCCGCTTCAGGGATTGCTTGCTCCAAAGGAGTCACACGGTATTCGAATACATTGTAAACGTCACCGTTGGTGACTTGAACCATGGTCAAATCATCGGCAACAGGGTTCTCTGAAATCGTAACATCATCAATGCCCCAGTAATAGTGGCTATATGCATCTCCAGTCTCAGGAGCTTGCAGGTAAGACCAACGAATTTGAACTTCAGCAGCATAAGCAGCAACGCACGAAATGTCTACAGAAGTGGTCAACGCGTTTGCTGATGCAGAGTTGGCAGACTCAATGAATGTGCCAT
>CAWVYB010000155.1:0-5684 GCA_963934215.1 uncultured Flavobacteriales bacterium | reverse complement strand
CGTATGCGCGGTTGGTTTGGTAGTGGTCAGCATGGGTGATGAGCGCTTCTTCTTTACCGCTGAGCGCTTGATTGATGTAGCTGCTATACGAGGATCGGTGCGGGCTGTTGCCGGTCATTGCCTCCGTGAAGAGATGACTCATGCACAGGGAGGTGACATAGCTGGTCATGCCTTCGTCCATGAATTCATATAAGCTTTCATTGGTGGCAAGAACGGCCTGAAACCACGAGTGAGCCATTTCGTGCACGGTGACGCCAATCAAGCTGCGTTCACTTCGCTGCCCAGTCACGAGTGTCGCCATGGGATACTCCATGCCTCCATCACCACCTTGAATCACAGTGTACTGTGGATATGGATAAGGGCCCACGAGCTCGTTCAAAAATGCCATTGCCTTTGCAGCATATGCAGGAAGCTTTTCCCATGCGGCGTCAAAAGCAGGATTCTCCTGGTGGTAAAAATGGAGGGTAACGTCGTCAAGTTGCTCTGAGGTGTGGATGTAATCGGGATCTGCAGCCCAGGCAAAATCAATCACGTTTTCAGCTGTAAAGCGCCAATTTCCTGTGCGAATTGATTCGGATTCAGAGCCTTTGAGTACACCTGTTCCTCCGACGATATAGCCTGCCGGAAGATCAATTGTGACATCGTAATCGCTCCAGATGCCATGAAACTCCCGTCCGATGTATGGTTCTGTGTGCCATCCATCATGGTCGTATTCGCACAACTTGGGGTACCATTGGGTCATGGAGTATTCGATGCCCTCTTTGTTCATCCAGCCGCTTCGTCGAATTTGACGGGGAACTTGTGCGTTCCATTCCATTGTAAACGTGGCCTTCTTACCTGATCGAATTGGCTCATTGAGCACAACGTCCAGCAGTGTTCCGTCGTGACTGAATTCAACGGATTTCCCATTGACTGTGAGGTTCTCAACCTGAATCCAGCCCCATTCTTCTTTTGAGAGTTCACCAATCCGATTACCAACCCTTGAGTCCGGATCAACAATACTCTGAGAACGGATGTCCATCATGCTTCCTGGTTGAAAAGCGTTGAAAAACAAATGGAAGAACGCACGGTCAAGTGCGTCTGGACTGTTGTTTTCGAGGATCACCTCCATTTCACCATGGTACTGGTGAAGCGTGGTGTCCATCACAACGGTCATGGTGTAATCAGCTGCCTGCTGGTAACCTGGATACTGTGACCAGGTTGTCAATGAAACCAATAGGAAAGCAGCGGTAAAGCCAAATGCTTGCATCTTCAAGAAGGCGGAGGGTGTTCCAAACATGCTGCGAAATTACAACGTGAGGAGGGACCGCGAGCAATCACATGCGATGTTCATGTAGAGCCTACATTTCACCGCATTCGGAAGCAGAGTCGATTTCGTATATCAGAACCCGTTCAACTGAATTGACAGGATTGAGCCAAGCCAGGAGCCGGTCCCATTTTCCTGGAGCTGCATGTTTGAGGTACCGCATGGAAGGATAGACATCTCGATAGTGCTCGACGGCTTCACCCAGATGGACATCCCCGAAGAACAGGATGTAATTGGGGAAGACTCGCGTTGTTGAACGGCACATCACCTGACGGTGATTGGCGATGTCTGTTTGCTCATCGCTCGTCCAGTAACGTTCCCAAGATCCAGTGTAAAACTGTGGAGGCATGGCGTGGCTATCCACGTGTACGGCTAAGAAATTCTCCAGGTCTTGCTGTTCGTACAGCGTCAACATGGCTTCTACACGGGCTTTTTTGCCTTCTACGAACGTGAATCCGATCGCTATAAGCCCATTGAATAACAGGCTGCCAATCAGAATCCGCTTTTCCAAGACGCGATTTCGCTTCCAAAAACGGGATGCATCACGGAATGCAAGCCATCCTATGGTTCCTGCCATGATGACAAAAGGAACAGCAGGCAGAATAAACCGTTCTTGTTTGTTCGGGAAAAAACTGTGAAAAATGAAGAAAGCCAAGGCGGGCAACACCAACATGGCATGGCGCTTTGTAACGCGGAAATAACCAAACACCCATGCCAATGAAAAGGGCGGGATGAGCAATCCGAGAAGCGTCCAGATGTATTGATGCCACGTCCCTTGCGGGTATTCACTAGAGTGGGTCGTATTGTAGCCAAAGTACGCTTGCAGTTGAGCGAAGGGACGTTCCCAAATGAAGAGGTCTTGGGCTTGTCCCATTGAAAAGATGAACAGGGAGGATACGCCAAGCAAACCAATGGCTAGTAAGGCCCGCCACCGTCTATCCGATGGAGATTCCCAAAGGATTGCGGCGGCCATGCCCAAACCGAAAATGCCACACTGATAGCGCAAGGCAGTGGCCAATCCCAGGCCGACACCCGCCCCCAACCACGTGGCGACTGTTCTACGATCAACGTCGGTCCGTACAATGATCCATGTCGACCACATGAGAGGAGGGATGCAAATGACTTCAACCAATTGGCGCACACTCAGATTGGGGAGTAGGGCTAGACAGGCTAGGGCCAATCCACTCCAAATCGCAGCGCGGCGGTCAGACAAGCGATGAACAATACGGAAGCCGAAGTAGACAATGAGTAGACTGTAGAGCGCATGAAGCAGACGGAGCCAAACCATTTGAGAGGCGGGGTCTTCAATTCCAATTGAATGAAAAACGGTGAAGACACCGCACACGATGCCTGGGTAGGCCAAGTTGGCTTGATGTGGAACGGGATTCTCGATGCCCAATGCTCTTTGGGCCTTTGGAAGCCACTGGTTGTAGTCTTCTCCAACAGCCCAAGAAGCGCCAGTCTCAACGACTAAGAAATGGTCGTCATGCATCAAGTAACCAGTCGAATTCCAAACAGCTGAAAGTCGCAAAAGCAAGGCCAGTGCAAGAATGCACAGCAAGGGCATGCGATTAAAAAAAGCCAACATTTGGGCCTTCATGTCATCCCGGGAAACAGACGATTTTTCAGCGTTAACATGTCGAGGCATGCGATGGCCGCTTCAATTCCTTTGTTGCCCAAAGTACCTCCAGAACGCGCCTTCGATTGGTCCATAGTATCGTCTGTCAGAACACAGAAAATAGCGGGCTTTCCGCTGTCCATGCCAGCGCGTAAAACCCCTGTCGATGCAGCCTCACAGACGAAATCAAAATGGGCCGTTTCACCTCGGATGACAGATCCGATGGCAATAACAGCATCCACAGAAGGAGAGCTCTCAAGCATCCATTTGGTTGCTAAGGGCAACTCAAAGGCGCCCGGAACTTCGTGAACGAGACAGCCTTCCGTAGGCACTCCAGCAGCAAGCAAGACCTCCATTGCTCCTTCGCGCAATGCATGGGTGATCTCTGCATTCCATTTGGAAACAACGATGCCCACTCGGAAGTGGGCACCATTTGGCAAGTTAGACTTGTCGTATACGCTCAGGTTCTTACCTGCAGTCGCCATATCAATTAGCTTTTTGTCAACGTACTAGCCAAGCCTTTGGCCGTGGTGAATTGCTGACTCTTTGGATAATCCTCAACAATGCGGTTGAGCTTCTTTTGAGCATCCGATTTTTCACCCAGTTCGATTTGAACAATCGCTGCTTTGTATAAAAACATGGGAGTCAAAACCGACTCAGCCAAGCCAGAAGAGGCCAACGATGCCGCTTTCTCAAAATGAGTGAGTGCCGCATTGAGATCTCCTAGTTCGACATAGCAATCACCGATGTTACCAGAACTCAAAACTTGGATGACCTGATCTGAAAAGTCCACTTGCTCAAATGCAGCAATGGCTTCGTCAAAAGCGCCCGCATCCCGGTGAAAGATGCCCATGCGATACGCTGCACGGGTGCCAGCACTGGTGCCTTCTTCAGATGTCATAATCTCTTCCAATCCGGCTTCATAACCATCACCGTATGCGGCTAGGTCCAAGGAATCCATTTCGAAATACGACTCAGCTTTCCAAGCCGCCTCTTCAGCGCCGTTTTCAGCTGGAGTTACAATGAAGCTTTGATAGGCCAAAACGCCCAAAATCAACGCAGCCAATCCACCTATGCCATACGTCAATGCACTTCTGTTCTTGTCAACGAATTGCTCTGTTTTTGTGTAGACTTCATCTACATTCAGCAAACTCGGTTCATCGGTCTGATTTTTCTTCGCCATGGCGCTTGTAATCGTTTGTTCTAAATCTTTGTATAAAGACCGGGCAAAAATAGTGAAATTCGCATCATGCTTCTTCAAGATCTTCATCTGCATCATTTTCGCAACCATTCAGGCTCTGACTTGGTGTTTGGAAAACAGGTCAATTGTTTGCTCGGGGACAATGGGAGTGGGAAAACCAACGTCTTGGACGCGGTGCATTATCTATGTCACACCAAGAGCTATTTCAATCCAATTGATGCTCAAAACATCACGCATGACGAGACGCACATGTTGATTAAGGGCAGTTTTTTCCGCCATGATCAACGCGAAGAGGTGAGTTGTGGAGTGGAAAGAGGGGTCAAAAAAGTATTTCGGCGCAATGAGAAGGCGTACGAACGGATGGCCGATCACATTGGAAGGTTTCCTGCCGTTATGATTGCACCGGATGATGCGGCGTTGGTTCACGAGGGAAGTGATTTTAGAAGAAAATGGCTCGATTCGGTGATCTCTCAGTTTGATAGACCCTACCTGCAGCAGGTTATGGACTACAACAAAGCGCTGAACCAACGGAATATGTTGCTTCGGTATTTTGCTGAAAACCGCACATGGGATGCCGTCGCGTTAGAGCCATGGGATGCGCAGTTGGTGCCACTGGCTGTTGCCATTCGTCGCCGTCGTGAGGTTTTCTTAACCAAATTCATGCCTGTCTTTCAAGCGGTTCACCAAGAAATCACGAGCGGAGCGGAGCGGGTGGGTCTGTCTTATGTCACAGCCGTGGATGACGAGGAGGTTGATTTCAAGCAGCACTTGGTCAATGCGCAGTCAGATGACCGGCGGTTGCGCCGCAGTACAGTTGGCATCCACAAGGACGATGTTCGGTTTGAATTGGCAGACCATCCACTCAAACGATTTGGTTCTCAAGGGCAGCAGAAATCATTTTTGATTGCACTGAGACTGGCTCAGCGTGCTCACATTCAAGAGGCTACGGGAGTGCAGCCTATTTTATTGCTGGATGATATTTTTGACAAAATTGATGAGAAACGCGTGCAGGCCTTGATGGCCCATGTCACGGCAGGGGATTTTGGTCAAGTTTTCATCACCGACACGGACCTCGGTCGCATTCCAGAATTGTTTGCCGCTACGGGAGCTGATGTTCGGGTGTTTGAAGTGAAAAACGGAGAGGCGGTTGTGCAAGAGTCCACGACTGCCCCTAACTTGGACACGTGAGCTCTCAAGATCCCAAACCTCTAAAAGCAGCGATTGAACAGTTTATTCGAGTCAACCGCATGCAGAGCAAACTCGACGAGGTGGATGTGGTTTTGGCTTGGAAAGCATGCTTTGGGAACATGGTCGATCGGCAAACCCGCAGCATACGACTGAAGGCTGGAGGTCAATTGTGGATAGCGTTGAACAGCGGGCCTCTTAAAGAGGAACTGCTCATGAACAAAACAAAAGTTTTGGAGCGCATCAACGAACACATTGGCCGTAAAATCATCAAAGACTTGGTGATTCAGTGATTTTGTGTTGTCCCAGAAAGGGCAATGATGGGGCATTCAGACCCTGCATCTTACCACAAGTACTCGATGTATCCGCTTTTC
>CAWVYB010000154.1:0-5687 GCA_963934215.1 uncultured Flavobacteriales bacterium | reverse complement strand
TTGCTTGTGAAGCAAGCGCAATGGATTTCATTCCACTGGCACAAACCTTATTGATTGTTGTACACGGAACAGAATCCGGAATTCCGGCTCCCATTGCAGCTTGGCGAGCAGGTGCCTGACCCAGTCCAGCCTGCAAGACATTGCCCATGAAAACTTCCTGTACTTCCGAAGCGTCAATTCCAGCAGCTTCAATCGCTCCTCGAATGGCCGCACTGCCGAGTGCTGTCGCAGGTACTTTTGAAAGAGAACCTAGAAAACTCCCCATTGGAGTACGTTTTGCTGAGATGATAAACACTGGATTTGCCATGAGAGAAAGATTTTGAAAGACCAAATTTAACGGGAGTTGGCCCCAAGTCCATCTCCAACAAGTCATTTTGGCACGGCCCTTGCCAATTGTATTTCGAAAGTCGTCTAGATAGAAGCTTTAGACTATTTGGTTTAGGTTAGGCAGAACGCTGGGAAACGTCCCGGCGTTTTGTATTTTAAATCACTGGATTTTAAGTCGTTATGTGAAACGACCTGAAATTAGAGTCCCTCATTTGAAACATCCAATGCGTTGGTGACGTAGGAGAACCCGATTACAATACATTGCGATTATGTCCATTCCAGGTATACCCCTTACACACGCACCGAGCGCACTTGAACAGTACAAAACGCTCATTCGTCACGTACACGGTGAACCTGTTATGATCCGCAGGGCCATGCGCATCGCATTCCGAAGTTTGAGTTCTATGGAGTCCATAGAACTCCGAGACTGGCTCGAAGCTCGCTACAATCTTTGAAGAAACCGTTTGACTTATCGCGTATGACGCGTTCCCTCTTGAGGTGAACGCGTTTTTTTATTCGCTGATTTTCCAGGAATCGCCTTGGGCCCTTTTCCTCCCTTCATCAATTGTAAAAACTCATTGGGGACTCTTGATTTCAATTCCTGCTGCTCTCCGTCGAGTCCAGTAATCTCAACAGCGTATAAGTGCAAACCTGATCGTCCCATTGGATCAGGAGCTTCCTTACCCTTGCCAACGACCATGCAACTGTGACGCCGAAGGCCAGACATCAAAACCGGCACATCATCAAAGCACATGCGGAATTTGAGCATGGTATGCGTTGAAGTGGCGCGCATCGTTCGGTATGGAAATTCTCTCAGAGGACCACGCTTCTTTGTGTCCTCAGAGGGTTCAAAGGCCGTGATGACATCATCCGGAGGCAAGTGACCATCAACTACGACATACATGCCCGCCTCTGCGCTATCCCAATGGTCTTGCAAATGCTTCCTCAACTGGAGGTCTTTTGCGATCAAGCAAATTCCCGATGATTCCTTTTCGATCCGGTTGACAAAATGCACATCCTTGCATTCTGGACGTGCTTTCGACATCCATTCCCGCATTCGAGTATAGCTTGTCTTCACCTGGGGTTTTGGCGATGCGAAGACCATTCCTGCAGGCTTGACATATGCAATCAAATGCTCGTCTTCATGAACGATATCATAGGGAGCGGGCATGGTCTTAGGATCCTTGTGCAAGGACTTTGCAGCGCCTCCCAAGTCGAAGTCTTTGGGCTTTACTGCTTTTGAAAGCGATGTCCATGTGATGGTAACCCCGGCTGCCACCATCGTCGATGGGATCCGAACCATCGTTCCATCCACCGTGACCAAACCAGCCTTGATTGCTGTCCTAGCTCGCGTTCTTGTTGAGAATCCCCCATGATCCATGAGGAAGTCCAATAACACCATCTCCGATTCGACCAATTTCCGTTCCATGCGGCGAAGTTACTCCTCTAAACGTCCAAAACCCCCGCAGTCTTCACTCCTCTTCTGGAGAAGCGGAACTCATGGTGTGGAAGACATTCTGCACGTCGTCGTCTTCTTCCAGCTTTTCGATCAGTTTCTCTACCTCCAACGTCGCTTCCGGGTCCAACTCTTTTGTGATGTTGGGAATGCGCTCCAATCCCGACTCTACGATAGCGTAACCGTCAGATTCAAGCTTGGTTTGCAACGTCCCAAAGGACTCAAATGGACCATAAATTACAATGTTATCCTCATCTAAATCCACATCTTCAGCACCGAAATCGATCAGATCTAGCTCAAGCATTTCAGCGTCAACTCCTTCAGCTGTTATCTTGAAAAAGCACATGTGGTCAAACATGAATTCCACGGAGCCCGTTGTTCCCAAATTTCCATTGCCCTTATTGAATACACTGCGGACATTAGCCACCGTACGGTTGTTGTTGTCTGTAGCTGTCTCAACGTATACTGCTATGCCATGAGGAGCGTACCCCTCAAAAGTCACTTCTTTGTAATCCGAGGTGTCCTTGTCCGTTGCTTTTTTAATGGCCCGCTCCACGTTCTCTTTGGGCATATTAGCGGCACGACAATTCTGTAAAACCGCGCGCAAACGGGGATTCATTTCTGGATCAGCACTGTTGCCTTCTCGAATGGCGATGATCAGATCTTTATTCAGACGCGCAAACGTTTTGGCCATGGCCGCCCATCGCTTGAATTTGCGCGCTTTCCGGAATTCAAATGCTCTTCCCATCTTTGAGTTGCTCTAGTTCGGTGTAAATATCGGGCATGACCAACAATCTACAGCCATGACCATGCTGTATCCCAATTCTTATGTGCTTCTTGGAGTAGAATGTGTTGCTATCTTTCGCACATGAGAATCCGTTTATTTCCCATTCTTTTAATCACAGCGTGCGTTGCACTCTGTGGCTGTCAATACAATGTAGAGTCTGTTCTGTATGGCAGTTCAGATTGCCCTCCAATCGAGGCCACATATCAAATGCACATCGCTGAAATCATCGAAAACCATTGCGAGGGATGCCATAGTGGCAACAACCCCTCTGGTGGCCTGTTGCTCACGAATTACGACCATGTGGTAGCCGCGTCAAGCTACAGTGGACTTGCAGATCGAATACAGCTGCCTTTGAGCGACCCCAATAGCATGCCTCCCAATGGCGGACTCAGTGCGTGCGACACTGAAGCACTGCTAAATTGGGTTGCCAACGGCACTCCTTTTGAATAGCCCATTTCATCCATCATGAAAAACACTTTCACCTTCATCGTCCTCCTGGTCTGCAGCTCAGCTTCAACTTTGGAAGCGCAGCAGTTTATTTCGAGAGCGGGACACGTTCGCTTTTTTTCCTCCACATCGTTGGAAGACATTGAAGCCGAAACCATTCAAATGAGCGCCATTTTAGATGCGGGGCAAAATGGCGGCTTTGCGTTTCAAATCCCCATTATCACCTTTCATTTTGACAAAGCCTTGATGGAGGAGCATTTTAATGAAAGCTACTTAGAAAGCGAAAAGCATCCTCGAGCGACTTTTGAGGGTGCGATCTTAAACTGGGAGGAGTTGAAGCCCACAGGCGACTGGCAAGACGTTGTAGCATCTGGGAACTTGAATGTTCATGGAGTTTCGCAAACAAGAACAATCCAGGGTCAGATGCAGTTCAATGCAGGCTCTTGGGAAATCAGAGCTCAATTTGATGTCCTCACGGCAGATCACGAAATTCGCATCCCTAAAATGGTTCGGAGTCAAATTGCCGAGAGTATCACAGTCTATGTTGATGCCATTTTAACCCCCCGGTAAATAGAAAGCCATGCTACGCTTTACTCTTCCCTCTTGGTTCGTGCTCGTTTTGTTCGGATTCCAAAGCTACTCTTCGCTAGGACAGAGTTTGCTTGATGCCCTTGACACCGAACCCACAGCACATCCTGTGACGGCAACGTTCAAGGATACACGTGTCATCAATATGCAAAGCAATGAAACGCCCGGAGCTGGCGTTTTGCATTTTGTCATTGCTCACCGATTTGGAAGAATCAACGAAGGAGCATACTCCCTCTGGGGACTTGACAATGCGAGCATGAGAATGGGCTTTGACTATGGTCTCACGGATCGCTGGACCATCGGGGTAGGACGAAGTACTTTCCAAAAGACCTATGAGGCGAGCATGAAGGGCAAGCTTTTTTTACAGAAATCTGACAACAGTGTCCCTGTGAGCGTGACTTACTACGGCGTGATTATGGCCAACGGCCTGCGCTGGCAAGAACCCGATCGAGAGAATCTGTTTTCATCTCGACTCAGCTATGTTAACCAGCTCATTGTGACCCGTAAAATCAATGATCGCACCAGCCTTGCGGTTGTCCCCTCCTTTATTCATCGGAATTTGGTTGACATCACGGGCAAGAGTCACGACCAATGGACGCTTGGATTGGGCGGACGACACAAAATCACGCAAAGAGTCAGTATCAATTCCGAATACCACTTCCTCGTAAACGGACTTGAAGAGGCAACGACCAACAGTCTGTCGTTAGGCGTAGATATTGAGACAGGAGGCCATGTGTTTCAGCTTCACATCACCAATTCCCAAGGCATGTTTGAACGCGCTTTTCTAACGGAAACTACAGGAAGATGGCTCGATGGCGACCTTTTCTTCGGGTTCAATCTCAGCCGTGTGTTTTCGTAACATAGGCGTTCAGTGCAACTTTGACTCTTTGGCATGTATTTTGAGTAACACTCTGAAAATAGGATCATGAAAACGAACACAACGCTTACGCTTCTTTTGCTCATTTTTGGAATGGTCGCTTTTCCCTTTGACGCCAAGTCGTCAGATTGGCTTGAAGGCGACTCTCTTTCTAAATCCAAGAAAAAACCTGAAAGCGAGGGTTATTGGGGTGGGATTTCCTTGAACAAAGTGCTCATGGGTCAACTTCAAGGAGACTTGGAAGACTATGACGCGTCTTTGGGAGCGCCTACTCAATTGGGCATGAAACTGGATCACGTCACAGAAAGTTGGAGAATTGAATTGAATCCGTTTGAATACCGCCAACGATTCATTGGTGAATACATCGCTTTTACCACAGGGGTCGGATTCGACTGGTGGCATGTAGGGATTGATGACGAACGCATCTTATATTTTAATGAAGAGGAAGAACGCGTAATGTCCAACTTCATTGGCAGCGATACCCTGACAATCAACAGCAACAGCCTCGATGCAGTGTATCTCCGGGTCCCCTTCCTTGTGAGTTTAAGAACATCCCGAAAAGGAGATAAAGGCTTACACGTGGAAGCCGGTTTGGTGGGTGGCGTTCGTATATGGAGTCAGTATAAAACACACTTTGAATCAGGAGGAGTAGAAACGGAACAAACCACGAGTGACTTCCCAATCAATCCCTTCCAACTCAATGCCCGGGTCGCTCTTGGCTTCGGAAATGTCAGCTTATTGGCAGAGGCTTCTCTCCTTCCTTATTTTGAAGAGATTCGTTCCCCCAACCTTCACAGTCTCTCGATTGGATTGCAGTTTGCATTCAATGGTAAGTGAAAATGAACACGGGCTGCAGGTACGTGTTGACTCACCGTGAAAAAACATTTACTTCTTATCGGCAATCCCGATTTCAACCCATCAGGATTCTTGCTTGAATTCATCACGTGCTTTCAAGATGATACGCGGTTTGACGTTCGGATTTTAGCGAAGCAACAAACGGAAGGCTCTTTTGACGTAGCCATCGAACAGGCCGCGATTGACGCCGCTGAAAGTGTCGTGATGCACTTTCCAATTTACTGGTACAGCATGCCCGCCATGCTCAAATGGTGGGTTGATTCTGTATTCACCTTTGGATGGGCTTTCGATGAAAACGGTGGCAGCATGCAAGAAAAGCCCTTTCTCAGCAGCGTCACCACCGGGTCCTC
>CAWVYB010000153.1:0-5702 GCA_963934215.1 uncultured Flavobacteriales bacterium | reverse complement strand
GACGTCAACATCCACCCGACCAAAACCGAGGTTAAATTTGATGAGGACCGGACCATTCAAGCGCTGCTTTTACCTGGAATCCGAAGAGGATTGGGGAAGTATGCTGTGGCTCCTTCTCTTGATTTTGATCAAGAATCCTCATTGAATATCCAGCCGTTGGATGTCAACCGAACAGTGATTGCCCCTGAAGTGCGCGTGAATAAAGAGTACAATCCTTTTCATGCCCCTTCTGATTCACAGAATCGCGGAGGTTTGCGCCCCGGAAAAGGACAGATTGACGCATGGAAATCGCTATATGGGGAAGATGATTTGCGGTCTGAGGAACCCAAGAGCCGTGATTGGAAGAATGCAGAGCCCTCTGAAATCATTCCTTCGGCCATTGAACGATTGGATGGAATACCACTGGAAGAGGAGTCAGGAAGTCAGGTCCGGCCGATGTTCCAGATTCAGCAGCGATACATCGTGACGGCGACGCAATCGGGCGTTTGGTTAGTCGATCAGCACCGTGCTCATCAGCGTGTCATTTATGAGGCTTTGGTTGTTCGATTGGAATCCAATGAAAGCCAGGTCAGTTCCCAGCAATTGCTGTTTCCTGAATTGGTTATTTTGCCTGTCTCAGACCGTGAGTTTATGATGGATTCTGCGCCGTGGTTGAACCAATTGGGGCTTTATTTTAAATCCCATGAGTCTGGCATCGAAATTACCGGCATGCCGACGGAGGGAGAGACGCGCTCCGCCGCTTTGTGTGAGGCCATTCTGAGTGAAAAAGAAAGCGATGCATCGGGTATCAGCCGTCCAGAAAGGGTCGCTGCTCAGATGGCAAGGGCATTGGCTGTCAAAGCAGGTCGCGTTCTGAATGCGTCTGAGATGGAGGATTTGTTGGATCGTTTATTTGGCTGTTCAACACCTGGCTTAGACCCGTTTGGCAAGCCGGTCATCGCTACCTTTGAGATGAAAGAAATCGAGCAACGATTTAAATAATGCTGCAAAACACCACCGTGGTTGTCCGCAACCTCATCATCATCAACGTTCTGTTTTTTGGTGCATCCATGCTTTTGGGAAACGAAATGGCCATTACGTGGCTCGCCGGGACCTATCCAGGCTCGCCCTTTTTCATGCCGTGGCAAATCATTACCCACATGTTCATGCACGGGGGCTTGACCCACCTTTTCTTCAACATGTTCGCGCTTTACATGTTTGGCAGTCAGCTTGAAAGGCTTTGGGGCCCCAAGCGGTTTCTGAATTACTATGTCATTAGTGGTCTTGGTGGCTTCTTTCTTCATGAGTTGTTCATCGGCTTGGAATTTTACAACACGCTAGGAACCTTCTTCCCTCTTCGGGAGCAGTTGGTCCCAGCAGGCGTTTCTGATCGTATAGCGGTTCGTTACATTGAAGCGGCTTACGGCCGAGTCGTTGGGGCGTCAGGGGCTGTCTTTGGCATCTTGTTGGCATTTGGAATGCTCTTCCCCAATACGCGACTGATGCTTCTTTTTCCGCCCATCCCCATCAAAGCGAAGTACTTCGTAATCGGGTATGGATTGATTGAATTGAGTTTGGCTTTCCAAAATGGTTCTGGCGACAATGTGGCTCATTTTGCCCACCTCGGTGGTATGCTTTTTGGATACATTCTGCTCAAGCAATGGCAGAAGGACCGCGGTACGTTTTATTGAAAATCGTCTGAAGAATGTGGCAAGAAGTAAAAAATCAATGGCAGCAAGGTGGGATGCTGATCCGACTTTTACTCGTCAACGGCGGTGTATTTCTAATAGTCACTTCGCTGCAGTTATTGGCGACTCTTGGTTTCGGTCCATCGTCACCCGTTGATGCTGCATCCGTTTTGGGTCTGGCTACCACGTGGATGCCAGATCTTTTAGTCCGACGTCCTTGGACCATCGTCACACACATGTTTGTGCATAGGGGTATTTGGCATTTGCTAATGAACATGGCCTTGTTGTTCTGGATGGGCGGCTTATTCGTAGCTCATTTTGGTGCGCGCCGTTTATTGAGCACTTACATCGTAGGGGGGTTGGCTGGATTCGTTCTGTATTTTACAGCGACCAATGTCTTTCCGGGATTGCAACAAGGCACCTATGCTTATGGCGCGAGTGCGGCCGTTATGGCCATCTTGGTCGCCGTAGCGACCCGCGACCCCAATCGGCGTATTGGACTGATCCTTATCGGCGCTGTTCCGTTGAAATATGTGGCGCTTGCCCTGATTTTGCTGGATTACTTTGCTTTGAGTAATGGAGAGAATGCCGGGGGGAATTTGGCCCATTTGGGCGGAGCGCTGTTTGGATATGTGATGGTGAAACAAGCAGACCAAGGGCGTGACTTGGTAGGTTGGTTTGAACGCATGTTGGATGCAATAATAACTGCATTCAAACCAGGAGAGAAGTCAAAGTTGCGCGTTGAAAAGCGTCCCAAACGCACTTCGTGGTCTCGAAAAGCAAAAAAGGACACGCGGTCATCTCGAGTCAAAAGTGATGCTGATTTCAATCAAGAAAAGAAGGAACGTTTGGCTAGGGTGGATGCCATTTTGGATAAGGTATCTAAGCACGGTTATGACAATCTAACCAAGGAAGAAAAAGCATTCTTGTTTCAAGCTTCCAAAAAAGAATGACACAGCAGCGAAAGCTTAGGTGGCCTGTCGTATTGACCGTGACGGGCATTGCAGGTGTACTTGGTGCGGAATTGGCAGTTCGGCTTTCCCCTTCTCTTTGGTCTTCGCTGGCCATTGCAGGTATGGGGTTTCCACTGACCTGGACCTTTCTGGTCATCGGCACAGTGAGTAGTTTACTGTTCCGCCGGTGGCGGGCGTTTCGGTGGGGACTTCTTTTTATTGTTCTGTCAGCACCACATGCAGCGCAAACATGGGGTTGGACAGTTTATCCCAAAAACATAGGAGGGGAGTCACCAACTTTGAGCTTTTCACCGGGTGCATCTTCTGTATTTCAAAAGGGAGGAAATGAGTTAGATGATGAAATGGAATTCCGAGTACTTTCTTGGAATGTGCGTCAATTTGACCGCCTCGGCTGGTTGAACAATGCCAATGCCAGAGAAGAAATGTTGTCTCTATTGGGCGCTGTGGAAACTGACTTGGTGTGTATGCAGGAGTGTTTCTTGGAAGAAAACGCGGATCCTTGGATGACGCAGCAACGTTTGCAACGCGCTTCGGGATTGGCGCATTGGGCCCAAGAGTTCAAGTTGGAAAGGGGCCATGACAAGTTGTTTGGACTGGCCGTACTCTCTCGTTTTCCCATTGTAGATGTGAAAGCAATTGATTTTCCGAATGATAAGAACAACAGTGCCATGTATGTTGATCTTCTCATCGGCAAAGACACCGTTCGTGCTTTCAATGTGCATCTCAGCAGCATTCATTTTGAACAAGAGGATTATCAAGCGATGCGCCAGGGTCCTGATGAAACCGAACGCTTGCGGCTGTTGGATCGGTTAGAAACGGCTTGGCAGAAAAGAGCTTTGCAGGCAGAATTGGTCGCGGAGTACGTCGCAAACAGTCCTTTCGCGGTGGTCTTGATGGGTGATTTCAATGACGGTCCTGTTTCGTATGCGAAACAACAGTTTCAGCCATACTTGCAAGATGCGTACAATGGAAATGGACCATTGCTCGGTGCCACGTATGCTGGAGATATTCCCGGAATGCGCATTGATTTCATCCTTCACAGTCCTGTTCTGGAGCCTGTGGAATTCGAAACCAGCGATGTGATGTTATCCGACCACCGTCCAATTCAGGCACATTTCAAATGGAGATCGGGAATTCAGTCGGAGTAGGGTCCGAGTCCCAAGCGTCTTTTTTGCAACGCTTCAAATCCGGCAATGTGAAGCCCTAAGAGGAGAAAACCATAAATCAGGTCGTCCACGGGCATGCTGAAAATGCGCCATCCAGTCGTGTGCTCTCCTGCGTACCACACGATGGAATCTTGGATTTGGCCGGCATCATTGTGCAACAACGGATACTCCCAAAAGGTGATTCCAGTGAGAACTCCGTTGGTAATGATAAAGGGAGTGAGTAGGACGAAAAAGGCGATCCACAAGTGATGTGACCACGCCACATAATTCACTGCAGACCAAATGAAAAACACACACAGTAGAGCGCTCGCAGAGAACGTATACCATGCATCCGAATACCAATAGCTTAGCCCCGCGGTAATTGCAATGGCCGCCATGTTCAAGGTGATTGCACTGTGCCTGAATGGATTCCGGCGCACGTAATGTTTTAACGTGGCGTAAGTGAAGACGCTGGCATAAGGAATGCAAATGAAGAACAGCCATTCTTCAATGGGCAACCCAAGCCATTCAGGACCCAAGAGGTAGTCCGGGTTGAATCCCCAAATTCCCCATTTGGTGAAAAAAACATCCCATATGATGAAGACGACCAATAAGCCGATGTTCACGGGCCAAAAGTCCTTCCATTGGCCAAAGAAATGAACGCGTTTGTCAAAGCTGAGAAGCAATGGGAAGGCAAGCACAACGAGGTCGACGACCAGATAGAGTCCGCTCATTATTTAACGGGGGATTGCGTGTCTGTTGACCATTTTCTTTGAGATTTCCTCGCCTCAAGCCAGTAGCGCAAGGGCACCAAGAGCATCCCAAAACACTCTCCTTTTTCTTTGGTCAAGTGCTTGTGGTGAACTTTATGTGCCTTACGAATCGCCATTAAATAAGTGTTTTCTGTTCTTCGAAACCACTTGAATCGTTGGTGAATAAAAACATCATGAACGAGAAAATAAGCCAAGCCATACGCCGCAATTCCGGCGCCAATCCAAATACGAAAGTCACCTCCTGCCATGGATCCCGTAATGATGCAGCTTGCACTCGGTACAGCGAAAATCAAAAAGAAGGCGTCGTTTTTTTCAAAAAAACCCGGTTGACGGACATGGTGGTCTTTATGAAAATACCACATCAATCCATGCATGAGATACTTGTGCGCGAACCACGCTACACCCTCCATAATCAGGAAGGTTGCAATCACAATGAATACGGGGTGAGAGAAGAAAATCAAACGGTCCATGGAAAAACGTTGAGCAGAATGAAGAACGCTGTAAAGATGAGAACTAAGATTCCAGTTCCCTTGGATTCTGTTGATTGTCTCGGGACTAAATGAAAAAGAAAAGCAATGGCCCACCACGAAGCATAGTTGGTCCAAGGGACATCTCCTTGCGCCCACTCCCACCAACCTGATTGGATGGCCACGGGCTCTATAAAAGCATCGAGTCCCATCATAAGAGTTGCTGCCACGATGGCTGTACCCACTTTATGCTCCTTCGTGCCAAGTCTAAACCGAAGCAGCCATCGCCCGCCCCAATGGCCAAATCCCATGAGCGTGACAAACCACAATGCCCCTAAAATCAAAGGGACTTCGGCGACCTGTAGTCCAAGACCGTGTCCATAGTGGTAAGCACCAAAAAGCCACCCGGTGTGCACGCCGAAGCATTCAACAAGCCATCCACCTAAAGCCGCGTATACCCACAAGCGACTGCGAGAGTCCCAATCCAACCAAGCGGCTAGCATCCCGTTTATGAGCAAATTCAAGGCAGTGAATTGCAGGATGGTTTCACCAAATCCCAACAACACACCAGCCACCCCCACACTGTTGAGGATGATCATGACCAAGGGAGCCCAGCGTTTAAGAGTGGTCCAGTTCATGGAGTCGTTGTTCGGATCAATTCAGATGCAATACGCGC
>CAWVYB010000152.1:0-5707 GCA_963934215.1 uncultured Flavobacteriales bacterium | reverse complement strand
GAAGACCACTGTTTCTACCGCTGAAGACAAGCTCCGGGCACTTTATGACTTGCAATTGATTGATTCACGCATCGACCGCATCCGTGTGGTACGTGGTGAATTGCCATTGGAAGTCGAAGACCTAGAAGACGAGATTGCCGGATTGCGCACCCGATTGGAACGCCTCGAAGAGGAAGTTGATTTGGTAAACCAGCGCATCGCTGCTTACAAGAATCAGATTGAGGAGAGCAAAGGCTTGATCACCAAATACACGGAGCAACAAAACAATGTCCGTAACAACCGGGAATTTGATTCTTTGAATAAAGAGATCGAATACCAAACGTTGGAGATTGAATTGTGCGAGAAGAAAATCCGTGAGTGCTTGGCACAAGTGGATCAAAAAAGTGAGTTGGTCGTGTCCAGTAAGGAAAAGGTTGAAATGCGTGATGCAGATCTCGTAGGCAAGCGTTCTGAATTGGCCGAAATCATTTCTGAGACTCAAGCTGAAGAAAGTGTCTTGACTGCCTTGAGCGACAAGATGTCTTCGAGCATTGAAGCCCGCTTGTTGGCGAGCTATCAGCGGATTCGCAATTCTGCGAAAAACGGATTGGCTGTGGTTCCAATCGAACGTCAAGCGTCTGCGGGTTCTTACATCAAGATTCCACCACAACGTCAGATTGACATCGCACAGCGCAAGCGCATTATCGTCGATGAGCACAGCGGACGAATCTTGGTTGACAAAGAGTTGGCTGACGAAGAGCAGGCTCGTGTAGACACTCAGATTACAAAAGCGATCGCGAAGGCGAAGAAAAAATAAGGATTCGTTCCTTTTAAAGCATTGAAAACCCTGTTTGCCATTGGCAAGCAGGGTTTTTTGATGGCTTGATGTGACGGAAGATGCCGCAGGGATGTTTACATCCTGAATCCAAGAGCTGCCACCACCATGCCGTGGGTGTTGCCGACCTTGGCGGCGTCTACGAGGCCAGGGGAGAACATGTACAGGTCTTGTTCAGTCCAGCTCCGACGATAGGTCATTGCACCGTACCATTTGTCATTGCGGACTCCCCAACCGAAACTGACTTGGTAACGTTTTGCGTTGGCTTCGACCTGGGCGGCTTCGGTGTAGGGCGATGTCTCCATACCCGCTCCAAAGCGCAATCGAAATACTTTTTGAATACGAAACTCGGCTCCAACACGTGCCATCCGCGAAGTGCCGTAAACTGTTCGTAGAGCTTCATTTTCGTCATTAAAATCATAGGCACCGTCCGGAGAGAAAGCGCTTTTTCTTAACTCACCCGTGGCATAATTGACGACTTCGTAGTCAGCACTGATGATGCCGCCCTTGCCCAAGAGGAAGGCCGCGGAGGCCAAAAAACGCGAAGGGGTTACGATGACGTATTCGAATTGGTTGAACGGCGATAGCACCTCGTATTGTCCGCCATCGTCGAATGAACTGGTGATGCCCGTTGAATACTTGTCTGTCAGGCTCAGTCGCGAACGGCTATGGTAGGCGACTCCTATTCGAAGCCAAGGTGATGGAACGGCAATCAAGCCCAACTTTACATTGATGCCGCTTCCTTCGATTTCTAGGTTTTCACGGAGGGTCCATTCGGTGAGTTCCAACGAGTCGACCATGGGCACTTCCCGGTGTCGCGTTTCTTCATTAAAATCTACATTGACGATACCTAGAGTGATGCCGACATAAAGAATTTCCGACAGCCCAGATCCGAAGCCGATGTTGGTTTCTGAGAGTTGCCCTGTTCTGTCTATGTTTTTGCTTGTTCGCGCGCCCCCTTGAGGGATGGCCGAAATGTAAGAAGTAGGGTTGCCGTTGGGGTGTGGGTCGAGCAAATAAGTGTCCCAAGCAAGGTTTGCTGTAAAGGGAAATGTGTCGTTCAGGTCACTAGGGGAATAGCCTTGTGCCTGCCCAAGAAAAGTTGAAAGCAGACTGTTTTCGAACGGGATGTCTTCGATTTCAATGCTCTGGTTGTAATTGGCACGACGCGTGTAGGTGACTGCGAGTGTGGATACCGGCCAGTCGGGGTTGACAGATGGATAGCTCAATGCGATGCCTATGTTGGTCGTTGAACCACTGATTTTATTGGCATTCCCGAATTGACCTGCAACACTAATCTTGGTCTTTTGTGATGCAAACCCGGTGGTCAACCCGACGTCTCCTCGGCGGTACATCCCCAATCCTGCGGGGTTGCCTGTGAGGCAGGAGAGGTCTGCTCCCAGCGCTCCAAATGCGCCTCCCATTCCCATGGTTCTCGCGGAACCCAGTGATTCTTGGTAGCTGTATCGGAAGACATCGTCTTCATTTTGAGCCCAGGTATGGGATGCGAAAAACACCAAGCCCAGGGCCATCAAACCGCTTAGAACGTATTTCATCTCGCTCAATCAGTGGCCACCACCTCGGTTAGAACGGCTCGTACCAGCAGGGCGGCTTGTTCCTGTAGAACGGCTCGATCCGTTGCTATTATTGTTACTTGGGCGAGCAGATGAGTTGGAATTGTTTCTTGGGGCCGGAGTGGTACTGGGTTGAGAACTGCCCCATGAACTGGTCCGAGTGGCACGCGTTCGATTCCGTGTTTTGTTCCTTTCAGGTGCAGTTCGTCCGCTCGGGTTCACGTCTGTTGGGGAATGCAGTGGAGTAGAAGGGGATTCCAACCACCGATTCGTTCCACGTGTGGTTTCAGAGTTGGTCGCGGCAGGTGTTCTGTCCGAGTCTGGGGCCACATTCGAAGGAGCCCAACTTGCACCACCAGAAACCACCTCGTCTTTGGGTCGGCTCAGCAATCCCCCAGTGTAATTGCTTCCTCCAGCTGTGTTGCTCATAATAGGAGTGCGGGTAAACCCTGTCACCGTAATACCTCCTTGGCTGTCGTTCCCGGTCCAATTGCCATAACTAGAATAGGGATTGTATCCGCCACCATAAGGGTTAAACCCGTTGTATCCGTTGAACCCTCCGTACGGATTATATCCCCCGTATGCGTAAGGGTTGTATCCTCCATACGGGTTGTATCCAAAACCCGAATTGCCATATCCCATGCCGCCATTCGGGTTGTAGCCAAACCCACTGTTCATATAGGGATCGTATCCATTGGACATCCCAAAACCAAAGGGGTTGAATCCCGAAGAAAGCCCCATGCCCCACTGCATGGCATTTTGGTTATTCATGAAACTCGGTCGATATCCCGGGATCATTCCATTGGCTTGGGTTGAGCGGGTTGGGTCATAATAATCACTTCCCGACTCCTCTTCATAACCGGCTGTTTCCAGGGCGAATGCGAGGTATTGTGCATCAGTCACAAACTCCTCTCCACGGCTCAAATAAAGCTCATCATTTTCCAAAGCGCCCATATTGGGTATCGAAGCACATCCCGAAAACAGGAGCGCAACGCACGCGCTAAAGAGGTAAATAAACCAGGTATTTCGCAGGTCCAAAGTCAAGAGTGAGCGGTTGGCCATGATGAAGAGGGGGTTAATCTGTTGTAAGGTAGGAAAATTCGGTATTTTCGCGGTATGAAAGGTGTCATGTCCTCTTGATGTGCACAAACCATACCAAACAATTCGAACAGCTCCATGGCATCCAAATTGACCTCTCGAGAAGCAGATTACAGCCGGTGGTACAACGAACTCGTTGTGCAAGCCGATCTCGCACAACACAGTGATGTGAAAGGATGCATGGTGATCAAGCCCTATGGTTTTGCCATTTGGGAGCGTATGAAGGATGTGTTGGACGGGATGTTCAAAGAGACGGGCCACGTCAATGCCTATTTCCCGCTGTTCATCCCCAAGAGTTATTTCTCTAAGGAGGCGGATCACGTGGAAGGCTTTGCCAAAGAATGTGCAGTGGTGACCCACTACCGACTGATGAATGATCCCGATGGCAAAGGAGTCGTGGTGGACCCTTCGGCCAAATTAGAAGAAGAGTTGATTGTCCGTCCGACCTCGGAGACGATCATTTGGCACACTTACAAAGGGTGGATTCAGAGTTATCGTGATTTGCCGTTGCTGATCAATCAATGGGCCAATGTGGTGCGCTGGGAGATGCGGACACGGCTGTTTTTGCGAACAAGCGAATTCCTATGGCAAGAAGGCCATACGGCGCATGAGACTTCTGCAGAAGCCGTGGAAGAAGCACGCAGAATGCTCGAGGTCTATGCTGACTTTGCAGAGCAATGGATGGCCATGCCGGTGCTGAAAGGATTGAAGAGTGCCAATGAGCGGTTTGCAGGTGCGTTGGATACGTATTGCATCGAGGCGATGATGCAAGACGGGAAGGCATTGCAGGCAGGAACCTCACATTTTTTGGGACAGAACTTTGCCAAGGCCTTTGATGTGAAGTTTGCTACTCGGGACGGAGGACAGGAGCACGTTTGGGCGACGTCTTGGGGTGTCTCTACCCGATTGATGGGCGCGCTGATCATGACGCACTCGGACGATGCCGGATTGGTGTTGCCTCCAAAGCTGGCTCCGATTGAAGTGGTGTTGGTGCCGATTTATAAAGGCCCAGAGCAGATGGAAGAGATTGTCGCGGCCCTCAAAGCCATTGCAGATCAACTCAAAGCAGCGGGTATCCGGGTGAAATTGGATGACGATGACTCCAAGCGGTCTGGGTGGAAGTTTGCTGAATATGAATTGAAAGGGGTTCCGGTGCGTTTGGCCATGGGGCCGCGCGATTTGGCAGGAGGAACGATTGAGGTGGCACGACGGGACACGCAGACGAAGTCATTTGAGCAAGCGGAGGGCATCGTGGGGCACGTCCAGAATCTGTTGGAGGAAATCCAAAAGAACCTCTTTTCCCGTTCAGCTGAACGCACCTCGTCTACGACACGTTCGGTGGATACGTGGGAGGATTTCTTGGAAGCTTTGGATGCGGGTGGTTTTGTGTCGGCCCATTGGGACGGCACCCCGGAAACGGAAGAGTGGATCAAGCAACAAACCAAAGCGACCATCCGATGCATTCCTTTGGATGCTCCAGAGGAGGCGGGTACTTGCATCAAGACCGGTGCTCCATCGAGTCGGCGTGTTATTTTCGCTCGGGCGTATTGATGCGAAAAGAACAACGCACACGTTAGTTAACAGCATAAATCAACCCCCATGGAATCTCATTTGCCGATAGGATTGAATCCGCAGGCTGCTCAAGAGCTGGCCAAAGGCCTGAATGATCTTTTGGCCGATTTGCAGGTGTGTAGCCAAAACGTCCGGGGGTTTCGTTGGAATCTCCGCGGCCCAGATTTGTTTGCCATGCGCCAGACTTTCGAAGTGATGTACACGGAGTTGCATGCCATGACGGATGAAGTGGCCGAGCGCATTCGAACACTGGACGCGAGACCTTTGCAAGGCTTTGATGAGGTCTTGAAAACGTCTGATGTCCCTGCCGTTAAGGATGTTGCGCAAGGCTCTGAAGCCATGCGTCACTGCGTGGCCGCCTACAGTGTCTTGTTGGTGCGAGAGCGTGCATTGATGCAGCTGGCTCGTCAATCGCATGATGAGGGCTCTGCAGCGATGCTTGGGCGCTTGATTGCTGCGCATGAGAAGCAGGTATGGCTCTGCCGTACTTCCCTTGTATGAGGGCTTTAGAAAAGCTTTTTGGAAAAATCACATTGGCGCATTGAGGAAAGCAGTCGCTGTATTATATTTGCGCCCCAATTGGCCCGTTCGTCCAGGGGTTAGGACGCCAGGTTTTCATCCTGGAAACAGGGGTTCGATTCCCCTACGG
>CAWVYB010000151.1:0-5738 GCA_963934215.1 uncultured Flavobacteriales bacterium | reverse complement strand
GGGAACTCCTCGCGCAAGTGATCCACTTGCTTTCCGTTTTTCCAAAAACGAAAACAAACGTGGGGACCTGTCGCTAGTCCCGTAGACCCCACGTAGCCAATCACTTGACCTTGCCGCACCCTTTCTCCTACAGAAACTGCGCGTTTCGACATGTGGAGATATTGCGTTTCGTAGGTGCCATTGTGCCGAATCTTCACGTATTTCCCGTTGCCTTTAGTGTACGATGATTTACTGACGACGCCGTCACCGACAGACACAATGGGCGTGCCTTTGGGGGCCGCGTAATCGGTACCGAGATGCGCTTTGGTGCGGTTCAATACCGGATGAAACCGCTTGAGGTTGTACCGACTAGAGATGCGGCTAAACTCCACAGGAGCTTTCAAGAAGGCTTTTCGCAAACTCTGTCCTTGCTCGTCGAAATAGTCCATTCCCTCCCCTTGGTTGTAGCGGTAGGCAGGTAGATCTTTTCCACGGTGTTGAAAATGGCAGGCAACCACACGGGGCATCCCTTTGGGTTCCCCTGCGACATAGGTCCGTTCGTACAAAACGTCAAAAGCGTCGCCTTTCTGCAAACGTGAAAAATCCACCGTCCAAGCGTAGACACTGGCCATGGCTAGTGCGAGACTCGACGGCGCTCCCACCCGCTCTAAATCAACATACAATGCCTGCTCTATGACACCTTTCGCACGCTCGATGATGGTGTCCGTTGGGAGCTGCGCTAACTGAACACCAAAAGGGGCCTCCAGTTGGAATTTTGCATAATCAATGGCGTTGCGCTGGTAGATGAAATAAGCGGGAGTCGCCGCAGAGTCATTGCGAAATGCGAGCCACCAAGCGTTGCCGGACTTCATGGACCGGACATCGTAATCGGGTTGACTCGCTTCAGCAATTTGCACGATCGCCGAGGCAGATAACCCTGCCGGCGAAAGGAGGTGTGAAAGCGATTGGCCGCTTCGAACGGTTCCTGAGTCAACGGCGAAGTGTTCCCAAATCAATCCGAATCGTTCCACCGGTTGATCAACCGTATCGGGGGCCTCCGAATGAGAAAATGGTGTGATGTCATTGGAACCGCATTGAATCAACGTGATTGCAATGATTCCAACACACCAGCGCTGCAACCAATTGAATTTCATGATAGGCCAAAGACTTCGCGTTTGACCCAGCTTTTCCCCCAATTCTCGAGTTCTTCTGAGCTCCACAATTCCGGGAAGAAAATCCGCTTCTGAAAACGCGGAGGCAGGTATTTCTGCCAGTTGGTACCGCCGGTCGCTGCGATGTCCTCGGGATCTTTCTGGAGATATCGGACGGCGCTTTTGTAGTGGCTTAGGGGCCAGTTGATGTTGACATTCACATCCAACCAACGCAGTGCCTGCCGCAGTTCGTCTGTTTGTTCGTGAATGGGCAGCTCTGACCACAAAGCCCGGGCATTGACGCCGTGGGCGTTTTCGGCCAACTCCAATAAAACTGAACCGTACTTGTCTTCAAATTGCTTGAGCGTCAGGGTTTTCTTACCTGTTGCCAACTCTACAGCTCCCGCCTTCCAGTAAATTTTCTCGAACAACCCTTCCAAATCGCCCGGACTGTGATCGACATGGGCTTCCCGGTGGTCTGGGTGAAGGAGGCGATCAAAGCTGGTCGAACGGATTTCAATCATCCGATACTGGGCACTCTGAAAACCGCTCGCCGGCAAGAGGGACATCCTGAATTTCAAGAACTGATCGCGGTCCATCCCGTCGACCATGATTTCGAAACTATGTGTTAGGGCCTCGAAATAGCGGTTGACGCGTCGAATGCGTTCCAAAAATGGCGCGCTGGTTCGAGGTGCTTCTTCAGCGAGTTGCTCCAATTCGTGCAGCACCAACTTGAAATAGAGCTCCGTGATTTGGTGGTAAACGATGAAGATGGACTCGTCAGGAAACGGCGTGATGGGATGCTGTAAACTCAGTAACGTATCCAGGTTGATGTAATCCCAATACGTTAGAAAATCAGCATGCAATAACCCGTCGAGGTAAGCCGATAGGTCTTGACCCATGGCGGCATACTTCGCTTCTAGCGCCTCCAGTTTTCGGAGAATTGCAGGGTCGAAATCGTGGTTAGATGGCATAGGGGCAAATTCGGAAAAAAACGGGCCTCAATCGCGCCACGGCGAAGGATTTCTTAACCCACTAGCGTGTGTCAATTCCATTTGGACGGTTCCGAATAGAATATTGGACTGAGCCAACAGCGGAATGTGGTTGGCGTCGTCGCTGATGAATACCGATAAGTCATCTGGATTCCGCCAAATCCGTCCCGTTTGGATGACGGGATGAAAGAGCAGACAAGGCCATTTTTCACCGTTGACTTTCTGTTCCACCTTGCCGCTATAAACAACCTTAAGCTCCAACCACTCTTCGTCCATGAATAGCGGAACCCGGGCGGTATCGCCGGCTTGCAGGTTGTCAAAGTCTAAATTTCGCAGTGCGAAAATGCTGCTGATCATATCGTAAGTAGGGCCGGGAAGCTGAAATACGTGTTTTTTGACTGGATTCCCGCGCTTGGACGTCAAGGTTCTCACGGATTGGTTGGACCAGTCAAACCGGTAATCTTGATCAATGGTGTAGCCTCCTTCCTGCACGTCGCGGATGAAATGCAAGGGATAGCCTGTTGCAGCGTCAATGGTGGTCCGGTAGCGATCATCCACCTTAAAAAACCAACTGAATGTTCCAGTCGATCGGCCGCGCGCGTCGATGAGCCATTGCGGACCGTTGGGACCGCGCCCCGCTGCTTTCAGTTCGATTTGGGCCTCCGCGGCATGAACGAAACCATAGCGGAAGGTGTATTCCAAGCGCTCTCCAGGCCCATAAGCGCTCGTTGGAATGCTGGCTTCGGGGAAGTCAAGAGTAGGCAGGGTGTCCGTACTGACTTCGGGGAGTTGAATAGGGCTTTGGGAGAGAGCAGGGAGACTCATCATAACGATGGCGCTTACGAATAGTCGTAGCATGGTCTGATGAATCGCAATAGTGATGCCAATCTGAGTCATTCCACAGAGGCGATGCACTTCAACTCAATGGCAATCGGCGTTGGTAATCGGTTGATGGCAAGTGTTGTGCGGCATGGCTGTGTGCTGGGATCTGGAAAGTAGTCCGCATAGATCCGATTGAACGTAGCGAAGTCGCGGTTCATGTCTACCAAGAAAACTGTAATGTCTACAAGCTGCTCCCACGTGCTCCCATGTTGCTCTAAGATGGCTTTGACATTGGCAAAAACACTGTGCACTTGCGCTTCAAAGTCAAATGACTTGAAGTTTCCGTTGTGGTCCAGTTCCAAGCCTGGCACACCACTGTCGTGCACATCGCTTCCTGCAAGGCGCGGACCGACTCCGCTCAACAACAGAAGGGGTCCGACTTTTCTAGCCAAGGGATAAGATCCCACAGGTTTTGGCGGGAGGGATTTATTGAATGCTTCCATGGTGTGAAGATAGAGCAGGCTGCTTGGGGTCACGGCCTATTAGGTTACCTCTGAAGGATGAGAGTAGTTATTTTGTGGGCATTCCGAACTTTGCGCTTGGATCAAGTTCTGACAATTTCAGATTGATTGGAAAACCCCACTTCGCGGTTCCCGTAAGCTTCGGTATCTTCGTTGCATGCGTTATCAGAAACTCCCCGCGTCCTTATACAATCAGAACCGCGCTGCGTTCATGCAGGGCATGAAACCGCGATCCATAGCGGTTTTCTTTTCCAGCGATATTTATCCAACCAGTGCGGATGGTACACTGCCGTTCAAGCAGGCGACGGACATCTTTTGGTTAACTGGAGTAGACCAAGAGGAAGCAGTTTTGGTCTTATTTCCCGATGCGCACAATCCTGCGGATCGCGAAATCTTGTTCACGTTGGAGACCAACAATGAGTTGGCTATTTGGGAGGGAGCGAAATTGGATAAGGGCCAGGCCCGAGCTCAGACAGGCATTGGTCAAATTCAATGGGCTCCAGCTTTTGAGAAGACCTTGCAACGCCTCATGGCCGAAGCCGATGCGTTGTACCTCAATGACAACCCGCATACCCGCGCGAGTAAGGTGGTGCAAACGCGGACAGATCGAGAAAATGCCAAATTGAGAGCCACCTACCCCCACTACGAAATCGAACGTTCTGCGCCCATTCTATTCACCTTGCGGGCCCTGAAGTCACAAGAAGAAATTGAACAGATGCAGCGCGCTTGTGACATCACAAAGGCTGGATTTGAGCGTGTTTTGCAGTTCGTCAAGCCGGGTGTGATGGAATATGAAATTGAGGCGGAACTCATGCATGAATTCTTACGACGGGGTTCTCGTGGTTTCGCCTACACTCCTATTATTGGGAGTGGCTTCAACGCCTGCGTGTTGCATTACGTTGAAAACAGCGAGGAATGCAAGGCGGGCGATGTCATCCTCATGGATGTGGGTGCGGAGTACGGTAATTATGCCGCGGACATGACCCGTTGCGTGCCGGTGAGCGGAAAGTTTACCGACCGCCAGCGCGATGTCTACAACGCTGTTTTGCGGGTGATGCGCGGTGCGATGACGTTGTTGCGGCCGGGCGTGAGCTTACAGGCGTATCACGTGAAAGTAGGGGAGCTGATGACCAAGGAATTGATTGATCTCGGCCTCATCACAGCGGAAGAAGTTGCCAATGAGAACCCAGCTTGGCCTGCCTACAAAAAGTATTTCATGCACGGCACTTCCCACTTCATTGGACTCGATGTGCACGACGTCGGCCATTGGCACAAGCCCATTGAAGCGGGCCATGTGTTTACAGTAGAGCCGGGCATCTACATCCGGGAAGAAAACCTGGGGATCCGTCTCGAAAACGACATCCTCATCACCGAAGACGGTTTCATCGATTTGATGGGCCACATCCCAGTGGAAGCCGATGAGATTGAGGCGATGATGGCGGGGTCTTAACCCTTAAATTTTCGACCAAATAGATATATTTATTCACAAACAATTAGTTTATCTATCTAGTTAATTATTATTCGTGAACTTAGAGGCGGTTATTATTTGCTGATGTACTGACTCCGGGATGTATTTAAAGCAATTCAAACCGTAAAAACGCGGACTATGAACCAGTTTCTCACGGTGTTCTTACTTGTCATTTTGTGCTTTTTCTCTTTTGACGCGAATGCTCAAACGACATTCACGGGTGCGGTCTCTGAAGATTGGACGGTTCTTGGTAATTGGGATAACGGCACCCCGTCGTTTGGTAATAGCGCTATCATTCCTAATGGAAAGACAGTGAGTATCCATATTGGCATAGAAATTTTAGCGGACTTCAACATCTCCAATTTTGGAACCATCCTGAATTCGGGAGCTCTTATTATCGAAGGAACCCTCTCCAACATCGGATACGTCAACAACGAAATTGATGGAACCTTCGAAAATCGAAGTGGAGGCACCATCGACAATGAAGCAGACGGGGTTTTCGATAATTACGGAACCTCTGCTAATGAAGGAACCATAACCAACAGGGCTTTGGCGGTTTTCATCAACAGGGAAGATGGAACGCTGACCAACCCCGGATCCCTCGAAAATTCCGGCCTTTTCATCAACTCTGGACTTCTTGAAAATCCGGGAGTCTTTACCAACCACAACAATATTAGCAATACATCCAGTGGGACCATCTTCAATTCTGGGAGCTTAACCAACTTCGGAGGGGGCCTCAACAACTCGGGATCACTTAATAACTGCAGTGGGGTATACGGGGGGGACCCGCCCAAAGGAAATGCAG
>CAWVYB010000150.1:0-5792 GCA_963934215.1 uncultured Flavobacteriales bacterium | reverse complement strand
CCGTACCAATTGCTCCGCCATCTCCTCCAGTGCCTGCGTAGAATACGATTGAATGGACAATCCCTGGGCACGCGCTGTGGGTTCGGCCGTGCTTTGGGTGCGTTTGTAGTCTGTGCTATAGACCACATCAAGAGGCACGGCTTCCAAAAAAGCACTCAGACTTTCTGACCTCTGAATACCACACGAAGTGAGCGGTGGATCATTGGTGTCAGACTGTTTTTCGGCATGCCGGACCAAGTAAATGGTGAACAAATCGGGGCTCTCCTGAGCACCCGCATGCATTCGAATCCCTGCCATGAATAGCAACATCGCTGCGCATGTGACAAGGGTTCGGATCCCGGTATGATTGATTTTTCTCGCCATGGCTTACGTTTAATTGCATCGACTGCAATGCCATTATTCATTGCGAGAGCGACATGCTGCGCGCTTAAGTTAAAGCTGAAACCATTCAATTAGAGGAAATAGCCCGGATCCAGGCGAGCAAATCGAGCTCAACGAATTGGATATTCCCAATCGACTTCAGAATCAAAGATTAGGCACTACGTCGTTACATTCGCTTTATGAATTTTCGACTTTCTACCCTGGGGTTCTTGGTCTTGATTGCTGCATCGAGTTCTGCGCAAAACATGTCCCAAGTGGACCTCCAAGCCCTGTCAGAATTGAACACGCTTGTTGCTAAAAATGACGGTACCAAAAGCCTTTTGCAAGCGACTGGAGCATACCCCGTAGCTGAAGTGAACGGACTAGCCACCGTGGGGTTCTTGGGGCGATTGACTGCTGGAGTTACGGAATCCGAATGGCGCGCTTGGGCGGCGGATGAAGAAGCGGTGACCGCAGGGGCATGCCGACAAGGAATCGCGTCGTTTCGAGTGGATGCATACGCGCTCGACGCGCTCTGGCAAACTCCCATGGACCTTTTAGAACTTGCCTCTCGAGCGGTACCCGATGTCAACAAAGCCCGCTACGGAACCCGCGTAGACAGCGTACATGCCGGATTCAACCTCCCGCAACCGTATCATGGCGAAGGCGTGCTCATTGGCGTCCTCGATTGGGGGTTCGATTACACGCATCCGATGTTTCGCGATACGACCCTCTCAACCTCACGAATCCGCGCAGTGTGGGACCAATACCGGCAAGCTGGGCCAACGCCCGGTGATTATGGGTACGGCACCGTAGCAGAATCCCCATTTGACATCCAATTGTTGGGAAGCGACACCTCCAACGTTTACGGCTATTCTACACATGGAACCCATGTGGCCGGAATTGCAGGGGGCAGTGGTGCTGGGATTGGACTGAAGGGCATGGCGCCTGCGGCCGAATTCTTGTTCGCCACATTGATGGTGGATGAGTCCTCCGCTTTGGATGCCTATGAATGGATGCAAAGCGTCGCGGAAGCGGACGGGAAGCGGTTGGTCATCAACAATAGCTGGGGCTTGCCACAATGGGGAACGCCTGACGGCAGTGGACTGAGCAACCAATTCATCGATGCCATGTCCGACGAAGGAGTCGTTTTTGTGAGTTCCAATGGCAACAACGGCGACGTGGACTTCCACCTTGACCACACGTTTGAAGCGCCCGGTGACACTATCCGTTCCCGCGTTAAGTTTTACCCGCTGACTTCCAATCCCAACGCATGGGGCCAAAACCTCACGCTGTGGGGCGAGGTGGGTGAGTCGTTTGAAATGGGATTCCAGCTGACCGTTGGCTTATCCACGGTTGTAGGCGAAAGTCCGATGTATAACACTTCCGACGGACCCTTTATGCTGGACACTTTTGTAGTGGTCAACAATGACACCATCGTTTATGACGTCGTATTGGAGCCGTCGCACCCGGCCAACGGCCGACCGTTCATGCAGATGCGCATCCACAAAGGGAGCGCCAACGTCGCCGTTTTAATGAGAGTAACCGGTGAAAGCGGTCGTGTGCATGCCTGGAATCACACGCACCTGACCAATGATGTGGGCAACTGGGGGCAGGACTTCCAAGCCGCTCAATCGGGTTGGCTTGGTGGCGATCCGTACTACGGCATCCAGCAACCCGCTTGTGGCCACAGCGTCATCGCAGTGGGGGCTTACGCCTCGGAATACCTGAACCCCGTGGGAACGGAAGTAGGCGGCACATTGGCCAACTTTTCCACCTACGGTCCAACCCTCGATGAACGGCTCAAACCCAATGTTTCCGGTCCGGGCGTGAGTGTCGAGTCTTCCTTGAGTTCCTTCCGCGACATCGGCTACAGCATCACCAACACGGTTGAGTTTGATGGGACAGAATACGATTTTGCACGGCTCTCTGGCACGAGCATGAGTGGTCCCGCAGTAGCGGGCGTGGTGGCATTGATGTTGGAAGCCAATCCTGAGTTGACACCGGCTGACATTCGTTCCATCTTGGAATCAACCGCCCGCGAGGACGAAGACACGGGGACACTGCCCGTTGCCGGAGACGATGTTTGGGGACATGGTAAGGTGACCGCTTCACGAGCCGTCCTCGCTTCTTTAACATGGAACTCCAGTTTGGGTGCTTCGAGCCTCTCGGTCGAACAACCCACTGTCTACCCAAACCCTGTAAGAGAACGCCTCTGGTTTTCTGGACTGCCTCGTGGCGAATCAACGTGGGAAATCTTTGACGTTCACGGCCGATCATGCCAGTCCGGCCACACGCTTGAGCTCACTTCCATTGATGTTTCGGGACTGCAACCGGGCGTGTTCATCATTCAGATTCGAAGCTCCCACTCCTCGAAAGGGTTCACGTTCCTGAAACAACCGTGATTTCAGACCGAGCAAAGCGCGAGCGGGGCTTGAACCTCACTCAACAACAAACTTCTTCTCTACGGATCCATCATCGTAGATGTGGAAGAGGAGTTGGTTTCTTGCGCCATTGACTTCTCTTCCGAAGCAATCGATTGTTCGCAACAGGTTTTTCACCCCAGATGCTGTGTCGTCAATTGAGCTCGTATTTTGATAGATGCGGATTTCGTTGACGGCCCCTTCACAACTAGAAATAACCAACTCGGTAAAGACGGCCTGTGTCGGATTCTCCATGACCAAGGTCTCCGAAATACCCGTTTCGACGTTCCCCTTCACACCTAAGACACCGGCATTGTCCAAGACAAAAGCTTGTGTGCAATGAAAGCCGCAATAATCCAAAATGTCCACCTCCACCATTTGAATGTCTTGTAAACTCGATAAGTCAACAGTAAGCCGAGAAGGGTAAAGCCAAAGGGACTGATTTTCTCCAATAACATCCCCTATTCCAAAGAAGCAAAGATCGGGAGTGCAATCATCCGTCGTTGTACTTGCAAAGCTCAGACTTAAGTTTTGCTCTGTCCATATTTCATTGCACTGCACTGCCTCCGGAATATTGTCAAGAGTTAGGGTTACCGATTGGGCGTTAGACTGGAATGCCAGTAGCAACATCAAACTCGTGAGTGGCAGAAATATCTTCATCATTTCATTTTTATAGTGACGTCAATGCAAAACTGATGGTTGCGCTGGTATTGGTCTTTTAACATTCGGGGGCTTGTTGTGCCCGTTGTTGTGCCAGCGGTTTTTCTCCTGTGAATCGATACGAACTGTCACCGTTCTTTCCACACGCCACACGCGTTAGACACGCCCGGCAAGGGTTACAAATTAAAAATCCCCGCATCGGTTGAAGATGTGAGGATTTTGAAAGTAGTCCGTAGGGGACGTCATACTGTGTGCAAAACATTAAAAGATTGTGGATGAACTGTCGCTGAAAGCTAAGTAGAACTAGCACTTACAGCATGTAGCATAAGAGATAACGAAAGCTAACAATAAGGTTATAAACTCGATGTAAGCAAAGCAATTGTGCCTTTTTTGTCTAAATTATGCATCTTAAATCCCATGTTATGAGGCTTCTATTGACTGTTTCAGCTTGTCTATTTAGTTTAAGCCTGTGTTGCCAAACCGGCGACGCACGCGTTCTGGTCATCGGTATTGATGGAACGCGACCTGATTGCATGGAAGCCGCCGAAACGCCGTCCCTAGATGCCCTGATTGCAGACGGCATATACAGTCCCGACGCCCTGAACAACGACATCACCTACAGCGGTCCGGGGTGGTCGGCCATGCTGTGCGGCGTTTGGTCAGACGCGCACGGCGTAACCAGCAACAACTTTGTGGGTAGCGATTTTGATGGCTTTCCATCTTTCATGCGGCGCTTAGAATTGGAAAATCCAGACCTCAACACACATTCGATTTGCCATTGGTCTCCCATCAACGACTACATCTTGGGAGAGGTCGTGGACGAAGCCATCAATGCGCCCACCGATGCGGCCGTGCGCGATGCGGCTGTGTCCATTTTGGACAATGGCGATCCCCATGCCGTGTTCTTGCACTTTGACGATGTGGACATCAATGGGCACGGCTATGGATTCAATGCCACCGTCCCCCAGTACATCAGTGCCATTGAAACCACCGACGGCTATGTCTCGGACGTCATCGCCGCCCTCACAGATCGTCCTGATTATGCGCAAGAGAACTGGCTCATCTTGGTATCGACAGACCACGGCGGCATCGGGTTCAACCACGGCGGCACCTCCATCGAGGAGGAGACCATGTTTTTCCTCGCCAGCGGCAATGCAGTGGAACCCGCTTTGGTGCTCAAGGACACCCTTGATATCCTGCCCGCTCCCGAAAACTGTGTCGCACCCGGAGCCGCCGAATTGCGCTTTGAAGGCGGCGGAGATGCGGTCGTCATCGAAGACAGTCCCGCCCTGCAGCTCGGCATGGATCAAGACTTCACTCTTGAAGTCCGGATTCGCACGCAAGTCACGCCCGATGTGGCTATTATCGGCAATAAAGACTGGAACACGGGGCTCAACCCCGGGTTTGTCTTCTCCTTCGAATACCCCAACGGGCCTGGCTGGAAGGTGAACATCGGCGATGGCAATGAACGCGCCGACGCCAATGGATCAAGCGGCGTGGCCGACGGCCAATGGCACACCCTCTCGTGCTCGTTTGATCGCGACGGGATGATGCGGCTTTACACCGATGGCGTGTTCTCTGCCGAAGAGGACATCTCCGCCGTAGGCGACATCGACGTGGGCAGCGGTTGGTTTTTCGGATCAGATATTTTGGGGGCATACAGCTACACCGGTGCCCTCTCGGAGGTTCGGTTCTGGCATGGCCTGCTCTCCGAGGAGGCCATCTCTGCTTGGCATTGCAGCAGCCTAGACGCTTCCCACCCGAACTGGTCTTCCCTTCAAGCGCATTGGGCCCTCACCGAAGGCGCTGGATTGGAAGTTAGCAACAGTGCAGGCAGCAGCCTCATTGGCACGGTGCAAGGCGCGGAGTGGAACCAACCCGAGGGCATCATCACATTTGACTACAGCAACACGCCACGCATTGTCGATGTGGCAGCCACGGCCCTGGACCACATGTGTCTGACCCTCGAACCCGATTGGAACCTCACCGGCATCTCTTGGGTCGACGGATGCAGCACCACCAATGTCTCGCGTTTGGACCGCAGCACCACCAAGACCACGCTCTACCCCAATCCCGGAACGGATGAATTCCAGATCACCGGCCTCTCACCCAAGGCCTCCATCGAGGTGTTTGACCCCGCGGGGCGGTCTGTCCACTCGGCCCAACCGGGCTCGTCGACGCACACGGTACCCCACACATCGGGCCGCGGCGTCTACCTCATCCGCATTGTCGATGGCGAGCAGCACCGGACTCTACGATGGGTCAGACAATAATCCAGAAAATTAAAAATCCCCGCACCTGTTGAAGATGCGAGGATTTTGAAAGTAGCCCGTAGGGGGCTATCAACTA
>CAWVYB010000149.1:0-5942 GCA_963934215.1 uncultured Flavobacteriales bacterium | reverse complement strand
ACAATTCACGACGTGCATTGAGGAGTGCTGCCAATTTGTTTTTCCCCAAACGATGTACACCGCCTAGTTTGTTGGAAGGGTAGATATTCCCCTGATCTCCCTGGTATGCTGCATACAGGATGGCATCCGAACGTTCGCTAGTTACCATTTCAGACATCAAGTTTTGGCCTGTTTCCAAAGAAACTAAGGAGACACGGAACGTAATACGCACCTGGCGGTTTGCGGAATATTCGCTGTAAGGAACAGGGCGGTATTTTTTATCGTAGACCTTTTTTCCTTCTTCTGTAATTCTTGCCACACGGTAGCTTTCATAGCCTTGCTTGTTCAATCTTTTCAAACCGGACGTCACCACTTCGCAATCCACAACCTGTCCTTTCAAGAGTGTTTTGGCTCCCAAAAGTTCGCCCACTTCGACTACGGAATTTGAATTCAATAAGCCACTCAGAGCGAGTTGCTGCTCCTGTAGAATCAAGGCTTGGTTTTCCCGGTCCACAATTTCCAGAAACGGGTCGTTGGATTGCGTCAAGGCTTGTTCGACGTATGAACGAAATTTTGACTCCAGTCCGGCGCGGCTTGTTCCATTTTCAAAAGGGAGCAACGCGAGGGTAAATTGCCCTTTTGAAAGCGCCTCATTGTGCAATTTTTCAGCTTCTTTGTACTGCGGGTCCTGCGCGATAACATCGGAGAACAGAGCGTGGGCCGATCGCCAATGCTGCTGCTCAAAGTGTTCCACGGCATTGCGATACCGGGGCTCGCAAAACGCAATTTGCGCCCATTTTTCTGCATCCTTGAATCCAGGCTCCAGTCGCACGACTTCATTAAAAGCGGTGAGTGCTTTTTGGAATATTTCATCCTCTAGCGCCTCCATTCCTGCGTCGTACAGTTCTTGAATGTGCGTGTGCCGAACGTCTTTGAAGGCCTGTTTTGCAGATTCTAAAATCAACAAGTCAATTCCAGCGCGTGCAACACGGTCGACGTATTGAAGAGCCTCTTCATAGGCGACAACCGCTTCGGGGAGGCTTCCTGCTAAATCTGCCTGCTCGAATCGGTCGATTTTCTCGTCCAATACCCACTGGCCTGAGCGTTGCAATGCGACCAGCGCATCGGCATTGCTGCGGTCTTTCATTGCCGCTGTGAAATAGTAGTTCGCGGCTTGTTCCATCAATCCCACGTTCTCCATTTTCTGGCCTCTTTTCACAAAAGCTTTCGATCCATTGCACCCAACCAAAAAGAGGGCGACTAGGCAAAAGATAAAAGAAGAGAGCAGAAGACGCATGGTTTAATGTGATGTAGAATATGAACGGTCTAGGAATGTGCAATTTAAGGGCATCTGCACTTGTTCAAAGCGAATTTCATGCCAAGCTTTTGCTCCCTTTGTCGAAGGCTTTCTAGCTTAGCGTTCTTATGAAAGCAGAAAAGACAATTTTAATATTGGGAGCCGGGCGCTCCAGTTCGTCATTGATTCAGGCATTATTGGAGAAGGCGGAAGCGAATCAATGGAAGGTTGCGGTGGGGGACATGGACGTTGAGATGGCACAATCTAAATGCTATGGTCACCCGCGCGCGGAATGGTTTGAGATTGATTCAAAAGATCCAAACGACCGCAATGAGCGCATTGCCATGGCGGATTTGGTCATTTCCATGGTGCCGGCATTTCTGCACCCTGAAATTGCGTCCGTCGCCATTGAAGCAGGGGTGCCTGTGATTACTCCGAGTTATGTGGGGCCTGAAATGCAGGCATTGCATGAGCGCGCCTGTGAAAAAGGAGTGTTGGTTTTGAATGAAATTGGATTGGATCCCGGGATCGATCACTTGAGCGCTGCGCAAATATTGGACCGTATTCGAAAAGATGGAGGCAAGATCAAGGCGTTTGAATCTTACTGCGGTGGATTGATTGCTCCGGATTCTGATGACAATCCATGGCATTACAAATTCAGTTGGAACCCACGCAATGTCATCTTAGCGGGTCAGGCTGGAGCGGCTACTTTCTTGGAAGGCGGGAAGCATTGTCTGATCCCTCCGCATCGTGTGTTTAAGGACGCACGAAGCATCGAAGTAGCGGGCATTCCGTATGAAGGTTATCCAAATCGGGACTCGATTGCCTACGAAGAGAAATACGGGCTGAAAGGTGTAGAAACGTTGATTCGCGGTACGTTGAGGGGAGATGGTTATTGCTCCAGTTGGGATGTGCTTGTGCAGTTGGGTTGCGTTCGAGATGATGCGGAAATGCACTGGGTTGAGGGCATTTCATGGGCCGTTTGGATGCGTTCATTCTTGCCTGCTAGAGCGGCCGAATTGTCGCTGCGAGCTGCCATCCAGTCTGTGACGGGTGCATCGGAAGCGTGTTTGGATCGCTTGGAATGGCTTGGTTTGATGCGTGATGACATCGGTCCCGCTCGGTTCAACGGCACACCCGCTCAAATCATCCAGGCCCTGCTGGAAGACAAGTGGCGCTTGCAGCCCACAGACCGTGATTTGGTGGTCATGTGGCACCGGTTTGAATATGAGCAAAACGGACAGACGCATGAAATCACAAGCTCATTGGTGTTGGAGGGAAGGGATGCAACGTACACTGCCATGTCCGATACGGTTGGTTGGCCCATGGCACTGGCAGCAGAAGCCATCCTCAAGGGTGAATTTAAACGGGTTGGGGTTGAAGTGCCTTTGCACCGTGATTATTATGATGTCCTCATGCCAGGATTGGAGGCGATGGGAGTTCGCTTCAAAGAAGAACATCGGTCATGGTGATCCTCAGCGGCATGCTCTGTTGGATGTGCTGGGGTGCGCCCGAGTGGCCGGCTGAAGGTCAAGCTGATCGAGATTGGGTCATTGAAGCGATTCAATGGCGAATGCATCACGGCATCTACGGATGCGAGGAGGTCATGCCAGGGTTGGATGCGTTGACGCTAGAATGGATTGCTGAGACGACGGAATTTACGATCGAGATTCATCAATCTGAATGGCCGTTTTTAGAGAAAGCACCGGAATTGCTCCCCGTTTTGATTCAAATCAAAGCGCTGAACAGATTGTTGTCTGAAATAGAAACAGAGAAAAGCCAACGAAAGGCCATTCGGAGTGTGCGTCGTGTTGCACGAAAAACGGACGGGTTGCCAGTAAAAGCAATGCGTTCCGACTTTATAGAGTTGCTCGAATCAAGCAGCCACGAAAGTGGTCACTGAAGCAATGAAAAACAGGATAATGAGCGCGTAATAGCGCAATGGAATGCTGTACATGGTCTCGTTTACGTGAGAATCTCAATAGGGTTTCAGAGAAGCTCCTTTCTTTTTTTCAATGAGGCAACATTTTTTCATGCTGTCGGGTTAGGTTTGAGGATTCCTAACATCACTTTCGCCGCACCGAGTCATGCGTTCATTTGATATCCCTGATTTTTATAAAAGCCCCATCATTTCGCGTGTGAAGCATGCGCGAAAAGTTCTCGATCCTCGAAAACAAGATTTCAGTCCTTCAGTCTTGGATTTTGGTGCCGTTAAGTTTGTCTTAGCCCGGCATTTTGGATTCTGCTATGGCGTGGAGAACGCGATTGAAATCGCATACAAGGCAATCGATGAGAACCCGGGGAAACGTATTTTCCTGTTGAGTCAAATGATTCACAATCCGGAGGTTAATTCTGATTTGAAGAGCCGGGGTGTTGATTTTTTAATGGATACGGAAGGGAATGTTCTAACGCCAATCACAGAGTTAAAATCCGATGATGTCGTGTTGATTCCCGCTTTTGGAACAACGGTTGAGATGGAAGCTCACTTGGAACAGCTCGGTGTCGATGTGGCCCGTTACAACACCACGTGTCCGTTTGTTGAGAAGGTTTGGAAGCGTTCGGCCAAGCTGGCAAAAGAGTCCCATACGGTCATCATTCATGGGAAGCCAACGCATGAGGAAACGCGGGCAACGTTTAGTCATGCCAATGCCTCTGGACATGCCCTGGTGATTCGGAATATGGAAGAAGCGATTGTTTTAGGGGAGCTCATTTCAGGCGAACGGCCGATGGATACATTCTGGTCGCATTTCGAAGGACGTGCGACCGAAGGGTTCAATCCGGAGGTGCATCTCAGTAAGGTTGGTGTGGTGAACCAGACCACCATGCTAGCGAGTGAGACACAAGCCATCAGTGACCGCATTCGTTTAGCTGTTGAAAAGAGAGAAGGGTCCGCGGATTCTGGCCAATTCGCGCAGACACGCGACACCCTGTGTTACGCGACCAATGACAACCAGCAAGCGACACACGCGGCTTTGAAACTGGATCAGCTGGACATGGCGATTGTTGTGGGGGGGTACAATAGCTCCAATACGTCTCATTTGGTTGAGTTGTGCGAAGAGAATCTACCGACTTTTTTCATTCAAAATGAATTGGAGTTTAAAGCGGATGGAATGGTCCGTCATTTCAATTGGCGTGCAGGGCTGCATCAAGAAACCATGTCTCCTTGGCCAGAAACGGGCCAGTCGGATGTACCTACGATTTTAATCACGAGTGGTGCATCGTGCCCGGATGCTTCTGTAGATCGGGTCATGCAGTCCATTCTGCGGTTTTATTCCAGTGCGCGCATTGTGGAAGAGGTGTTGATGGAATTTGAACAACGTCATGCCTTGAAATCAAGCGCTACTGGGTCTTGAAACTTACCTTTGTAGTTGATGCAAGCACCCCGACTTCGATCCATGTTTCGAAACGTTCGCACAGAACCGCGAAAGTTCTCATTCCAATCCCGGCATCTGCCTGAATTGGATGATGAGTGGTTGCAACGTAAGGAACGAATTGAACAGGAAGTCCAAGGGGCTGATGGCACCACGCGCCGCAACATTCGCATGCGTCGCGGGTCGGCTTCGAGTGGTTCAGAACGATTGGGAAGACGGACCGCGCAAATCAAATCGTCTCGATGGGCTATGCTTCGCTCTGCCTTGATCGCAGTTGGTTTGGTTTGGTTGGCTTGGAAGGGGTTGCAGTGGGTGGAGAAAAGTGACTTCAGTGATGTGCTAAAATGGATGGAAAATGCCTGAAGTGATTCGACAATTGTCTGAGTTGGTTGCGAATCAGATCGCGGCTGGTGAGGTTGTTCAGCGTCCATCTTCTGTGGTCAAGGAGTTGATGGAAAATGCTGTTGACGCCGGCGCGAAACGCATCGATGTTTGGGTAGTGGACGCAGGACGCACGTTGATCCAAGTCATGGACAATGGGGTCGGCATGGTGCGCAATGATGCGCGGAGATGCTTTGATCGCCATGCCACTTCAAAGATTTCAACGGCGGAAGATTTGTTTGCAATTGTCTCCAAGGGATTTCGAGGAGAGGCACTGGCCTCCATTGCTTCCATTGCCCATGTTGAGTTGAAAACATGCCATTCCGAGGAGTCGGAAGGAACACGCATCCAAATGAAAGGTGGACAGGTGGTCGAAGAACTTCCCTGTCCCGCTGAACCAGGAACGCGTATTTCCGTCAAGAATTTATTTTTCAATGTTCCTGCGCGTCGGAATTTTTTAAAATCGGACGCAGTGGAAATGCGGCATGTAATGGATGAATTTCAGCGGGTTGCCCTTGCCCATGAGGAAATTCATTTTACCATGCGTCACAATGATACGGAGTTGTTTAATCTGAAATCAGCCTCGAGAAGACAGCGTATTGTGGGGGTGTTTGGAAGTAAATACGATGAGCGATTGGTTCCCATCGAAGAATCAACCGATGTCTTTACGGTTGAAGGTTTTGTCGGTAAGCCATCCTTCGCAAGGAGAAGTCGTGGAGAACAGTTCTTGTTTGTGAACCAACGCTTTGTCAAACACCATGTGTTGAACCGGGTTATTATGGAGGCGTATGCGGGACTTTTACCTCCGGGACAATTTCCGCTTTATGTTCTTTTTTTGACCATCGATCCATCTCGTTTAGACGTCAACATCCACCCGACCAAAACCGAGGTTAAATTTGATGAGGACCGGACCA
>CAWVYB010000148.1:0-5943 GCA_963934215.1 uncultured Flavobacteriales bacterium | reverse complement strand
CCATACCCACCGAATAACTTTACGCTGAATGATGGAAGGTGCAATCAAACACTCCCAAAGCGCCATGGACGAAAAGGGCATGCCAGGTGAATTCAATGCATGAAACACGTTGGTTGTTCCTGTTCGTGGCAGGGACACAATGAAAACTGGACGCTTGATGACTTGCTTTCTAAAACTTGGAAAAAGTATCCAATCCAACGCGAGAGAGACGTTGTTCAAAACGAGAAGCGTCGTAAACAAGGGCACTAAAAACATCACCTGACGCACACGATACCATCGAAATGCCCGCATGCTTCCTTTTTTAGATGAAAAAAGTTGGAGGATCAAGTCAACCATGTTGGTACAACAATGCACCAATGCCGTATCCAGCAGAGGTACCGATGAACAGAATCGAGTCACCTTTATGCAGCCCTTCAGTCGTGGCCAAATGATGCAATGCCATAGGAATGGAAGCCGAAATACAATTGCCCGTCGTTTCCAATATGCTGACGACACGGTCAGGACTCACGCGAGCGATTTTTGGAATCATGCCAAGTCCTGTTTTGGATGCTTGATGCGGGACGGTCCAAGTCACATCACTCCACGTGCATTGTGTCCCATCGAAAAAATGCTCAATGAAACCAGGAAGGTGTTTCAGGGTGAGGCGAAGTAGTTCCCGTCCGTCCATTTGAAAATGATGCAAATCGGGGGCGAAAGCAAAATCCTCAACCCATTTCGCTACACAGCCACCTGGAATCTCGGCAGCTCGGAGACCCTCAGTGTACGTCTTATGGTGGTGCCTCACCAATCCAACTCTAGCATCGCTGCATTCTTCCAATACCATCGCCGCGGCTCCATCTCCAAAAAGTGTCAGTGTCTCCCAATTTGAAGGACCGATTCCCACACTGGCCACTTCCGATGCCACCACGAGGATTCGTTTCACCTCCGGATCCTGAAGCATATCAGCCGCCAACCGAAATGCCGAAATGAAACTCAGGCAAGTGGTGTCGATGTGAAAGGCCTGGCATGTGGCTTTGCCGCCTTCGCACATTTGACCCAAAGTCAGAGCCGCTTGAGACGGGATGTGTTGGTCGCTTGTTGCGCCCGCAGTAATGAACACGTCAATGTCACAGAGTTCAACCCCAGCATTATCTAAAGCTGCTTGAGCTGCTTGGCTGCCCAATTTGGCCACAGTTTCAGTCGTAATCCAATGCCTTGTTTGAACGCCACTGTGCTTAAGGGACCACCCCGCAGGCAACCCATGCTCGGTTTCAATTTTTTCTGATGATACTTCGGAAGGGACATGCATTCCGGTCCCCGTAATTCGACAAGGTTTAGTGACTTTGAGCATGTATTCTTCTGAATTTTGTTCCCAATTGATGGCATATAGTTTCACTCTTTTGAATATCAATGCCCGCGATGTCCTGTGCTTGGAAGAGTTCATCCAAGGCGCAGCGTGCCGCTCCCCAATATACTATTGGAGATACGTACAACACTAATATCGCTGGGCTTTTCTGAATGATTTGGTAATTATTGATCTCAGGGTGAGCTCCAATAACTGCGCGTCTAATAAAATCAGGGAAGATGATGCGGTCGTTGGGGAATTTCAACACGTCATCAGTACGCCCTTCGATTTGAGAAATAGCGATCATTTTAGAACCACAAGTGCACTCTGTGATATGTAAAATATCATTCATTTTGTAACGCACAACAGGCTGAATCCTGCGGCGCATGTCGGTGATGATGGGGACAAATCGTGTGTTGTCCAACCAATCTTTCTCAATGAGTAAACCGTCCTCATTAAGATGGATATTTCCATGCTCACACGTTTGTCCAAACATCCCTTCATTGCATTGATATACTTGTTGCACGGTAACTGAGAAACAATTCTCAATCGCTCTCTTGTCTTCAGCAGACAAGACTTCCGCCACGGAAATCACCTGCGTGGGGTTAATCTTAAGTTGCTTATTGCTTTGTGCCTCGACCAGCATCATCAGAAGACTGGGCTGCCCTACGACGACATCTGGTTGAAGGCTATTGAGACTTGCAAGGTGATGGCGCATAGGCTTCAATAAATCAAAAAAGCCAAATTGAATGAGCCTAGATTGCATGGAAGTATAGAGCTTGCTATTCGCCCGCAAGAAAAAGGCAACCTTTCTCCGCCTCCATGAGAAACCGAGGATACGCTGCAACACCATCGCGACCCAAAAAGCTCGCTCTTTCTCCGACACCAAAAACACTCCACGATTGCCTGAGGTGCCAGAAGATAGGCCTACGGTGATGCCGGAAATGGTGGGTGTAAAGTCCCTACTTCGCTCAGCTTCCACGGCCTCCGACATGGCTTCATTCAGCTTGATACCACGGGTATTGATGGCATCAAAATCCCGCATGAATTCGAACTTACCTTGCACTGGAAAGTCATCAATTGAACCAGAGGCATTTGGAGCATACTGTGGAGAACGCGCTAACGTAAGAGTCTTAAATCTCTTCCACATTTTGCTTTGATGCACTTTGGGTTTACGCTCAAAGCGCCTTCGTTCAAACTCCAGGCGACACAAAGCTAAAAGCACTAACAATTTAAATGGAATCCTCATGGTTGCATTGGATTCGCGACAAGCGCATATGTCTCGGGGCAATGTGTGGCCAAGATGGGAACGGACGGATAAACAGAGTGAAACGCTTGCAACTTGTCCAATGTTTCATGGTAAGCCTTCCAGTCATCGAAGAAGAGGCGCACAATGGGGTGCGGTGTGCGATTTTCAGTGATGGCCTTGATGTTCCAAATCGCATCCGCCACAAGTAAGACTGGCCCATCCCCTGTTTGAATCAAAGCACCATGCTGTCCGGCAGCATGTCCTGGAAAAGGAAACATGACGATGCTACCATCTTCAAACACATCCCAGCCTGTGCCGAGTTGTGGATGAACTGAGGGAGAACAAGACTCAAAAGATTTGCAGGTAGTCAACCAATCTTCGGGCATCAAATCATGCAACAGCCCCTTTGCGAAACCTCGCCAGCGGGGCAATGTCTCAAATTCCGCTTTGCATCCGGTGGACGCCCAACACTGAGCATCTAGAAAATCCCGCAGTCCTCCAACATGATCGGCATGCAAATGGGAAAGCAGCACATGCTTGACCTCAGCCGCACTCACCTGCGACTTGGCTTCTTCAGCCTCGGAGATGTCCACGGCAGTCATTTGCGCATAAATAGAATTGGGGAAGCTTCGTGTAAGGTCATGAAATCGCGACGTGTAACCTGTGTCAAAGAGTATTGTGCCTTCGCGAGGGTGCCGCAGCTCTACCCATGTGGCAAAGAATTGAATCTTCTCCCGAGGCGCTCCTTTCATGGTATGATGGGCTTGCGCCCAGCAATGTCCAGCGTTCCTAACCTTCCATTCGACTTGGGTCATGATGGCTGGGTTTTGTACCAATTAATGAATTCATCCATGGCTTCCTCGACTGTTTGATGTGGTTCATATCCCAACAATGCTTTGGCTTTGGAAATGTCCATTCCGAAATCCTTGGTCAGTGTGCCAATCCCGTAAACCGTGAGCGCAGGTTCTTTGTAGCTGTTCAACCATTTGGCGTGCCATTCCATCAGTCGAGCAACTACAATGGCCAAGGGGATGGGAATGCTTCGCGTGACGGCCTCCATCCCTAGGTCTAAAAAAGCCTTGTCCAAAAGGGGCCACAACAATTGCTGTTGACCATTGGAAATGTTGTAGGTCTGATTCAAGGCATCTCCTTGGGCTTGAACCGCAAGCAAGATGGCGTCTACTACGTTCGAAACCGGCGTCAAATCTGCGTGGTTTCGCTCATGTCCCATTCGGCGAAGTCTGCCCGCTGAATGTGCGCGGATGACCCGAGGCAGTATCACCGTGTCGCCTCGACCAATCAACGCGCGTGGACGAAAAATGACATGAGGAACATCAGACGCTTCTACAATCAACTCAGCCTCCCTTTTTGTCTTCGCGTAAACATTGACTGGCGAAGGAAGGGGGTCGCTCTCTCTAATGGCGACCTGATCTTTCATTTGAAAGTAAACACTTGGCGAGCTGATCAGAATCAATCGCTTCACACCATGTTCCTCGCAAGCGTTCACCACATGCTGGGTCACCATGACATTGGCTCGTTTGAATGTATCCGGCGGGGCCATTTGCGAACTCAGGGCTGCGGCGTGTACGACCACATCTGCCCCACTGATTACTTCATTAACAAACTTCGGGTCTTCTAGGTCTCCGAGTTGGTAATTGACATTGTTCCCTTCAACTGTGCTGTGAGGCTTGAGGGTTCGACCAACCCCCAACACTTCTGTGACGTTGGCATCTCTCGAAGCCAATCGTTCCAGTAACCTAGTGCCGAGAAAACCTGTCGCGCCTGTTACAACAATTTTCATCAGAAGTCGTGATTTAACAATTCCGGTTCAAGCCCGTTGTTGTAGAGCAACTTAAAGTGGGAATACATAGCAGGTAGAATGCGATTCTTTGTTCTGTATGTCACATTGTGCCGGGCAGACACCTTGATTAAAATCTTCGTCATCGCCGGATAATGGACATGGCAAACATGCTGAAACAGGTGGTGAATAACATGGTGATTGAATCCTCCGAACAGTTGGGTTACCAGCATGTTTTCTGTAGCGTAGTCACTTGTGGTCATCATCTGATGTTTTGACCAAGAGTATGGCATCATGCCATGTTCGTCGGGATCCGGGAAAAAAGAATCATCCAACATGTGGGTGGTCAACAAAACAACAACAATTGTCGCACTACCCGCCACCATCAAAACAATGAAGGCCCAGACAAATGTCATAAAACTATGGCTTGTTAACACCGTAGGAATAACGACCAGATAGCCTACATAGATAACTTTAAAAAATACCATTTTCAACACTTCAAACCACGGGTACGGTCGATTCTTAAACCCTCCAATCTGCTTGTAAAAGACATCCTTGAAATCACGGTAAAACACCCACCTCGGGATGAAGATGGCGTAAATAAAAGGCATGTAAATCCACTGCCATTTGTGAAACGCACGTCGTTGATCCTGCGGGAAAATCTTCACCACGGCAGATTGCTGAATGTCTGGATCGTAGTTCATGATATTGGAATACATATGATGACCCGAGACATGTCTGTTCTTCCAATTAAATGAGCTCAAGCCAAGCAAATCAAAAATGTGCATGGCCCAGTCGTTGTATTTGCGGGTTTTGAATAATGCGTTGTGAGCGGCATCATGCCCAACGTTCACGCCAAGGAAAACGCTCCACATCCCCAAGAACGCGTAAATAAATACAATGCTTGTTGCGCTCAATTGGAACACTATAGGAAGGGCATATCCCAATATATAGACGAACGCCAAACCACAAACTTTGGCATACATGAACGCATTGCCGTAAATACTTTGGGTGGTAGAATTGAAATACTCCCGGATCTCATATCTCAAATCCGTGATAAACTGGTCGTCCTCAGGGGGAAACAGAATGGTCATCTTTTCAGAATTCATTGCGTCGTTGTTTAGATTTCATTTGCTTAAAAATGGCCGAAAAATCAGTTCTGTGTTTTGTAGCAGTCCAAATGGTCGGATTAGTCGACATAAGGGTCATTGCAGTTCCTGTTGCATTAGCTTTAAGGTTATCAATGATGTCAAACCAGCGAAAACCCACGCCGATGGAAGGGGTTAAGTTTTTGACTTGATGCCACCAAAACGGTGGGTTGAACAAGACATCGCCAGGTTCGAGAATACATTCCCAAATTTGGACATTCTCCATCCCTGGATGGTTGTCAAAGTCCTTCACTTCAGGGTCGAACAAACTGTAGAAATACGGGGTCCTCGTTACTGGTGGATTGAGCCATATGTCTGCTTTTGGCTCTATGAAATACCAGTGCTTCTTACCATGAACTTGGGTAAACAAGTTGTGCTCTCCTGCACAATGCAATGACGTTCGCGTACCCTTACCTCCTATAAA
>CAWVYB010000147.1:0-5944 GCA_963934215.1 uncultured Flavobacteriales bacterium | reverse complement strand
GGCACATGCCGAAATGCAAGCTTTCACATCTGCCTCAGAATTTTTAGGAGGAAAACACCTCAATCAGTGCACCCTCTACGTGACTTTAGAACCTTGTCCGATGTGCGCGGGAGCAGCCTTTTGGACGCGAGTTGGCCGGATCGTCTATGGCGCATCAGATGAAAAAAGAGGGTTCCAAAGGTGGGGTACGCATGCTGAACAACGCCTCGTTCATCCCAAAACGGTTGTCGATGGTGGCATCCTAAAAGAGGAGTGCAGCTCTTTAATCCAATCATTCTTCGCTGCTAAACGAAAGAAATTGACTTGAGACGTTGAGTCGGTGTGGCATTCGGCGGCACTGTTACCCGTACATTTGTGCAGCATAGCTGCTCAATCCCTTTGGTCATGCTGCATTTAGACAAACAATTTTTTCAAATACTGCACGAGCAGATTGAAGCAGGCCGTGACCGCGACCTGATCGGCCAGTTGGGAGAATTGCGCGCAGCGGACATTGCCGAAGTCTTGGAGAATTTACGCATCGATGATGCCAACTACCTCTACCGACTTTTAGAAAACGACATCAAGGCGGACGTGCTGATGGAGTTGGACGAAGAGAAACGTACTGAGCTTCTCAGCGGGATGACCGCTGGAGAAATTGCAGAAGAAGTTCTCGAAAACTTGGACTCGGATGATGCGGCGGATGTGATGTCCGAATTACCAGAATCCAAAGCTGAAGAGGTCATCCAGTTGCTGGATGATATTAAACAGGCTTCGGACATCCGAGATTTATTGAATTATGAGGAGGGCACCGCCGGAGCGATGATGGCCAAGGAGTTGGTAAAGGTTCAAGCCGAATGGACCGTGAATCGTGCGATTCGTGAAATTCGACGACAAGCGGAGGAATTGGAACAAGTGTATACGGTATATGTCGTCGACCCTCTTGGTAAATTGACGGGACGGTTGAGTCTGAAGCATTTGCTTCTCAACGCAGAGAGTACTCGCACGAAAATTCAAGAGATTCAGGAAACAGAGGACATCATTACCATCGGAGATCTCGAATCATCAGAGAAAGCCACCAAGTTGATGGAACGGTATGATTTGGTTGCTCTTCCGGTTGTAAACCACGAACATACGTTGGTCGGTCGAATCACCATTGACGATGCCGTCGACGTGATGCTTGAAGATGCTGAGCGCGATTACCAGCTTGCAAGTGGCATCTCAGAAGACGTCGAATCCCGGGATAGTGTTTTGACTCTAACGCGCGCTCGATTGCCTTGGCTCCTGATTGGAATGGTGGGTGGTATCGGTGGAGCGTATGTGATCGGTGCATTTGATATTCAAAAGAATGCAGAAATGGCCTTATTCATTCCACTCATCGCAGCGATGGGAGGCAATGTTGGTGTCCAATCTGCAGCCATCGTTGTACAAGGCTTGGCCTCAAGCAACATGGGGACTCAAAATATGTTTTCCCGACTTTACAAGGAGTTAGGAGTCGGCATCATCAACGGACTCATCTGCGGACTATTGATCTTAGGCTCGAGCTTTTTGTTGGGATTTGGAACGGCCTTGAGCATTACTGTGAGTGTTTCACTCATCTTTGTGATCATCTTCGCAGCTTTGTTTGGCACCTTCGTTCCTCTCATGCTCAATCGTTACCGGATTGACCCTGCATTGGCCACAGGCCCCTTCATCACCACCGTCAACGACATCATCGGCTTGATGATATACTTCGCCGTAGGGACGCTTATTGTTGGCATGATCTGACCCGATTATGAAAGGACGCGTTGCTTTCTTAGATGCCGTTCATCCCGTACTTCATGAGCGATTGGAAAAAGCCGGCTGGGTTTGCGACCACATGGAGGAACTCGGCCGTCAAGAAATCCTTGAAGGTGCGCTAAAAGCCCATTCTGGAGTCGTTATTCGAGCCCGACTTCAACTTGACAAGGCCCTCTTCCTTAGTCTGCCCGCCTTGCAGTTCGTAGCACGCAGTGGAGCGGGACTCGAGAACATCGCTTTAGACTATGCCTCCGCTCACGGCATCCAGGTGTTCAATTCCCCTGAGGGAAATGCCGATGCCGTTGGCGAACACGCTTTGGGACAATTACTCATGCTCTTTCACAAGTTGCGCATAGCCGATGCAAGTGTTCGAAACCACCAATGGGAGCGAGAAGCTCACCGCGGGATGGAGCTCAAAGGAAAAACCGTCGCACTCATCGGCTTCGGAAACATGGGCCGCAGCTTCGCCCGAAAATTAAGCGGGATGGAATGCCGTGTGGTCGCATACGACAAGTATGTACAAGGGTATCATGGCGATGAAGGAGTTCTCGAATGGACCATGGACCAGGTCTTTGAACAGGCCGATGTCGTGAGTCTTCACCTCCCTTTTAACGAAGAAACCCACCAACTGGTGCAACAAGATTGGCTTCGCGCCTTCAAACGCCCGATTACGCTCCTCAATACCGCTCGGGGCGGCATTGTCAACACAGCTCACGTATTGGACGCCATTGATGCCCAAGAGGTTCATGGCGCTGCACTGGATGTTCTAGAATTTGAGCGTCGCAGTCTAGAAGGGCTGACCTCACGCTCATCAGAATTGGATCGATTGCTTGCCAATGACCGTGTGGTATTGAGTCCCCACGTAGCCGGATGGAGTGTCGAGAGTTACTTCAAACTGAGCGATGTCCTTGCGGACAAAATTCAGGATTGGCAGCGCGCTCTTCTTTCAACATAAAAGCTCCGACTTAGGCAGGCCATTCAAGCACTACCGAACTATTGCGCCATAAAAAAACCCCAAAGCCGAGGCCTTGGGGTTTTTGTAGTCACATCGAAGGTTTTTATTCTTCGATTGTTCCTGTTCGCTCTCGACTAGACGCCGAGTACAATACTTTCAAAGCAGACGCCTTTCTCAATTCTTGCTTCACATCTGTGACGATTCCCATCTTAGTGTCTTGATCGACCTTCAATGAAACCCACATCTTACTCTGCTCAGATTCAGCCAAGGTGGTCCTTTCGGAAATCACCCAATCTTGAATCATTTCAGGCGATGAAAACGCATCATTCAATTGCATGACGGGCTCCGTTCCATACCGCCTGTCCATCGGAATTCCGATGTTTACATAACGAATCAAGTGCTTCTTTTCAATTTTATAGAGCTCCGACGCTTCCGGTCGAATCAAACGAACCTTTTCGTCCTCTGTCCGCAAAACAGTTGCTACCATGAAAAAAAACAATAGCATAAATACGATGTCTGGAAGTGACGCCGTAGAGATGGTGGCCATGCCCCTTTTCGCTCCTTTCCTAAACTTGCTCATATCAGTAGTAGGTTGACCCTTCGCGCGGCTCAGCTTCTGATATCCGCTGGGGATAAACAGAACGAACTGCAACAATTTTACTCAACAATGCTTTGTCGTCTGCATTCCGATCATACAAATCCTCCAACTCCTTATACGTTCTACCAAATTTGGCTACAGCCAACTCGTCGCGCAACTCATTCACTGCCGATTGAAGCTCGTTTTGAACTTGCAGATAGGTATTGTATGTCGTGTTGTTGTCGTTCTGCATGGAAATCAATGCTGAAGACGGAAGCTCCTTAAAATCGCCGCCTAGCAACGTAATCGTAGTCAACTTCTCCCGCCATTTCTGCAAAACCTTCGTGTAATTCTTGCGGCGATTCTCATCCGTAGCGGTGGAGACAAACATTTCGTACTCCCCAATGCGTTGCCGCACATCGTCCTTCCGAACCCATACACGCTCTGGAAAAGCTGCATTGGTCTTTCCATTCGACCCGGTAACCAGCACAACCTCTCGATTGCGCCCTACCATTTCCCGACCTACAGGATGTGACATAACACCATCTCCTGTTGCGATCAAAAAATCCTTTGCCTTGTCCTTCAAGTCTTCGATGTCCAAAGGCTCTCCTTCTACGAGTAGCAAGTCCAAGAAATTCACCTTGACATTAAAAACATTCTGTTCTTTGGCCTGCGGTACATCAATGTCTGGCGGAACAGGTGGCGGAAGTTGACGTTTGATCCCTTCGTCCGATTCAATGGTGGTGGTGACCAACCAAAAAATCAGAAGGAGGAACGCAATGTCCGCCATCGAGCCTGCATTGATTTCTGTTAATTCTCGGCGAGCCATTGTCCCTTTATTTCAGAGCGCTGCGAATTTCTGCAGCTAAAATGGTCAGAACTGAAAGTCCTCCCAAGAGATAGACAAAGTACAATCCGCCTCCAGCAAACATGCTTTCGCCCGGAGTGACCTTGATTCCGCTCACCTCATACGCACGCATGACGGTATCGTCTGCAAGCACATAGAAGCTAATCAAGCCCAACACCAAGAATCCTACGATTCCGGCAAGCGTACCCATCTTCTCTTTGATGTTTGAAATGAAAAACACCAAGCCAAAGATGATGGATGCTGCTGCACAGGCAATCCCAACAAAATAGATGATGTAAAACAGCCCATCCAACAGAGCGCCGTAACGCTCTTGTCCTTCAACAAAGGTCTCATCCGATCCACTTCGGGAAGTGATCAAATAGCTGAGTAGAATCCCCGCTACAATGACCGCAATCCGGAGGCTGGACAAGCCTAAACGTAGTCCTTTATCTCCCATGATTGCTAAGATTATTTACCTTGAAGTTTACGCTTATACAACAAGTCAACGAGGTCCATAGAAGCTTCTTCCATGTCCAAGACGATACTGTCAATCTTCGACAAGATATAGTTGTAGAAAATCTGCAAAATGATCGCTACAATCAAACCTGAAACGGTCGTAATCAAAGCCACCTTAATACCTCCCGCCACAATGGATGCGTTGATCGTGTTGGCTTCTGCAATTTTATCAAATGCCGAAATCATACCGATAACCGTACCCATAAAGCCCAACATCGGAGCCAATGCAATGAACAAGCTAATCCAGCTTAGACCGCGTTCCAGTTTGGACATTTCTACACTGCCATAATCCTCAATCGCCTTCGCGACTTCTTCATAGCTTCCTGCTGAGCGATCCAGGCCTTGGTAGAAGATGGTCGCTACAGGACCCCGCGTGTTGCGGCAGACTTCCATGGCGGCCTTTTCACCTCCCTTTCCGAGAGCCTCTTCAATTTCCTCAACAAGCTTACCGGAATTGGTTGTGGCCATGTTCAAATAGATGATTCGCTCGATGCTCAAAGCCAAACCGAGAATCAAACAAATGAGTACAAACGCCATGAACGTTGCACCACCTTCAATGAAGTACTTCTTCACTGTCTGGTGGAAGCTCAACACCTCCCGCGTCTCCTCTACAGGTTCAGCAATTGATTCAACTTCTACGACTTCCTCCACTGCGGTGGAATCCATCATAGCTTCTTCCATCGAAATGGAATCCATGTCTGCTGAAGTAGCGGCAGTATCAACTGAAAGTTCCGTTGCGGCCTCTTGGGACCAAGCAGTCATGGGAACATTTACGAGAAACAGCCCTGCGATAGCGAGGAGGGCAAACAACTTCTTCATGTGTGAATCAGGTTGGTGAAATTTACTCAAAGGTCTCGGACGCTTGCTCACTTGCAAGCCAACCGATTGCAAATGTAGGCAGTACTCTCGCTTTGAGCAAGCGAAAAAGACAGCCCGTAAAACCAGCCTCTAAAGGCAATTAAACCACTCTTTTTTAGTTGTTTATAGATTCGATTGGGCTGTGCACGATGAAAAATCAAAACAACTTAACAGCAAAAAGGGGCTGCATCGCTGCAGCCCCTTTCCATCCAACAAATCAACTCCAATTAAGGGGTTTGTTCGCTGTAAAATTCCAAGGTGTTCATCTTAACACCGGCATTCTCTGCACTTGCTGCTCCTTCAGGACTGCTGGTGAATGCTTCGAAAGCAGGCACATCCGTCACATCAAAAAGAACGGCCGTACTGTTCGCATTGGAGGGGTTAGCCGATTGAAACAAGCGAGCCGAAACTCCCATTGCTTTGAACGTCTCATAAT
>CAWVYB010000146.1:0-5961 GCA_963934215.1 uncultured Flavobacteriales bacterium | reverse complement strand
ATGTGGTGAACATTGGAATTGGAGGGTCGGATTTGGGTCCATTGATGGTCACCAAGGGATTGCGCAGCCATTCCCGTGGTCCAAAGACGCATTTCGTAAGCAATGTGGATGGAGCGCATCTGGAGTCTGTGTTGTCCGGATTGAATCCTGAAAACACCTTATTCATCGTGGTCAGCAAAACGTTTACCACGCAGGAAACGATGGCCAATGCGATGGAGGCCAAGCATTGGCTCGTGGAGGCGCTTGGAGAAGAGGCCGTAGCCCAACATTTTGCGGCAGTCTCGACCAACTTGGCTTCGGCTCAGGCATTCGGAATTCCAGAGGAGCGGATCTTTGGTTTTGATGACTGGGTGGGTGGCCGATACAGTCTTTGGGGCCCGGTTGGTTTGTCCGTGGCGTGTTCCATAGGCGCGGAGAATTTCCGGGCCTTGTTGTCCGGTGCACGATCCATGGACCAGCACTTTCAGCTAGCCGATGGTCGATCCAATATGCCTCTCGTCGCCGCTCTTATTGGTTTGTGGTATGTGGAATATTTGAAGTTTCCCACTTACGCGGTTCTTCCATACGCTCAAGATTTAGATCGTTTCCCTGCGTATTTGCAACAAGCGGACATGGAGTCCAACGGCAAGTCAATGGGACGGGATGGAAAGCGAATCGATCATGCCTCAGGTCCTGTAATCTGGGGAGAGGCAGGAACCAATGGTCAGCACGCGTTTTATCAATTGCTTCACCAAGGCACGACCGTCCATCCGGCGGATATCATTGCGTGCATCGAGCCGCACTCTCGATTTGATCAGCACCATGAGAAGTTGCTCGCCAATGCTGTGGCTCAAGCAGAGGCTATGATGATTGGCAAGTCCAAAGCGCAGGTTGAACAGGAAATGACGGTGAAGGGAGCAACCGCTGAAGAAATTGCAGCCATCGCACCGCACCGCATTTTCGAAGGAAATCGTCCTACAGGGTTCATGCTGATGGACCGTTTGGATCCCCAATCGTTGGGCCAGCTCATCGCTTGGTACGAGCACCGCATCTTCTTGCAAGGGTTGTTTTGGAATGTATGCAGCTACGACCAGTGGGGTGTAGAATTGGGCAAGCAGTTGGCTGGAAAGGTGCTATCAGAATGGAGTAGAGGTGTGACTGGAGAACATGACGCGTCAACAGCCGCTTTGATGCAGCGTATGCAACCTAACGGTTAGGTTAAATTCACTCAGATAGTTGCTCGATTGCTCACTTCATTGTAGATTGAGCGAGAACAAAGCCTGGAAACGGGCTTCTCATAAACTGTTATGAAAAACTATCTCTTGACTGCCTTTTGGCTTTTGTGTGTTACCCCTTTGTTTGCGGCTGTATCAGGTATCGAAGCCGAGGTTCACGCAACCACAGAATTCGGAACAACGTATCGCGTGTACATCACGTTTGATGCAAACGACGATGAATTGATTGCGATTTATGGAACGGTTGGTGAGAATCAAAACGCTCCATTGACGATCTCGTCTTCCACGTCGTTTTTTCAATCCGTATTCGGAGGGGATTTAGGAGAGAACATCAATCCGGCTTTCGTTGCCATGTTTCCTGAGATTGATGCAGACAGCTGGCTGACCATTGGGACAGAAGACACGAACGGAAGTGGAGGGGTTAGCTCAGTCGGCATGGAAGCTTATTGGGATGGTTTCAATAACGGGTCTGGGTTCACTGTCGATACGTTTACGGGGGCATCGTGGTTTATTATTCCCGGCTCATCCACGGACGCTATTTCGGGTGACGACCAGCGTGTCCTCATTGCTCAATTGACCACGGATGGTATTCTTGACCTCGTTGTGAATGTTCAATATGACGATGCCAATGGCACCACTTCAAATTTGGATGGATTGACGTTGGTGTATCCTGAACTGCCTGCTGGTTGCATGGATGAAAGTGCTTGCAACTACGACGCCACGGCAGAGATCAGCGACGGTTCATGTGTGAATCCAGGCGACGCCTGTGACGATGGCGACGCTGGCACCATGGACGATGCGTATAGCGATGATTGTGTTTGTGCAGGCGATGTGATTGTTGAAGGCTGCACGGATTCCAATGCATGCAACTACGAAGCGACAGCCAATGCGAATACAGGGTGCATCAATCCGGGTGACGCCTGTGATGACGAAGACAGTGCCACTGCGGGAGATGTGTATACCGCGGACTGCAATTGTGAGGGTCAATTGATTCTTTTTGGCTGCACGGATTCTGCGGCTTGCAACTACAACGCTGATGCTAACGAGAATGACGGCTCATGCGAGTTTCCTGGTGATGCGTGTGATGATGGTTTGAATAACACTGTTGATGATGTGTATACGAGCAATTGCGACTGTGAAGGCGAATTGCTTCCAACGGGACCCGCAGGCATTGAAGTAGAGGAAGTAGCCACATCGGAGTACGGCACCACATATCGTGTTTATGCCACGTTTGATGCACCGACCAATGAATTGGTAGCGGTGTATGGTACGGTTGGTGAGAATCAAAACGCTCCTTTGACGGTGGAGACGACTACGTCGTTTTACCAAACGGCCCTGGGGTCGAATTTGGGAGAGGGTATCAATCCGGCCTTCGTGGCCATGTTCCCTGAAATCGGTTCAGACAGTTGGTTCACGATTGGAACCGAGGATAGCAACGGCACAGGAGGCGTGAGTTCAGTGGGGCTTGATGGCTACTTGGTCGATTTCAACAACGGCAATAGCTTTACGGTTGACACGTTCACAGGAGCTTCTTGGTACATCGTTCCGGGTTCTTCAGCGGACGCGATTGCCGGTGATGACTTGCGTGTTTTGGTCGCTCAATTGACCACGGACGGGATCTTGCATTTAGTGATGAATTTCCAGTACGATGATGCGAATTCGGAGACCTATAACACGGATGGGCTGGAGATTACGTTCCCTGAGCTTCAGGGCGGTTGCACGGACATGGATGCTTGCAACTATGACGTTACGGCAGAGATCAACGACGGCTCATGTCTGAATCCAGGTGACACCTGTGACGACGTCGACGCTGGTACCATCAACGATGTGTACAGCGATGATTGCGTGTGTGCAGGCGAAGTGATTGTTGAGGGCTGCACGGATTCCACGGCTTGCAACTATGACGTTACGGCCAACGTGGAAGACGATTCATGCGCGTATTTGGATGAATGTGGTGTTTGCGGTGGATCGGGCATTGCGCCGGGTACATGCGATTGTGATGGCACGCTCCCGAATGCGGGGTATGACTGCAATGACCAATGCCTCAACGATGCCGACAATGACGGCGTCTGTGATGAATTCGAAACAGCGGGTTGTACGGATGTTACAGCTTGTAACTACAGCACTTCAGCAACGGACGATGACGGTTCTTGCGCGAGTTTTGATGAGTGCGGTGTCTGTGGTGGTGGTGGCATCGCTGCAGGAACTTGCGATTGCGACGGGAACTTGCCAGAAACAGGATATGACTGCGAAGGAGTCTGCCTCAGTGATACGGATGGCGATGGAGTTTGCGACGACTTGGAAACACCAGGTTGTTCGGATGAGATGGCCTGCAACTACAGCCAATCGGCTACAGATGACGACGGTTCGTGTGTTTATCCAGAGGAGCTTTTGAATTGCGATGGCTCTTGTGCCAATGACGAAAACAACAACAATATTTGCGATGAATTGGAAGTCTTTGGTTGCATGGCAGAAACAGCCGACAACTATGACTCCGAGGCTTTAACGGACAATGGTAGCTGCGTATGGCTGGATGGCTTGGTCCAAGGCTTGGAATACGAGGTATTCGCGGAGGATGGTATCGACGGTATGACGACATATCGTGTCTATGCCGTGTTTGCTTCGGATGACATCGAGGTCACTGCTATGTATGGTACCGAGGCTTCGCCATGGCAAATCATGCCTTCGACTTCCTTCTATCAGGATGCTGTAGGTGGTCCAACAGCTGCGGGAATCAACCCCTTGTTTTTTGCAGGATTCCCTTCTTTGGAATTTGACTCATGGGTAACGCTTGGCGCGGCACCAGGTGTGGATGATTCAAGCGGCAGTGTGGGCATGGATGCTTTCTTCTCTTCTTTTGAAGCAGGCGATGCACTGAACGTGAACACATTCTTAGGAGGGTCTCTGTACTTGATCCCAGGATCTTCGGATCAGGCTGTGCCTGTTGAGGGTAAAGTTTTGGTAGCGCAGATTACGACTGATGGTACGACGGACATCTTGGTCAACCTTCAGATTCGTGATGAAGCGGATGAGTCGGTTGAGATTACGGGACTGCCATTGACTTTTCCGATGGTAGAGACGTCCGGTTTGGGATGTACGGATGCAGCTGCATCCAATTATGATCCAGCAGCGACGTTGGATGACGGAACGTGTGATTATCCCGAGCCGAGTTATTCGGGCTTGTCGTATGAGTTGATCTCAGAAAACATACCTGAAGAGGGGATGCGCACTTTCCGGGTCTATGCCAATTTTGACAATCCCCAGGATCAAATGACAGCGGTTTTTGCTCAAGCAGGAAACGCCATTAATATAAGTTCCTCGTCTTCATTCTATCAGAATGCATTGGGCGGTACGTTTGCGAGTGAAATCAACCCAGCCGCTGTCTTGGTTGATCCTGACGTTGCGTATGATAGTTGGATGACCATCGGAGGCGAAGACAATACAGTCAGTATTTCAACGGTGGGCACGGACGACGCGGCACAGGTGTTTGCTACCGGAGGCGATTTCCAGGTCGGCAATGATCTCGGTGCGAGCTGGTTCGTGTTGCCAGATTTGGAGCCGGCTGCTTTTCCGGATGAAAACGGTCAAGTCTTGCTTGCTCAATTGACGACAACGGGTGAAGTGACCTTCCAGGTCAGCATCCAATACCGAGCGCAAAATGGGGACAACCCTCAGGCTTTGGACCAGTTGTTGGTCTTCCCTGATTTGAACTTCGGATGTACGGATTCAGCAGCATGCAACTACGATGAGGAAGCGGAAGCTGAATCAGGAGAATGCACCTATGCCGAGGATTACTTGGATTGTGAGGGAGCATGTTTGAATGATGCGGACAACGATGGCGTGTGTGATGAACTCGAAATCCCGGGCTGTACCAACGACGATGCAGACAACTATGACGCATCGGCAACGGATGATGACGGTTCATGTGAATTCTTGGGTTGTACTGACGAGGCGGCTTGCAATTATGATGCAACGGCCAATACCAACGATGGTTCCTGCGACTTCCCGGTGCAGTATTACGATTGCAATGGAGGCTGCATAAGTGATGTCGACAACGATGGGATTTGCGATGAATTGGAAATTCCAGGTTGCACAGATGACGATGCACCGAATTACAATGCCGATGCCACAGACGATGATGGTAGTTGCGAGTATCCTGGGTGTACGAATCCGAATGCAGAGAATTATGACCCAGCTGCCAATGTGGATGACGGGTCATGTATTGCGGGAGGGTGTTTGTACCCCAATGCATCGAACTATGACCCGGATGCTTCGTTTGAAGATGGAAGTTGTACGTTCTCGGGTTGTATGGATGAAATGGCTAGTAACTACTGTCCTTTGGCGTTGGTTGATGATGAGTCGTGCGTCTTTGATGTAATGGGTTGCACGTATGAAGAAGCTCCAAACTACAATGCGGATGCGACCATGGACGATGGTTCATGCGAAATGCCAAGTGGCGAGTCCGATTGTCCATTTGACACAGATGGCAACGGGTTGGTCGGCTCAGCAGACTTGTTGGAGTTCCTAGCTGCCTACAGCTATCCTTGCGAATAATCTACACAGATCACTGTGTTATGAAAAGCACTGACCTTCGCGGGTCAGTGCTTTTTTTGTTGAAGCCATCATCGACAGAAGCCCTGTCACAGTATTATTGTGAAAAATGACATGATGAATTTGAAAGCCTCTCCGTCCAAGTCACTTTCTTTTTGGCAAATCTGGAACATGAGCTTTGGGTTCTTGGGAATCC
>CAWVYB010000145.1:0-5970 GCA_963934215.1 uncultured Flavobacteriales bacterium | reverse complement strand
CAATACGCATAATCTGAATCATGGCTGGAGGTCTCAAAGAAGTACGGGAGCGGATCACATCGGTGCAAAACACGATGCAGATCACGTCGGCCATGAAAATGGTTGCCGCAGCGAAGCTTCGCCGGGCCCAAGACGCGATTACACGAATGCGCCCCTATGCTGAGAAGTTGCAAGGCGTTCTCTCAAACGTAAGTGCCTCATTGGATAGCAGTGATGGAGTGTACTCGCAACAGCGAGACGTAAAGCGGGTTTTGATTGTGGCCATTACGTCCAATCGCGGTTTGTGTGGGGGGTTCAACAACAACATCATCAAAGCTGCAAACGCGTTGATGCATGACGAAGGGGTTGAATACCATGTATTGCCGATTGGAAAGAAGGCGTATGAAGCCTTTTTGAAGCGCAGTGAATTGAAGGCAGTTGGGTTTGACGAAGACGCATGGAAAATTTATGATGACCTCAATTTTGAGCGCGCTCAAAAGATCGGTGAGGATATCATGACCCAGTTTGTAAAGGGTCAATATGACGACGTGAAAATCATTTACAATCGCTTTGTAAATGCTGCAGTTCAGGACATAACCACAGAAAACTTCCTTCCTTTGGTAGCGTCAGCTTCTGAGGATGAGAGCGCTATGGATACGGACTATTTATTTGAGCCTTCTCAAGCGGAAATTGTAGAGCAAATTATCCCGAGCTCACTGAAAGTGCAGTTGTATAAGGGCATACTTGACAGCAATGCAGCTGAGCACGGCGCGCGGATGACAGCGATGCACCAAGCGACGGAGAATGCGGGTGACATGCTGCGAGACTTGCGCATCTCATACAACAAGGCTCGTCAGGCATCCATCACAACGGAGATCTTGGAGATTGTAGCGGGGTCAGAGGCATTGAGTGCATAAAACCAACCCCACGGGTTGTGGCATGACGTTTGATTCCGGTTCGCTCTACGTAGATTCGGGTCATGGGATTTCATTTTCGCATACTTCTTTCGATGTTGCTCCTGATGGTGCTGTCAATGACGGGCACGATTTGGGTGGCTTGGCAATTTGCAGTTCAACAGGACGCACAATACAACGAGCAGCGCCTATTAAGAAAGGAAGTCGCCATCGAGCGCAGCATGGCGTATGTACTGGACCGCATACCCGGACCATTTTATACAGAGGACATTCCGTTGGTTTTCTCCGATCGGATTTGTGAATTATCGGATGTCCATGGTTTGGATATTTCATTGTACGCGCCGGACGGGAGGTTGCTAACGCAATCCTCCGTTGAAGCAAATGAAGCGGCCGATATGCGCTTGCCAGACGCGATTCTCTCCCCATTGGGTCATTCTGCGGAGAGTGTTGAACGCAAGGACTTCGGTGAAGTGGTATTGGCATACTGGAACGTCAAAAACTCCGAAGACAAGGTGGTCGGAATAGCGCAAGTGCGATATGAAAAACGCACAGTAGAAACAGGAAACTTTAAAAGCTTCTTGATTCAGTTGGCTCCACTTTACGTGGTTTTGATATTGGGAGGTGCGCTGATTGCTGCGCTTCTTTCGAATCGACTTATTCGAATCTTAACACTCATTCGCGATCGAATGAGTGAGCTTGACCCCACCCAAGAACAACTTCCGATTGCATACAAGCAATCCGACGCTATTGGAGGGTTGGTTGAGGAATACAATACGCTCTTAAGGCATTTGCAAAAGACGATAGAGGAGTTGGCACAAAAGGAACGTGAAGGAGCGTGGCGCTTGATGGCCATGCAAGTCGCACATGAGATTAAAAATCCATTGACCCCAATCAAACTGGGTGTGCAACAATTGGAGCGTTCATGGGTGGACCAAAGTCCAGATTTTGACGCTCGCTTGAAACGATTCTGTAAAACAGCCTCAACGCAAATTGATGTGTTGGCGGAAATCGCTCAGGACTTTTCGCTTTTGGCGGATATCGGAATTCAAGATTTAGAACCCGTCAATCTATCCAGAGTGATTGAGGAGGTCACGGGTCTCTTTCAAATTGGAGATGACCAAATCCAATGGGAAGTCGAAGGTTTTGGAGGTCATGTCGTTGTGAGGGGGTCGATGCCCCATCTGCTTAGAGTTTTCAATAACCTCATTTCCAACGCAATACAAGCAATGGTTGACCAACCGAACAAGGTCATTCGCATTGTCTGTGAGAATCGAAATGATGGATGGCAAATCACCGTCCAAGACAATGGGACGGGAATCAAAGAGTCTCAACTAGAACAGGTCTTTCAACCGCATTTCACCTTAAAAAAAGAGGGAGCGGGTTTGGGTTTGACAATTACACGATCGGTAGTAAACCAATTAGGAGGGTCTATTGGCGTGTCCAAGGACCACGGTCATTTGACTACGTTTTGTCTTTGGTTTCCAAAGGTTGAATTTTGAGTTTTTTAAAATCGGGGGTCCGAAGCATGGCCGGAATATCGTCAAGTGCATTTCGATTTGTTGCAAGAATGTGCATTGCAAGGCGGAGGGGTCGGTGCCAGCTCGATTTAATGATCCAATTGGTTTTTGGACATTGAACAACGCGAATAGGCCCAACGTTTCATTCGTCGCAATCGAAATTGATCGTTGTAACAATCGATAACTTAATAACAGGGGATGATCACCGGCCGACTCGGTGTAGCATCCAATTCGAATGGAGCCGTTTGTAAATTCAACAAGTGCAATCCATCCTTCAAGGTATCTGGGACGAAGATGAATTCGGTAATGGTGGCCTGCTCTCTCGGACTTGCAGGCCATTGCCAAAAAATATGATGTGCAGCGAGGGCACCGCCATCTTGCTCACGATCAACAGAGGGCAAGTCCAATAGCAAATGTTCGACTCCACGATCAACCAACCATTGAGCAGCCGGAGCTTCTAGGTAGGGAGCATTGGTGTTGGACCAGTTTTTAGAGCGCTTTTCAGGGCTATTAGGGAGCGTTCTAAGAACAAGGGCTGGCGGTATGGCCTGGTCACCCCAATAGCGGCCTGAAGCCAATTCTAGCGCCTTGGCCGTGATGACGTGGTCTTCATTTTTGAACTCTGGCTGTATGGACACGATCAAGCACGGCATCAGAGGGGGAATCGAGATTCTGTTCACAGAGTGAGCTGCCTCAGAAATGTGCCCAACACACTCGGTATGGGTGCCATTCCCGTGTGGATTGAACGTCACATCCCGAAAATTAACATCACCACCTTCTGCGACTGAGCCAAGAAACCCATTTGCTCGGACAGGCTCAATCCGCATCGGCTCAACGTACCAAGCACTGGGGCCTCCGGCTTCTTGAAAAGCTAAACTGAGATCGACGGGCGCATCGCCCGTTGCAGTGAAGTCAACGCCCTCGAAATGAATGGATAGTTGCATGCGAATTTATTGGAGCAAAAAAAAAGGCGACCCCATAGGAGTCGCCTTCAAAATACGTTCAAATCGTTTAGTCAAACAAGAAACCAACACGCAACGCACCTTGGAACATGTTGCCCAATGTGGTGTTGGAGATATGGTTTGGCCCAGAGTAGTATGCATCATCGGCCGGTACTTCGGTCTCGAAGTATTCGTTGTAAATCACACCATCAACTGCGCTGAAAGGCAATTGACCAACAAACTCACCCATGACTTCGGCCCCAGCTTGTTCTGTGCTGAATGCATTGTTGAATTCCATATTAAAGGCCGTCAAGTTGCTTGTTGTGATGCTGTGGTTTCCAAATGTCGTCGATCCGAATCCAAGCCCTGCTTCGAAGCCGAGGTAGATCGCATCAGAAAAGTAGTAGTCCGCTCCGAACAAGAGGTTCAAACCAAGATAACGGAAGCTCTGCTCGTTCTCTACGGTCCAAGTAACATACTGATCAGGCTGTCCTGCATCATTGATGTCATCTGCTCCCCATAACTCTTGCGCGTCATTACGGTTGCCCAAAACAATAGGCACTTCAAAAGCGAAGTATGGAGACAAGTTGTCTGTTCCATCAAAGTGAAGTTCATAACCAGGAGCGAATCCGAAAGACGAAGACTTGGTTGTGATGTTCAATTGCGGGCTTACAGGGTCAGATTCGTTAATCTGTCCATCCTGCGAGTATGCATGCACGTCATTGGAGTTAGAAATGGCCAAAGACAAGCGGAATGCGCGGTTATCTTCCAAGAAGTTTCGATACTTGATAGTCGATCCGTCAATAGGGCTGCCTGAGAACGGGGTGAAGCTCACCTCGATGTTGTGCTCATCTCCCATCTGCTTTTGGGCCTGAGTGCCCATTGTTACGAGCGCTGAAAGCGCAAGTGTGAACATGAGTTTCTTCATGGTAGTGTGTTGTGTTTCTAAATTTCGAATGCAAGAAACGGAAAAAACACCGAATTCCGCCTTATACCTGCGAACTTTCGCTCATGGAAGAGTTTTCTAAGTTGTCTGATCGCTCTCATTGGGCCAATCATTATCGCCTCAAAGACTTCGAACAAAGCGGTGAATCTGTTCAGAAACAATTGGCTCAATACCTGGAAGGGGCTTGGTCCCGTCAGTTTGACCGTGTCTTGCCAAAGGGGTTGCCCGAAGAGCGATTGGCTCAGTGGCAATCGGAATTGGAAGGATCGAAGGATCTTTCTGACACCGGTCTCATTCGAAAGGACCTGATCGAAAGGATGGTCGATCGATCGAATAAATTGCATGATCCTCGCTATGCAGGACACCAAGTGGCAGTGCCGTTTCCTGAGCTCGCTTGGTTGCAGGCTACTACGTCACTTTTGAATAACGGCATGGCCATCGATGAAATGGGCCCAGCGTCGTCGCCCATGGAGGAGGCGGTGATGCGATCTATTGCTGAGTTTATGGGGCTCGGTCCGGAGTCCAATGGTGTGCTATGTCATGGGGGCACCTTGGCCAATTTAACGGCACTTCTCGCGGCGAGACAGCGGCGTTATCCTGGCAACGCCTGGCGAGATGGCACGAGCAAGCCTTGTGCGTTGTTGGTCAGCGATCAGGCACATTATTGTGTGGCGCGTGCGGCTCAGGTCATGGGCTGGGGAGATGGGGGCATCTTTAAAGTGGCCACGAATGAACAGCATCAGATGGATGGGAAGGCTTTATTGGAGTCATACCAAGAAGCTAAAAACTGGGGGTTTGAAGTGCTGGCAATCGTGGGAAGCGCGTGTACGACGTCGACCGGCTCGTTTGATGATTTGGAGATGATGGCTGATTTTGCCGCACAGCATGACATGTGGTTTCATGTGGACGGCGCCCACGGCGCAGCCCAGATTTTCTCGAAAACGCATCGTACGGTCCTCAAGGGCATGGAGCGGGCTGATTCCATCGCGATGGACTTCCATAAGATGTTGGGGGTTCCGGCTCTGTGTACCGGGCTGTTTTACCGCAATGGACAAGACGGATATGCGGCATTTTCTCATGAAGCGAATTACCTCTACGAATCCCAGGAGGAAGAGTGGTGGAATTTCAGCAAGCGCACGTTTGAATGCACCAAGCGCATGCTCAGCGCTGCGGTATATGGTATTTGGGAAAACCACGGACCAAAGCTGTGGGAGAGCCTCGTTGATCGGCTCATCGAGAACGCGCAATCCTTTGCCTTGAAAGTGGATCAACGGCCCAGATGGGAACTCTTCAGTCACCCCCACTCCAACATTGTCTGCTTTCGATCAATGGATTTTGACAACGACGCATTGCGCCGGCAGATGATTGATCAAGGGCCTTATTACTTGGTGAAAACGGTTTTTGGAGACCAGACGTGGCTCCGGTGCACATTCCAAAATCCGTTAACCAACGATGAGGACATGAGCGGACTGCTAGAAGGGTTGGAAGAGATTGGACGCAATCTCACCAAGCCTTGAAAGCAGTCAGATCAATTGGTTGTCGATGGCTTTTTTAACCTCAATCGGATTGGAAGCGTTTTTGAAAACAAGCGTGCTGTTTCCAGTTCCGCTGAGCACAACATCGCCAAACCCAAAGATGCGCCCAAGAATGGTTTGGCGAAGCTCCACCGTTTC
>CAWVYB010000144.1:0-6011 GCA_963934215.1 uncultured Flavobacteriales bacterium | reverse complement strand
GAAAATGACATCGATGGTCGAGCCCAAGTTTACAGCAAATGAGAACGAGCTTGTGCCAAAGGCTTCGGGCGACCCGTCATTGTTCGCATCCGTTGCCAAAGCGTTATTCGTCTCTGAAGCAATCATGATGCCGTCAACATAAATATCTAAGGTTGTGCCACCCCAATCTTCTGACGAGCTTGCGTTGAATAAGTTAATGGTCCATGTGCCACACGTGCCCTCAACAATTGGGATATCGAATGGCAATACTGCAGCAATGGAATGCACTACGCCATTGTAGGCTACGAGATCGGCGATTTCAACTTCAGCGCCAGAAGCTTGTATCCCTTCCGCACCAATGGAAAGGGTCACAGGTTCGCCCGACAAAGATGTCAAGGTTTGGCCATCGCTCAAATCCGTGCTCATAAAGTTGCCCGTAACGATATGACGTTCTATGAATTCATCCACGTATTGTGATGTCAAAAACGATTGTGCGTCAACATAACCGTAAGTCGCAGCAAACATATTGATTGCATCATCAGTGGGTGCAAAAACAGTGAATGGACCCGGAAGAGGATCACCGTTGGCATCATCATCTGCTTCCAATGCTTGAGCAGAAAGGTAGTCCGTGAGATAGGCGTTCGTGATTCCTTGCGCAAAAGAAGTGTGGGCTTCGCTTTGGACAACGACCTGCACAACTGTTGCTTCAGGATATCCAGCGGGCGCTAATGTTGCATCGATGACATGAATGACGCCGTTGTCGGCGATAATATCGGTTTGAATAACATTGGCCTCATCAACCCTCACGCCGCTTCCAATTGAAACACTTAGGCTTTGCCCTTCCAAGGTCAACAAAGACATACCGTCCTCCAGATCTGCTGCCATCCATATACCGGGTACTATGTGGTAGTTCAGTGCCGGAACCATGTCGGAAAAGTTGAGACCATCCCACATGTTCAAGTTCATCACTTCGAGCACACCCTCAACGGCTTCTTGCGTTGGGACGAATACAGTGTATGTGCTGTTCTCGTCGTCAAGCTGTTCCATATTGAAGCCCTGAAATGCGTATCCGGACATCGCACAACACGGATCGTTGTTGTTGGTTTCCGTAGCGAACGTTAATTCATTGAGTGCATCGTAAAGCGTGAAACCCCATTGTGCATTCATGTTAATGCTTACTAAAAATGCTAGGAAAGATAGATTTAAGGCAAGAATGTTTTTCATACTTGTATTAGTCTTTAGTTTTCGGTACGAATGTATTTCTTACCATTAAAAATATAAATCGTTCCAAATGGGATGTGTCGAAGGTTATCAAATCTTTGACCCATAACATTATAATAATTGTTATCTAGTGGACGTTGGATGTTTTGAATCTCACTAACACCATTAACTGAACCACTTTCACCACCGTCTACTACATTGATAGTAAACCCATCTATAAACCCATTCAACACCCCTAATGAATCTACTGAGATATACTGGCAATAAGTGTCTCCACATTCTAAATCAACATCTTCTACAATTAAACAAAGGAGATGAGGTCCGTTTGTATCATAAGTATACGTAGGGAAGGGGTCATTGCTAGGAGTGCTTTCGTCTCCAAAGTCCCAAGTATAATTTGCATTTGAGTTATAATCGTAAATTGTAATAATTACTCCTAATGAATTTTCCTCCTGTGATACATCAAATGAAGCATTACATTCACCGAAGCCGTTAGGGGGAAGTACTACTCTGTCAATTACATGAACCACCCCATTATCAGTAATAATGTCTGATGCGGTTATTGAAGCTTCATAATTCACAGTAACACTTGTAGCTAATGATTGAAAGTAAATAGGTTCATTGAGTAAAGTATTACGCATAGAATTAACCCCAGATTGGAGAAGTATCTCATATAAATATACTTCTGGGAGTACATGGTACATAAGAATTTCAGTAAGGTTTGGTAGTTCAAGTAGTTGTTCAACTGGAATTTCCATTCCCTCTGCTAAAATTGTAAATGCAGCATCAGTTGGAGCTAATACTGTAAATGTACCTTCACCTTCTAAGGTGTCTTGTAATCCCGATACGCTAATTGCAGCTTCAAGCAGCGTGTGGTCTTCACTTCCTTCAATTACAGACCATGCTGTAGATTGAGCAAAACTTGTTAGGGTGATTAAGGCCAACCCAAAGGCAATTAAAAGGTTTTTCATAATTGTATTAGTTAATATTTTGTTTCAACTATCGTTTGAAGTGTATTACTATCCGAATTGCTTTTTTGTGACCGGAAGTCGCATAAACTTATTTTTTATTTCGCAGTTTTAAATCGTGGTATTTCAAAAAATCGTGTGATACCCGCGGAAATCTCTAATGTTCTAAGTTGCCCATCCCACTGCTTCAGTCCCGGACTGTTCTCCTGATTATTTCCTATACTTCGCATCGTTTGAAAACCCAATCCCACAGATGCATCCAGTCTCCATTCGGGTTGGAATTGATATCCCGCATAAAACCGAGCCACCGGAGACCAAGAGATTCGAGACCGAGGCAAGTCGGCTTCATTGAAGGCTGCCAAGGTTCCCACATCAACAAAAGACTGACCTCGCTCTCCGGTCCGAACGAGGAGATTCCCTCCGAAACCACATCCAAGCGTCCACCGTGAAATCATAAATTCCTTGCGCCACTCGAAGGGGATGATCAAGGTGTTAAAGTGGTTGTAAGTGCGGAGGTGGCGATTGTGCGTCGCCGTCACCAATACAGGGCCAGTGCCCACCGCCAGAGTGTCCCCTGATTCAGGATCAACCTCAACGGAAATAATACCCTCAGGGTCTACGTATTCCGTTTGCCATGTGTGCTCAAATTCCAATCGCTGGGCATAATCGGACCAACCCAATCCCACCGACCACTGCTGATTTTTGAAGTAAAAATCCACTGCGACTCCTCCTCCTGCACTCGACCCAGCATAGAAATGATCACTGAATATTCTGAGGTCCTCGTTGGTGTATTGAAAATCACTCAAGGTTATCCCACCAAAGGTCCTTAAAGCGAAATACTTTGGGAGCGATGGTTCATTTAAATGAGTTTTGTTCAAATCCCCAATGATTGAGGAATACCCGGGAGGTAATCTAAGCTGCATAGGCATCACGGGAGGGTGCTTACGTTCCTCTGCCGACGCTTCAAATGTTGCTTCCTCTTTGTCTGCTGACATTACCTCTTGCCCGTCAAAAAGGACATCCGAGGTTAAGATTGATGAACCCAATGGTTGGGGTTCCTTGTCTTGTATTTCCTCCCGACCTTGGATCTTGACCTGTAAAGCTGCGGTGGTGGGGTCAGATTGAATTGTCTCGAATGGATGGGATGCGTACTCGGTTGGCAATGCTTCTTCAGTGGGGGAAACAACTAAAATATCCGTCTCTTCTTCTTTTATATCTGCTAACGGAACCTCTTTTGATGGGTTGTTATCCAGGACCGCCTCTTCCGTTTTCACAACCTGAACAGATAATGCATCAGCTTGATTGCCAAACTCATTAACTTTCAATCCAACACAAACGCCGATTCCAAGCATCACAAAACCTCCAAGTGCGGCCCACTTTAATCCAATCATTTTTCTAGCATCTGAACCACCTCCTGGAACCGGTGAACCCAAGCCAGTTGCAACCTTGTTCCAAAGCACTTCATCCAACAGAGGATCTGTATCCGCTTTAGAATTCCCGAATTTGTCTTTCAGTATATCTTCAATCCATTTCATGACTCATGCTTTTTTTGAGTATTAATTCTGTCCCGTCGAGATGAAATCTAGAAACAATCCACTGTTTTGCCCTTGACAATCGCTTTCTAGACATTACAGCCGTAATGTCCATCATGGCAGCAATCTCATCATGGGAATACCCATCAACGGCATAGAGAAAGAGCACATTATAATTGATGCGTGGCATTAACTGCAAGCTCTGCAGGAGTGATTCTAAATCTAACTTTCGTAATACATCGTGTTCATGCGCGTCAGAATAAACTTCGTGTTCTTGCGTGACTGAATTGGAGTCCAAGCGTGACATTCGCTTGGATTCCTTGATCCCTTCGGTGATGGCAACATTCACTGCAATTTTCCTAGCCCACGTATGAACTTGGCCTTTCGTCTGATCAAATTGATCCAAGTTTCGGAATATGCGAATGAACGCTTCTTGAAGTACATCTTGGACATCCGTCTCAGACCAAATGTACCGACGAACAGCGCTTTTGAGGTAGGGCAATAAACGATTAAACAATGCACGCTGGGCAGTAGGAACCCCATCCAAACATTCTTGAATCAGAGAACTGTAGGAATCAGATGCAGAGACATCTTCTTGCACAATCAGACGAGTGATTGGGAGCATTGGTGAGGCAGACAGCATTTTGTTTTCACAGGCAATCGACATGAATTTGAACGATTGCTCCATCTACTGAAGGAGAGTTGGAATGCGCTTCTATGTCATAGGTGACTCCACTATTGGGACACGCAAAATAGGCGGAAGATGTAAACTCGTTCGTTCCGTCAGGGAGGTAATATGACACGGTAATCCCAGAGGCAGGAACGACGACATAGGTTGGGCCGGCCAGAAAAGATGGCTGTGTTTCAACTGTCACCACCATCTCAGCAGCAAAATTATTGATGAATTCCAACGAAATCAAATCAACAGAATCCAGAGCGATGCATTCGCAATCTGGTGAGACCATCCCTTCCTCTCCATTCACATCACAGGCCTCTCCAGCGTTGAGCATTAAATTCGGGCAGTCCACTGACGCAATGGATTCAGGACTTGGTATTTCTATTTCTGTAACCGTATCGTCAAACGTTTCCTTTTTGCAACCAAACAGACAAACAGAGCAAGCTAAGAGAAAACAGATTAATTGGGGAGAAAATCGAATCATCTATATTACTTACTCTTTGTTTATAAAAAATGTGACCAAGGTAGTCTTGTTTTTTTATGACTAAAAATATATCTCAAATTTTACAATATGATAATATTACTGATATCACATTAGATTGTAATGGTGATTAGTATTGTTCTTTAATTATATATACTTACAAAAAAATCAGTCTTAAAATATCGAAATTATCTTGTTCAGAAGTCACCTACAATAATGAAATTCACATTAAGGATCAAATCAATCTTCTGAATCAAAGACAAAAATCTTTGAAAAAAGACCTAATAATCATTCTAGATTTACTTCAGGAGTTAGAAAATGAAACAGACATACAATAACAATTTGATACACAAAAACATCCTTATTATATGTACAGGAAACTCATGTAGAAGCCAGATTGCTGAAGGATTTCTGAAAAAATTAATTCCACTAACAAATGTTTTCAGTGCAGGTATTGAAACACACGGTGTAAATGAGCGCGCAATTAAAACAATGTCAGAAGTTGATATTGACATTAGCTTACAAACGTCAAATCATATTGATGAATATAAGGATATTGATTTCTCTCATATAATTACAGTATGTGACCAAGCCAATGAAAACTGTCCGGTTTTTCCATCTCAATCACTAAGGCATCATATAAACTTTACAGATCCTTCAAAAGTAAACGGAACGGAGGAAGAAATTATGGCTGAATTTCGAAGAACAAGGGAATTGATAAGAATGTACTTAGAAGAATTCGTTAAAGAAAAAAATAATCATTTAATCTGAGAATTAAGATATTCCACTACTGCACATGCTGAATTATAATTTGTCGCCAGAGGTATGTTATGAACATCACACAGTCTCATTAACATAGCAATATCAACATCGTGTGGATGTTTATCTAAAGGATCTCGAAAAAATATCACTCCATTAATTTCTCCACGAGACACCATCGCTCCAATTTCAGCATCTCCTCCAAGTGGTCCACTATTTACAGTTTCTATAGTTTTCACACCCGCTTTTTTCAACATGGAGCCAGTTGTACCTGTAGCGACTAATTCTAATTTTGAACTAGAAAAAAACGGCAATCTTTTGAGAACAAAGTCAACCATATCTGCCTTCTTACCATCATGTGCAATTAAAGCTATTTTCATACTGCAATGATAAAA
>CAWVYB010000143.1:0-6020 GCA_963934215.1 uncultured Flavobacteriales bacterium | reverse complement strand
TTGGTTCCACACCAACAACCGCAGAAGACACGATACGAGCCAATGGCTCCAAGCCATGCACAGCCATCCCCTTTTTAGAGGCCATCAAAAGCGCAACAGCGCCGTCATTTAACCCTGATGCGTTTCCAGCCGTAACACTCCCTCCTTCCTTTCTAAAGGCAGGTCGAAGACGGCTCAGTGCCTCAACAGTTGTTCCTGGCTTCGCAAATTCATCGACACTCAAGATAAGGGCCTCCTTTTTTCGCTGGGGAATTTCTACTGCCATGCACTCAGTGTGCCTCGTTAGAGCATGCAACGCTGCTTTTTCTTGGGACCAACAAGCGAAGGCATCCTGGTCTTCACGACTAATCCCATGCAAATCCACCAGGTTTTCAGCCGTTTGCCCCATCCCCTCTGTGCCATAAAGCGCCTCCATTCGTGGATTGATGAATCGCCATCCAAAACTCGAATCGTGAAGTTGGCTATCACGGCCAAAAGGTTGGGAAGCCTTTGAAAGAACCCATGGACCGCGCGTCATGTGCTCCACTCCTCCCGCAATCAAAACTTCGGCATCGCCCACATGAAGCATACGCGACGCGTGAGCTGCTGCTGCCATGCCAGAAGCACACAATCGATTGATGGTTTCACCAGGGACTGTCGGAGGCAAGCCAGCCAACAACCCCGCCATGCGAGCGACATTTCGATTGTCCTCTCCCGCCTGGTTGGCACACCCCAAAAGCACATCGCCAATGGCATGTGGATCCAGGTTTGGATGGTTTTGTAAAAGTGCTTTAATTGGAAGCGCTGCCAGATCGTCCGCGCGCAGCGTTGACAGGGATCCTCCAAATTTTCCAATGGGTGTTCTCACACCGTCTACCAAGTATGCGTCCATGAGATTTCAACCAAGGTTCGGTCAAAGATAGGACTTGCTAAACGTTGAAAAGGCTGAATTGAAGTGCATTTTTGTGGTATGCGCATTGCCTTCGCTTCTACATTCCCTCCCTACCGCGGTGGAATCGCCCAATTCAATCAGAAGTTATCGGAGGCGCTTCGTGAAGAAGGTCATGAAGTGCATTGTTCAAATTGGAAGCGACAGTATCCGCGTTTGATCTTTCCAGGGCAGTCTCAACTAACACAAGGAGGCCACTTGGATAGCGGCCCAATAGCGCTTCTAGATTCAATCGACCCAAGGACATGGAAGCACACCGCTGAGCATATACTTGCATGGGGACCTGACGCCTTACTTGTTCCGTTTTGGCATGCCGCTTTGACCCCTGCACTTGGCAACCTCATTGCTCGGATGAAGCGTAAAAGGCCCGGGCTATTGGTCATTGGCCTTATGCACAATGCCACCTCCCATGACGCGAAAACTTGGGATGTTTGGCTCACAAAACGATTTTTAAAGCGCGTCGATATCACATGGACGCTGAGTGAACAAGTGGCCGGTCGAGTACATGATCTTATGCCCTGTCGCTCTTCTAAAGTCTTTTTTCATCCCCTCTACGATCAATATCCCGAATTACAAACAATGCAGGAAGCGCGGAAGGCGCTACACTTGCCATCACAGGATGAGGCGGATGTCGTTCTCTTTTTTGGACTCATTCGTGCCTACAAAGGATTGAAAACACTGATTCGAGCCAAAGAACTGCTAGGCTCTAGAGACAAACCCGTCCATCTTCTGATCGCGGGTGAATCCTATGATGATTGGAAGCCGTACCAAGCGTTAATAGACGCTGGAAGTAGCTCTGAGCAGGTGCACGTGCACACTCGCTTCGTCTTGGATACCGAGCTGCCGACATTCTTTGGGGCGTGCAATGCGGTTTGCCTTCCTTACCTGACGGCATCCCAGAGCGGTGTCACTGCTATCGCTCTTCACTATGGAATACCGGTCGTCGCTAGCGATGTGGGAGGATTGTCTGAATACCTCAAAACTCCTGGAACGGGAATTGTCTGCCCGCCCAATGATCCGGAGGCACTCGCGAAGGGAATTCAAAATGTACTTGAATCACTGCCTGTTTCGTCTGAGGCGTTCGATGCGGTGCGGACGCAGTACTCTTGGAACAACTTGGCCAAAGCCATGAGCCAAGAATTTAACGCGAACGTCGGCTCTTGATATCCGCCGGAACGGCCATGCGATCGTCAAACACGAAGCGCTGCACCAACACGAACTCATCTCGATACCGTGCGTACATCCTAGCTCCATCCCACTGATTGAGTTCACCCGCATCGTTATAGGTGTCCATGATCGGATCCTTCCAAAACAATTCAATTTCCTCTGGCGCCGTGTCATCCCAATTCCAAGCCCGCATGGTCAGCGCGGGATTCGTTGCTGAAAGCGTTGCCACCCCCTCTGCAGACAAATGATTATTGAATGTTTCCAAGTGAATTTTCCGAAAGAGGTTGAATCGGTTTTGCCATGCCAATGTATCCATTAGAGCCAAAGATTCTCCCAATCGAAGGACTGTTAATTGACCCAGAGAATCGACCTCCATGGTATGCGACCATTCGGGATTTTCATGATAGACCACTTCAACTTTTCGTAACGTATTGGAAGGGAAATCAAACATCCCCGTATACCGCCATTCGACTTCTTCCGTGAAAAAACGAGTCGACAAGAACCCCGTGAACCCCTCCATGTGCGTGACAAATGGTTCGTCTGCGATGTCCATTGCTCCGTCACCGAGGACCATGTACGTTCCCGTGTGACTCTGCGTAGCAGTCCCGATGTACCAAGTCTTCACCGGCTGCTCTCCACCCTGGTAAATCTCCACTTTTTTAGCACGACCTGCCAATAGTCGATTGACGTTGTCAAGCTCCGACTCTGAGACCGGGCGTTGCACAGCAATGCGTTTAAAGGTCTTCAGCAACAAATCAACGGCATCCTTTCTCGCCTTGTATTCTCCATTAAGACTCCAGTACTTTTCTCCGGGTATCCGTTCAAGCAACGCCTGTCCACCATCCTTGTCCGCAATGAAAATACGATTGACTGAGGCTGTATCCACTACGGCAAAGTCTGAAGCCGAAAAATCGACCAACTCCGCAGATTGCATGTTTGAATAGTACCGCAAACCCGCGGCAAGAACTGTAGCGAAAAGGAGGAAATAGAAGAGACGAAGATTGCGATGCATGCAAATGTGTTCAATGAGATTCGAAAGACCTAGCGTATCGGCGACGGCGAAGAAATGTAAAAAACCATCCCAATATACCCGCGACAAATAATGGGAGTGCAACCGCTATAAACTGCCAACCTGAACGCTCCTGGCGAATACGCTCTAGTTGCAAAGGGCGCAAAGCAATGCTGCGTGACCGCACCGAAATGGAAGCGACGTCATCCAGCAAATAACTCACAGCATTGTTGAGGAATTCTTTGTTGTCATAGACCACTCGTCCAGAATAGCGATCGTATCCCAAGGGCAAAATCATAGGACCATTGGGGCCTTGCTTGACCTTGTTTCGGATAATATCACCGTCACCGACCATAATTTGTGCCGTGCGTTTGCTGCGATCTCGAAAAGCAAAGTCGATATCTCGTCTCAACGTATCCGGAAGACGATGGGTGAAGGCTGACGTGAATTCACCTTCCAACAGGACCGCGAACGGTTGATTCGGAAGCGGGTTTTCCGTAAAATATTCCGGCGTTAAATCGACTATGCTACTTGAAATCCGAACGGGGGCTTTGTATTCACGCGCCATTTCAGAGCTCTTCAACAACACCGTCTTTCGAATAGAAGAGTTTGTACTTACAGTATCTAACCTGGAAACAAAGTCAAAATGGATGGGATCCAAGTTTGTGGTAATGGGATGTCCCATTCCCTGCGGAATGGCTACAGGAGCAAAATACCAATTGAACATCTGAAGATTGCGCTGATTCCCCATAGGGCCTGCTCCCAATGCAATGGGTGCACATTGCGCATCAACGACTAAGTTCCGATTGAAACGCACTCCGTACTGGAAAAGCTGATCGTACAGACCCAACTCGTTGGTTGTACCCATGGTGTATTGGCTAGAAGCCAAACTGTCCATATCAGCCTGAATGGGATCGATCAGCCAAAGCACCTTGCCTCCATTCATAATGAATTGATCCAGAATGACCTGGTCCTTTGAATCAAAAATGGAGTCCGGCTTCGCTACGATGGCCAAATCAAATCGATTGGTGCGGTAAGACATGCCTTCCAACCTTTCTGACAAGACATTCAACTGACCATTCATACGCACTCGAAACACATCGTACTCACTCTCCAAGTCCATCACAAAATCGGCAACCTCGGGGGCTTCCAATTCTCCATGCCCTTCAATCATAGCGATACTTGGTCGCTCCTCTCTGAGCAATCGACGAATCGCAGAAGCCACCTCAAATTCAATGGCATTGATCGAACCTTGGATCATTGATTCCGTCGGTTCAGGCATGTCCGATTTGAAAAACTGGATGGTCTCCTTCCGATTTCTATATGTGATAATGGCTCCGGGCCAAACCGTTTGAAAAGCCTTGATGCCATTCTCTTCAAACGCTATGCGCGTAAAGCCTAACCCCTGCTCAAATAATTTCTCTTCGTTCTGACCAATGGTTTGTCGGTCATCCGAAGCGTAAATATTCACGAATTGAAAACGCATTTTGCCCGAGGCTGCCTCAGAAAACTCATTCAATTGAAATCGAATGGAGCGCTCAAGACGTTTCCACTGAGCTGGGTATTCCCCTGCTAGATAGCAGGTTACAAATACTTCATCGTCCAATGAAGTCAAAAGCTCTTGTGTTGAATCCGTGAGCGTGTGCCGTTTCTCCTCTGTCAAATCCCATTGCGCTGGAAACAAGCTAATCGCAAACAAAGCAACACCCGCAATGGCCAATCCCAACACCCATTGAATCACATCCTGGCGTCTCTGACCACGCGTCCACATCAAAGTCAAGCGGGCCGTCCATAGACTAACTCCGATGACCACGAAAAAATAAATCAAATCACTTGCATGCAAGACCCCCATACTCATGGCCCGATAATGCGCCTCCATTCCAATTTGAGTAAACGCTAGATCCCAAGAACCCAGCCACGAAAACTGACCCAAAGCCGTGAATCCGATAAAGCCAAAAACCAACAGCAGCAGGGTCAATAAAAAGGCCACCAATGGATTGCGCGTCCACGTTGACACCAAAACTCCAATGGATGTAAAAGCAGCTCCAAGGAGCAGCAGTCCGCAGTAACTCCCGCGAATCGCGCCCGCATCAAAGTTCCATTGTGGCTGTCCCAATTCACCCAGTATCGGGATGTACAAGAGGGTCGGAAGCAATGCAAAAACCATAACCATGAACGCTCCTAAGAACTTGGCCAATACAATTTGACCTTCTCCTAAAGGTCGCGTGAGCAGCAGTTCCATCGTACCCGAGCGATGCTCCTCTGCAAAAGACCGCATTGTGATGGCTGGAATGAGAAACATGAAAATCCAAGGGGACCAAACAAACATGACTTCTAACGAAGCCTGACCTGCATCCAAAATGTTACGATCACCGGGGAAGACCCACAAAAAAAGACCCAGAAGCAGTAAAAAGACTGCCACTACGACGTAGCCCATCAACGTGCTAAAGAAACCTCGTAATTCTTTGAGAAATAATGCGATCATGTTGCGAACACGCAAGTTAATAGTGAATCAGATGGGCTGCACGATTTCAGCGGACCAATCCATGCTCCAAGCAATGGGATCTTTTGAAAACAGGGCTTTGGTTCGGGGCCAAACAACACCAAAGAATTCAGATTTTCGGTAAGCGTTTAATGACGATTCGTCCTTCCACCAACTCATGGTTGTGCGCTGGTTCCTTTGTGATGTCGAGGTCAATAGCATCACCCGCTCGCACCCATCAAAGGCCTGTATACGCTCATGTATTTCTTCAAAAAGAACATCAAAGCTTGCTACAGATTGCTCTTCGAACTCCATGCGTACAATGCGAAGAACCCCCATGTCAAATCGTGTTTTCATCATCGAATCGAATCCGAATGAGATGGTCTCTACTGAGCCCCAGAAGAGCATCAGCTCCACCGCGACCACCCGGAGCA
>CAWVYB010000142.1:0-6091 GCA_963934215.1 uncultured Flavobacteriales bacterium | reverse complement strand
AAAAAGATCACTTTCATAATCGCATTCGTAATGGGCTCCATGACGCTATTGATGCTATCGTCAATGGCACTTACTTGAGCTACGGCTGGCGAAATGAGGGCGAAAAGGGCCACCAAAAGTGAAAAAATACGGTGCATGAATCGTTGTGTTTATTCGAAAAGCACCAATATACAAAAGCACTTTTCAGGAAGCGACTCCTATAGTGTTGGACTTTGTATTCCAAGGAATTCGTTCAACAATCGTATCTGATCTGCGGTGCCAAGGACGAACAATTTTACTGATTGATCCAATCGTGTTTCGGGGGCTGGATTGATCACCATTTCGCCCGAGACGCGCTTCAGACCGATGACATTGACCCCAATTCGATTCTTTGCGTCCATCTCTCCTAACGTCTGGAGTTGCAAGTTTTCTGGCAACTGCGATACCGAAATCTCTTCCAAGTTGACCGCGTCAATTCCTTGGATACGAATGTGATCCATAAACTCCACAACATCAGGAATCGCAACAAGAGAAGCCATGTGTGCGCCTCCTACCTGGTCGGGCATGATCACATTTTGAGCTCCAGCGACACGCAACTTACTCACCGCATTGGATTTGGATGCCCGAGAAATGATGAGCAGGTCTGGACGTTTCTCTCGAGCCGAAAGAACCACATACAAATTCTGCGCGTCGTCTGGGAGCGTGGTAATGAGTGACTTGGCTCGATCAATGCCCGCATCAACCAAGTTCTCATCAAGCGTGGCATCACCAGCCAAAACTCGCCAGCCCTTTTTCTGCAATTGTTTGACCAGCTCTAGGTCCGATTCAATGATGACGACATCGTGTGCATGATCGCGCAATTCCTGCACCGCTTTCTCCCCGACCCGTCCATATCCGCAGACGATCACATGTCCGTGCAATCCTTTCATGATGCGTTGAATTCGTTTAACTCGAAGGCGTTCTCTGTATGCTCCATCTAAAAAATAGTTGGTGCTTGCCGATATAGCAAAGGTGAAGGTACCGATACTTCCGACCACCAAGAAAGCTGTAAAAATCATTCCTAACTGAGACAGTGGTCTCACTTCGCCAAAACCGACAGTGGACATCGTGATCACAGTCATGTACATGGCCTCTACCAATGTATAGTCCTCTATCAACATAAACCCGACACTGCCCAAAAGCAGCACTCCAACAAAGAGAATGACGGCCAGTCGGATACGATTGATAGGGCGAATCATGACCACAAATTAAGGCTTCTCAACCGTTCGTTTTCTCTTGAAGAATGGCTTTCATTTCATTGCGCAAATTCAATGCTGATTCACGTGCTTTTTCAGCGAAATCAGATCCGGAACTGGCGTATAGAATTCCTCGTGAAGAATTGACCAACAACCCACATTGAGCATTCCATCCCGCATCAACCACATCCCGCAAGGCACCACCCTGTGCGCCAACTCCTGGCACAAGGAAAAACGAGTCTGGAGCAACGGTTCGCGCACGGGCGATAGCTTCTGGGCGTGTTGCACCGACAACAAACATCAACTCATCTGGACTGCCCCATGTTTGTGCACGTTCCATCACGCGCTCGAAGAGTGGGGGTGTTCCATGAAACTCAAAATCTTGAGCACCTGGATTGGACGTCATGGCCAACAGAATTGTCCAACACCCATCCCGGAAATCGATAAAGGGCCGAACACTATCCTCTCCCATATAAGGTGCCACGGTAATCGCATGCGCACCCAACCCTTCAAACATGGCCTGGGCATAGCGTGCGGCAGTGTTTCCGATGTCCCCTCTTTTCGCATCCGCGATCACCATGCAATCCTTCGGAATGTGCGCTATAATGCGCTCCAAAGCCGCCCACCCCTCGGATCCGTATTGCTCAAAGAAGGCCAAGTTGGGTTTGAAGGCCACTGCCAATTCGTGTGTGGCATCAACGATGGACTTGCAAAATTGCTCCATGCCTTGGACCCCTGTACCACAAGACGCTGGAATTCGTTCAGCATCCGGGTCCAAACCCACGCATAAGAAAGATGACTTGAGCTGTATGCTCTCAAAAAGTTCCTCTCGATTTCTCATGTGTTTTCTGTTGTTTGAGCGGCTAACAATTCCGCTTGTTCAGCTTGATGCAGCGCATCGATGACACCTTGCAAATCGCCTCCCAAAATTGAAGGCAAGGCATGCGATGTAAAATGTATACGATGATCTGTCACACGACCCTGTGGAAAATTGTACGTTCTAATTTTTGCCGAGCGGTCGCCTGAACTGACCAACGTCTTCCGTGTGAGGGCTTGCTCAGCGTGCTGCTTTTCACGCTCACGTTCGAATAGCCGAGTGCGCAATACTTCCAACGCATGCTCATAATTCTGGTGCTGTGATCTGCCGTCTTGGCATTCGACCACGACCCCGGTTGGATTGTGTGTAAGACGTACCGCAGACTCTGTCTTATTGACGTGTTGCCCTCCTGCACCGCTCGCTCTGTATGTATCTCGACGCACATCCGACAAATCGAGTGCAATGTCAACTTCTTCAGCTACGGGCATGATTGCAACAGTCGCTGCACTTGTATGAACGCGACCTTGAGATTCTGTTTCAGGAACACGCTGCACACGGTGCACACCGCTTTCGAATTTGAGTAAGCCGTAAACGCCCTCGCCTTCAACGCGTGCAATGATTTCCTTGTATCCGCCTGCAGTTCCTTCGTTGGCATTCACCAATTGCACCTTCCACCCTTTTGATTCTGCAAAACGACTGTACATGCGATACAGATCTCCGGCAAATAATGCCGCCTCGTCACCTCCAGTTCCAGCGCGCAACTCCATCATCACTGGACGGTCATCCGCCTCATCGCGTGGAAGCAGCATCAAACGAGACGCGGCGTATCCCTTTTCCAATTTGTCTTGAATTTGGGGCATTTCTTCCTTGGCAAGCGCAACAAATTCCGCATCACCGCTCAGAAGCCATTCTTGACATTGATTCCAATCCGATTCCCAAGCTGTTAAGGTCTGGTGAACGTCTACAAGTGGCGTAAGCTTCTTGTACTCCCGCATCAAATCACGATAACGGGTTGGGTTCGACACCACTTCGGGGTCACCCACACTTTTCTCGACTTCACGGTAACGATCCACGATGAAGGCGAGTTTGGTCATTAATTCCTCCTCGCGTTTCATGGGCTTAGCTAATCTCCGTAAACAAATGTTCCGTGCTCACCTTTGACGGTGACACGTTGACCCATGTGAGATTCACATCGACCTATAATTTTCGCATCAATACCATTGGCTTCTGCCATGGAAATGATATCCGCCGCAGCGTCTGCATCCGTGTATATCTCCATCCGGTGACCCATATTGAAGACCTTATACATTTCAGACCATTCCGTTCCAGACTCTTCTTGAATCATGCGAAACAAAGGAGGCGTTGGAAACAGATCATCTTTGATCACATGCACGTCTTTCGTGAAGTGCAGTACTTTGGTCTGTGCGCCACCGGAACAATGGACCATGCCCATAATTCGCCCCTTGAATTTGGGAAGAATTTCGGCAATCAAGGGGGCATAGGTACGCGTTGGGGAAAGAACCAATTTACCCGCATCAATGGGCACACCTTCAACGGCATCCGTTAAACCATGCGATCCAGTATACACCCATTGGGCATCCGTATTGGGATCAAAGCTTTCTGGAAAACGCTGCATCAAATCCTTCTTGAACACATCGTGACGGGCCGAAGTCAAACCATTCGATCCCATGCCACCATTGTATGTCGACTCCCAACGTGACTTGCCTGAACTGGACAATCCAACGACGACCTGTCCCGGTGCGATGTTTGCGTTGTCAATGACATCGGAACGCTTCATGCGCGCAACGACTGTAGAATCAACAATAATTGTTCGCACCAGATCTCCCACATCCGCAGTCTCACCTCCGGTACTTTGAACATCGACTCCCGCTCCTCTCAATTCCTCAAGCAACTCTTCTGTCCCTTGAATGATTGCTGAAATGACCTCTCCAGTAATGAGGTGCTTGTTCCTACCTATTGTACTCGAAACCAGGATGGGTCCGGTCGCCCCAACGCAGATCAAATCATCTAAATTCATAATGAGGGCATCCTGAGCTATGCCTTTCCAGACAGACAGGTCGCCTGTTTCTTTCCAGTACATATAAGCCAACGCGGATTTCGTACCCGCACCGTCAGCATGCATTACAATACAATGATCAGGGCTGCCGGTCAAGTAATCTGGAATGATTTTACAAAAAGCCTTTGGAAAAAGTCCTTTGTCTACATCCGCAATCGCCGCATGCACTTCCTCTTTACCAGAAGAAACTCCCCGGGAAGCATAACGAGAATGATCCTCTATCACTTGCCAGGGGCATAATCAAAACGCAAGATTCGGAAAACCGTTCTTCGATTGGCCTGGTGTCCACGTTCCTTTTCTTCTTCGGAGGACATGCGATTGATTTCAGCATCTGAAACCAACAACATGGTTTCTCCCTGTCCTAAAGCCACCAAACGATCGACTGCAATACCTCGACTTACGAGGTAATCCACACACGTTTGGGCTCGGCGTTGAGAAAGCTCCTTGTTGTATCCGTCCTGTCCACGGCTGTCCGTATGAGACTCCAATTGAATCACAAACGATTCGTTGCGTTCCATAATATCCAGCAAATAGCTCAATGAATCCGCACTGTTCACCGTCGCATCAATCAAGAGTTCTGCTTCATTGAAAGGATAGAGAACCAATGGCATCGCATATTCTTCATCCAAAACAACCTCCTTCAAAAAATATTCCCTAGCGAAGGTTGTGCTTTCAGTCATTCCAACCGTCGCAAAACGATCACCTGTGCCGATGTAACCTTCAAGCTTTACATCCACGTCGTAAGTCGTTGACCCTTTTATTTCTTTATCGCACAAGGCAATCGACCCATCTGCATCTGCAGTCAAGGTCCAAGAATCACCAGTAGAACTGCTGATCGACATGTCTGCCATCAAAGGCATTCCCGTATCGTAATCATAGACATTGGCACGGTAACAGAACTCCATTTCAGGCAAACTAAAGGAGTACAAGTCATCTTTTCCTTTGCCTCCTGGACGGCTTGATGTGAATACGCCTCGATCTTCATTGTCGGCATAAATCAACCCAAAATCGTCTGATGAACTGTTGATTGGGTATGGCATGGCCGTACTCATTTCAAAGGCCATGGTTCCAGTCCCTGGATTCGCTTGAAAGATGTCTAAACCACCCATTCCTCCTTTTCCCGAAGAAGAGTAAATCAATGCTCCATCATAACGCATCGTTGGAAACATCTCATCCCCAGCAGTATTGATATTGGTCCCCATATTGACGGGACTTCCAAAAGTATCCTCCTTGCTATCATAATTAACGTACCAGAGGTCTTTCCCTCCTTGACCTCCTGGCATGTCCGAAACGAACATCAGAAAATTGTTGTCTGTTGTGAATGACGGATGGCCAACTTGAGAACTGTCATTGGAATCGCGGTCAATCAACTCTACGACCTCCGCAGGTCCATACCGATTGCCCATGGCATCTGCACGATAAAGGTCACACGCAAATGAACTCTCATCGTCGGAAACACACCGCGTGAAATAGATCTTTTTGTACTTTTTATCAAAGGTCACAGTTCCTTCATTGGATGAAGTATTGATCGTACTGTTCAAAGGTTCAGGAGTACTCCATCGTCCCTTCTTGTCTTGTTCAGAGTAGAACAAATCCATGAAATTCTGCCCGGTAATGGGATCTTCACCAGATCCTGTTGCGGACTCTCGGGATGACGCAAAAACAACCTCATCTGCCTTATCCGAAGCATAGCCAGCACCATAATCGTAAGAATCAGAATTGAGCAACAACATGTTCTCAATACGATAACGACTTGGTGGCTCATCGAGCGCCAATGCGTCATTGTCCGCAGAGGTGATTTTTTGTTCAGCAACCGCTTGATCGCCTCCATTTTCCTGATATGCAATGTACCACTCAATGGCATCATCAAACTTCTGTTGGGACGACATGACCTCTCCGTAATTCAAAAAGACTTCAGGATGACTTTGGCCATATCGCAGTCCAATCGCCTTGTCATACCATTCTTCTGTAGCTCCGGGATCC
>CAWVYB010000141.1:0-6108 GCA_963934215.1 uncultured Flavobacteriales bacterium | reverse complement strand
GATGTCCCTCGAATCGCCAGCTATGCGCTCGGGGAGGATTACCATTTTGTGTTGAAACGGAAGTTGAAGGGTTTGATGAAGGCCATGCAGGAGGAATGGGGTGCTGTCGAAGGACGAGTGTTTGTGGATTCTGCTCCCGTGCATGAGCGGGCTTGGGCGGCCAAAAGCGGATTGGGTTGGGTGGGTAAGAACAGCTTGTTGCTCAACCAGTCCATGGGGAGTTACTTCTTCATTGCCGAGCTGATTATCGACGTGGAGTTGGAGCCGGACGCGCCGACCACGGATCACTGCGGCACGTGTACGCGCTGCTTGGACGCTTGTCCAACGGGGGCCATCATCCAGCCGGAAGTCGTGGACGGATCGAAGTGCATTAGCTACTACACCATTGAATTGCGCGGCGCCATTCCGGAGCCGGCCGCGAAACAGCTGGGAGATTGGATGTTTGGCTGTGATATCTGCCAGGAAGTCTGTCCTTGGAATCGGCATGCCACCAAGCACAACGAACCCGCTTTTGAGCCCCATGACGCGTTGCTGGACATGAAGCGCTCGGATTGGCTCGATCTCACCGAAGAGGTTTTTAAAGAGGTCTTTAAGAAGAGTCCAGTCAAACGGACCGGTTATGAAGGCTTGCTACGTAACATCCAAGCCTGGAAAGCAGGCAGTGCATGAGGACTCCAGGTCAGGCTACCCCGACTTGAAGAAAGGTCCTATCGATCAATTCGCGGTAACGACGACTGAATTGTTTGAGGCACCAATCGTGCAATTGTTTGAGTTCATCTCCTTTTAAATAGCGGACACTTTTCGCCAATTCTCGTGCAAACAATTTGCGGTCAAAACAGACGCGGGACAAAACATTTTTGCAGAGTTCTAGCATGGTGATCGATGGGCGATTGAGACTTCCAATTCAAAACGGAAGATGGAGCTCTTTGGTATGCCACAAGCCACTTCTTTTGTCTGCGTTATCTTTGTCTTTCTAATCGAGAGACCCTCCGCGCTGGAGAGGCCCCTGTGACTTGTAATCGCATGAAGCAAGAACTGCGCAATTTGGTCGATCGGAAAGTGCTGCTTGAACGCATGCAATCGGGCGAAGAGGAACGGACGACCGTTTCTTTTTACTGCTATGCGCGCATTCTGAATCCCGCATTTTTCCGCGACTACCTTTTTATTCATTGGGAAGCTAAGGGCGTCTTAGGCCGAACCTATCTCGCCCATGAAGGCATCAATGCGCAGATCTCTGTGCCGACTGCCGAATTCGAAGCTTTTAAAGCGCACCTCGACAGCATTTCCTTTCTGGAAGGCATTCGCCTGAATGAAGCCGTCGATGACGGCCAATCATTTTTTCGATTGACCATCAAAGTGCGGGAAAAAATTGTAGCTGACGGTTTGGAAGACGAGTCGTTCGACGTGAGGAATACGGGCGTGCATTTGGATGCCAAGGGTTTCAACGAATTGACTTCCAAAGAGGACACCATTCTTATTGACATGCGCAATCATTACGAGAGCGAGGTCGGTAAATTCAAAGGGGCGATCACCCCAGACTCGGACACCTTCCGGGATGAGATTTCCATGGTTGAGGAATTGCTTGAAGGAAAGCAAGAGGAAAACATTGTGATGTATTGCACGGGAGGAATTCGCTGTGAAAAGGCGTCTGCTTGGCTGAAGCACAAGGGCTTCCCCAACGTGCATCAACTCGAGGGGGGCATCATTGAATACACACGTCAAGCGCGCCAACAAGGACTGGAAAATCGCTTCATCGGAAAAAACTTTGTGTTCGATGAACGACGAGCAGAACGGATCTCCCCTGATGTCATCGCGCAATGCCACCAATGCGGTGAGCCTGCGGATGACCACACGAATTGCCTCAATGTGGGGTGCAACCTGCTGTTCATTCAATGTGAAACCTGCGCGAAGACGTATGAGGGCACGTGCGGAACCGCTTGCTGTGACATCATCTTATTGCCCGAAGAAGAACAAAAAGAGTTGCGACGCGGACAGAAAAAGGTCAATCGTATTTTCAACAAGGCCCGTTTGCGAGATTGGCTGCACGAGGACAACGACCAGTCAGGCCGCGCGCGGGTCATCGGTGTTCAGGGACGGAATGCGCCGAAAGCCTAAGGGCCAATTTCAAGGACCAAAACAAGCCAAGCGTGCTCTACAGCCTGACGTTTACCTAAACAACGGAATGGTAGAATATGAAGAGGTTGATCACTACGTAAAGCATTGCTGGCAGCATTTTGATGACGTTCTCCTTGAGTTTAATTCTGACAAAAACGGCTGTCAGCATCATGCACATTAGCAAAAAAGAAGCGACTGAAAGCATCAGGGGAACAACCAGTCCAACAAGTAAGCCGAGACCGCCTAACAATTGACAACAGGCGAGTAGGATACGTTGATTTTTAAACCCCCACTTCTCGTATTCCGAAATCATTCGCTTAGAAAAGAAGGAGTTGACTCCATAAACAATAAAAGAAACTGCCGAAAAAAGAAGCGCGATCAGGGGGATGTCCATTGCTTAGATCAAGCCGTAGTTGAAGGCTGCAACAAACAAGCACAACAACAAAAGCAAAGCAGACGGCACGTATTTCTTCAAAGGATTTTTCACTTTGACGTGACATGCTTGGGCGCAGATCATCAAAACAGCCATGCATAAAGAAGCAGCTACCACGGGTACGTCGTAAGCAACGCCTAGAGCCAAAGTGGCGGCGAGGGCTATTTTGGAAGCGCCGACAGCATTTCTAACGAGATCCGAAATGCCATATTGCTTAAACTCCAATACAATGTTGTCGTATCGAAAGACCCAAACAATAATGATGGACGCTGCAACGATGAGCTGTGCTAGGATGGATATGTTTTCCATTGTGATTTTAATTTCAGGATTGTTGACGCAAAGCAATTGAACATGCTTTGGACTAAGCTACGATTCACCGCGGGATAAACTTCATTTACTTTTTACTCTTTCGTTCAACAGGGATTCCAAGTTGAACATGAAAATGAACTTCTACTTCAAGTATGTTTGTCCATTGATTGTCGCGTGAAAAGCGATGACTGCTTGATGGAAAAACCAACCTCATATTGCCAGTTTGTTGATTCCTTGGAGGAGGACAATGTGCATCGCATCTACCATGATCAGCACTATGGTTTTCCGATTGACTCGGATGATGAGCTGTTCTGCCGCTTGGTTTTGGAGATCAACCAAGCGGGCTTGTCTTGGACAACCATTTTGAACAAGCAGGACAACTTCCGAAAGGCCTATTCCAATTTTAGCATTCAAGAAGTTGCCCAATACGGCGACGCGGATGTGGAACGTCTATTGCAAGACGCGGGCATCATTCGCAACAAGCTCAAGGTCCACGCCGCCATTTACAATGCCAATCAAATTTGCGCGCTGCAGGAGTCGTTTGGATCGTTTCAGCTCTGGTTGGCACACCACCATCCCTTGCCATTGCAGGACTGGGTAAAGCTGTTCAAGAAGACCTTCAAGTTTACAGGAGGAGAAATCACCAACGAGTTTTTGATGAGCACCGGGTACCTGCCTGGCGCGCACATCGCCACGTGTTCAATCTATCCGAATGTGCTCAAAGCAAGTCCGAAGTGGAATAGGGGGTGATTGGTCAGAAAAATGCTGTCCATTTTCCGTGAGTTGTTTATTTTCGTTTAAAACATTTCTCATGAAAAAAGTATTTGGATTCCTTTTTGCTGCTTTGTTGGCTAGCTGTTCAGTTGTGAATGTCGAAGAAACGAAAGTAGATGATGCACAGGCCCAGCTGGAACGTGATTTGGAGATGTACCAGGAGGTCTGGAATGCTTACTTGGCCGGTGATCAAAGTGTTATTTCCACGGAGAACTTCACAGAAGACGTTGTGGTCGTGACGGGCGACGGGAACATCGAGGGCATTGATGACATCCGTGTTTTCTACGCCAACTATTTGACTGGATTCAGTGAAATTGAGTGGAATATCGTCGATGCGTTTGGTCAAGGAAATCGCATTGTCAAGCAATGGCATTTCAAAGGGAAGCACACAGGCGAGTTTTTTGGCATTCCAGCTTCAGGAAATTATTTGGACCTCTCTGGCACCACGGTCGTGACCATGCGGGAAGGTCGAGTGGCCAAAGAGCATGACTTTTTCGACATGAAATCCATGTTGGATCAACTGACTGAATCCGAAGGCGACGTGGTCATCGATGTGTACCAGCCTGAGAATTTGTAACGCCTTTCAGGCACAGGATTCACTGCATCGAATTCTTGATCTGGTCGAGTTCACTTTCCAGCTCTTCCAATACATAGAGGTACATCTCAAGAAGGTAGGTGCGTGTTTTGAAGTACTTCATTTGAACCAGCAAAGTGGACTTTAGCTGCGTATTGCCTCCGATGGCACGATGCAGATTGGCGGAATATTCTTCCAAGCCAATGTGGCGATTTTGTGCGGCCACGAATAGCTCGGGATGCTGTCGTGTCAGAACTGATATTAGCTGCTCTTTCAGTGATTTCTCATAATCCACGGTTGTCCGAATGTTGGACAAACTGAAGGTGTGGAGATTCGTTAACAGTTCCTTGAGTTTTTCGGATTGGAGGAACTTGATGTCGCCCGAATGGATCATGGAATTGTACCGATTCATCGGAGGTTCGAAATCTCGGTAATAAATGAGGTTGAATTCAATTCTGTTTTTGCTCGTCGTGAGTTTTTCGAGTTCAGCCAAATCGAGTGATTCTGACAACAAAAGATCATAGATTTTGATGTCCTGTTTCCACGTAGTCAACTTGTCATCGCAGTACTTGTTGATGTCCACGATTTCCATTTCGATGTTATTCAACACCTTCATACGCTCCTTGGTCTCACGGTTGGTAATGGACAATTGGTTCAACCAGAATGAGACGGTAATACCGACCACGATGACGATCAAATCCAACAGGTATCTTAAAAAGTAGCGTTTCCTCATGATCAAATGGTGATTGGACTCGGGTGAATCAATGGAAAATCAATTGGACGGATTCGATAGGTTTTCCTTGTTGCGTTATGTTCAGCACATAAGAACCCGGTTCCAATTCCAACACATGTGAATCGCTCGCTCCATCAAGAGCCCACGTTTGGTGAATCCGACCCAATAAATCAACGACCTGCGCCTCCGCTGTTTGGCCAGGTGCCTCCCAGCGCAGTGTCATGGAGTTGGAGGTGGGGTTGGGATAGGCCTGAACGTTCAAGGGTGAGTACGGACTGATGCTAAGCGCACAATCTAAATCCAAAACCACGTTGTCTGAAGCTGCGGCATAGGCTTCGAATTCTCCCAAAGCCTGTGGGTCATCTCGTAAGAAGGCATCCAGCCAGGGCACCATTAATCCCAAGGTGAGTTCCAATTGTTCCGCGTGCGTGAGTCCCGAAAATCCAAGTTCACCGATATCGCAGATGGTACCTTGGTCTGCGAAACCGCAATGACCGCCATCCAAAAGGGAGGCGAAAGCACGGCAAGGTGCTCCGGTCGTGGAATTGTATAGCGGGAGATGCTGGGTGTCCGGAGGTGTAACGTCATCAGCTGATCCCGAAACGACCAATACGGGAACTTCGATGGCATCGCCAACTGCGACTGCGGATGGATTGGTTTCAGCTGGAGCAAAGGCAACTACCGCGTCGATCATGGGGTTGGTTGCGGCACCCAACCAAGTGGCCCCACCTCCCATGCTGTGGCCTGCAATGGCCGCATGCGGTTGCAACCATCCGGCAAGAACGCCGGAAGTGCCATCTTGAACCAGCGCACTTGCAACAAAAGCCAGATCCAATCCGAAATTTTCGTGAGATGGCGCAAAGGTTTGCTCGGTGGCCACCAAGGCGACGACATACCCCGCATGCACCAGTCCCGCCGCTAGATCGTCATAATCTTGAGGTCCCACCAAAAACCCATGGCCAAAAACTACCAAGGGAAAAGGTCCATTGTCGGGAGCGGCTTCAGCAGTGGCAGAAACCCCGGGATACCGGACGTCGCATGCGATTTCTCGTCCTCCTCGTGTGTCATCAATGAGCAACCAATTGGTCGTACCAACCGGTTGTTGCGCCTGCAGAACAGTCCAACAACACATCGCGATCAGACTGAAAAATACGTGACTTCTTTTCATGG
>CAWVYB010000140.1:0-6150 GCA_963934215.1 uncultured Flavobacteriales bacterium | reverse complement strand
CCAATTATTTTGGGCTCTTCTAGCCAGTTCTTCCAGGATCCTGCAGGATCGGTCCTTTCAACACCTGCATCAATGTTCGGATTCTTCCCACAATTGGCGTACGATTCGTACATCACGATTGGAGACGACACCCCGAATGAATTCATTGATTTCCCGCCAACAGCATCGGGTGGTTTGCCATCTTGGACAGACGATTTCGAATCTGGAAATGACATTGTCATTGATGATGTTATTGGATCAGGTTGGTACTTGACTGAAGGTCTTTCGGGCTTCGGTGTGGCTGGAGATGACAATCGAATCTTGATTGCTCAATTGACTACGCCGGGTACATTGCACGGAGAGCTTTTCTTGCAAGTCTTCCCTGAAGGGTTGTCTGCTGGAAGCACCTTGTATCTTTCGATGTCCTTTGGCAGCGAGTCATGTGGTTGCACTGATGCTGCTGCTTGTAATTATGATGAGAATAACTACACAGACGATGGCAGCTGCTATTATGCTCCAGAAGGCGCAGATTGCAATGACGTTTGTTTGTACGACACCACTGAGCCTAACATCATCTTCGTAGAGGATTACTACACTTCATGTGAAAATGTTGATACAGATATTCGCCAGCCATTGGCTACGGATAACTGCGATTCAGACTTGGACTACTCTTACGTTGATAGCTATATCACGGGCAGCTGTGCTGGAAACTATAGCATCGTGCGTACTTGGACAGTGAGTGACAACGTAGGATATATGGACAGTGCTGTTCAAGTCGTCTCGGTGGTTGACAACACAGCTCCAACGTTCACAGCTCCAGCTGAAGTATCACTGTCTTGCGTCGAGGACCCCAATGATTTGTCTTTGACGGGCGTTGTTGTCGATGCTGCAGATGCTTGTGGTTCAGGTGTTGAAATCACGCATGCTGATTCATTCGGCGAATACAACTGCTTCGAAGGGGATGTTATCATTCGAACTTGGACCGTGTCTGACGAATGTGGAAATGAAGCGAGTCAGGAGCAAATCATCAACTTGGTTGATGACAACGCACCTTTCTTTACTGACATTCCATTGGATCTTGATCTAGAGTGTGGCGCTGATTTGCCTTCAGTGTATGCTACGGCAGAGGACGCCTGTTCTTCAGTGACTGTGACCATTTCTGATGAGTATGGCGATGCGAACTGCACAGGAATGGAAGTGCTTTACCGCACATTTGTTGCAGAAGATGCTTGCGGAAACTTCGGTTACGCTGTGCAGACCATTACACGGGTTGACAACGAGGCACCAGTTGCTACTGTTGAAGATTTTGATATTGGTTGTGGCGAATACGACGCTTCGGCAGAGTATGGTTCTTACGAATTCTCTGACAACTGCATGAGCGATGTCACGGTGTCATGGATCGAGCTAAGCTCGTCAAATGGTGACGATGAAATCGGATGCTTCGATGTTGAGCGTGAATACACATTCACAGATGCATGTGGCAATGCCTCTACGGTCATTCAATTGGTCACTGTATTCGATTTGGATGCACCGGTCATGGATGATTTGGCAGGAATGTATGAATCACCTTTGACCAATGAAAATGGGCTTGAGGTTCATGCTGAAGTAACATTGATGTGTGGTGAAGAATTGCCAGCTGCTCCGGGAGCGACGGATGCCTGTTCTTCAGTAGAAGTTACTTTTGAAGACACATTTGGAGTCTTTGGTTGCACAGGTGAGCAGCATTTCTTTAGAACGTATACAGCGACGGATGGATGCGGAAATGCTGTCTCGGCAACCATGTCTATTAATTACAGTGATGACATTGCGCCAACGTTTACAGCTCCTGCAGATGTATCGTTAGAATGTGACTCTGATTTGAGTGACTTGTCTCTTGCTGGAGATGTGTTAGATGCGGCAGACGTTTGCAGTGCGGATATCATCATTACATATAGTGATGAAGTGAGCACAACGGATGGCTCTTGCATCGCTAACAACCGGATTGAGCGTACATGGACTGTCACTGACGGATGTGGAAACGCATCAACAGATTCTCAGACCATTACACTCATCGATACGACTGGTCCTGTGGTAACGTTTGAGGCCAACGTGATTTTGGATGCCGAAGCCAGCGAAGCGTTAGACGATTTCGAAGGTGTTGAAGTCTACGATGCGTGTGGAAGCTTTACTTACACAACAACGGATGTGTACGTGGGATCTAGCATCTCTGGGTATGAGTTGAATCGTACAATGGTGTTTACAGATGATTGTGGAAACGCCACAACTATTCAGCAGAACATCACGGCCATCTTTACTTCTGGATGTACCTATCCTGACGCAGTGAACTACAACTTGGAGGCGTTGGTTGACGACGGTACTTGCTTGTACGAAGGCTGTATCGATATGGCATCAGCGAACTACAACCCCATCGCCTCTATTGACGATGGCTCTTGTATCGTTGTAGGATGCATGGACCCAGCTGGATACGATTTCGATGAGAACGCCAACTACCCAGGTGGTTGTGATTATCCAGATCCTTGTCCAGGAGACATCAACGATGACGGTGTCGTCAACGTGGGTGATTTACTTGAGTTCTTCCAGTATTATGGACTGACTTGCGAGGAGTAAATAGAGTCTAAGAGCACTAGAGTATTCGAGTCTGGCAAGACCGATTCCTAGGGAGGGGGACGCATTTCGATGCGTTCCCCTCTTGTTCTTTTATTCCATGCCAATTGGCTCATTGAAACGCGCTGTTGTACTTTTGAACTAGGATCATCAGAACTCAATGCGATGCAAGGAAACGAATCAGAATTGGAGAAGCGGGAGCGATTGAGAAAGCAATTAGATGCCTTTCATCAATGGCCAAGTGATTTCACGTTCAAATTCATTCTCCCTACAAAGCCAGAGTCACTGGAGCAGTTGAAGTCGGGGTTTGGAAGTTCAGCTCGATTCAAGGAGCGTCTTTCTAAAAAAGGAAACTACGTTTCTGTTACGATTGCGGAAAAACTACCAAGTGCTGAGGCTGTTTTTGAGCGCTATGAGGCGGCGGGTAAAATCGATGGAATCATATCCCTGTAATGACTGAACAAGTCTTTGAATGGCTCATCACAATGCGATCTGCATTGCTCGTATCTGCTGTCTGTGTGCTCCTATATGTTTTAGGCAAGCGTATGACCATGGCGTTTCGTAAATCAGAGACGCAGGTCGCATTTTCCTTGGTTGATGAATTTCAAAGTGCCATTCAAAATGGAATGTTGATTGTGTCATTTCACGTTCCCAAAGGTCCCCCGATGTACGTTGAAATCTCGGTAATTTCGGCTGAGGGCGACATGCTTAACGCCTTACAGGAAGGCAAGATGTTACCAGGACATCACACACGCAGCTGTGAGGTTGGTGACTGGAAAGGTCGCTGTGTATTGCTTCTATGTTCAGAAAATCAACGCTTGGAGCGCTTTATTTCATTTGAGTAAAGCGGTTTACATGCGGTCGGGCATTTGAATGCCAAGCAATGTCATCCCGGATTTGATGTTACGTTCACAAATTGCACAGATCGCAAGTCGCGCCTCCCGTTTGGATGCCTCAGGCTCTTTCAAAACAGGGTGGTCTTGGTACCAGCGGCTATACGATTTGGTGAGGTCGTAGCAATAGTTTGCGATGATACTTGGGTCGTATGTTTTCGCTGCTGCCTGCACCATTTCAGGCCATTCCAATGCGGATTGTATCAACTGCAATTCCGCAGCATCCCAAGCGGATTCATCCTTCGGAACGCGGAGTACAATGTTTCCCTCGGCTTTTCTCAAAACGCTCAAGGCACGCACGTAATTGAATTGGATAAAAGGTCCCGTATTTCCGATGAAGTCGATCGAAGCTTTCGGGTCGAACATCATGGACTTGGTCGGAGAAACTTTGAGCAAGAAATACTTTAAGGCTCCGTGACCAATCGTCTTATGAAGGCTTTCTTTCTCTGCATCCGACAGGCCATCAGTTTTCCCGAGTTCTTCGGCCATTTCGCCTGCGGTATGCGCCATCTCATGCATCAACTCATCGGCGTCTACTACGGTGCCCTCTCGTGACTTCATTTTTCCTTCAGGTAGCTCGACCATGCCGTAGCTCAAATGGAAATTCCGGTCAGCACCTTCGATTCCAAGCTTTTGTAGGACTTTGAAGAGAACTTTAAAGTGATATTCTTGCTCGTTTCCGACCGTATAGATTTGCCTATCCAGACCTGGAAAATCCTTATATCGTTGGATTGCTGTCCCAATGTCTTGGGTTATATAGACAGCAGTTCCATCTTTTCGTAACAACAGTTTTTCATCCAATCCAACATCTGATAAATCGACCCATATACTACCGTCTTCACGTTGATTGAAGGCTCCCTGTTTGACACCTGCCATGACTTCGTCGCGGCCCAAAAGGTAGGTGTCGGATTCATAATACAACTGATCAAAAGTCACCCCCATGTTGGCATAGGTGGTTTCGAATCCATCGTATACCCATTGATTCATGGTCGTCCACAAAGCCTTTGTCTCTGCATCGCCTTGTTCCCACTTTTGCAACATGGTGCGTGCTTCTGCTAGCAACGGAGCAGCTTCTTTAGCTTCCGCTTCAGGCACTCCTGTACTCATAGCTTGCTTCACTTGTTCCTTGTACGCTTTGTCAAAAGCAACGTAGTACTTACCGACGAGTTTGTCTCCTTTTAACCCCGTTGTTTCAGGTGTGGCTCCTTCTCCAAAGTGCTTCCACGCGACCATGGATTTGCAGATGTGAATGCCTCGATCATTGATGATTTGGACTTTGACGACTTCATGGCCCGCAGCCTTTAGAATTTGAGAGACGCTGAAGCCAAGGAAAATATTTCTCAAATGACCGAGGTGAAGCGGTTTGTTGGTGTTGGGTGAGGAGAACTCGACCATTACCCGTGATTTGGAGTTCAAGGGAGCAATGCCAAAATCTTCTGTCTGAAGCGCATTGTCAAGTGATTCGGCCCAGTATGCGGTCGAAACTCCTAGATTGAGAAACCCTTTGACAACTTGAAAGTGTGTCATGCGTTCGTCTTTGTCGACGAGCCATGCACCGAGCAACTCAGCAGTTTGTTCCGGAGATTTTTTGGAAAGACGGGTCAGCGGGAAGACAACAACGGTGCGGTCACCATCAAAATCTTTTCGCGTCCGTTGCACTTGGACTTCTTCCGCGGGCACATCGGCCCCAAAACAAGCTTTACACGCTTTGGATATCGCGTCCTGGATATCGAGATCAAGTTGATTCATGGGATCTAGTAGTGCTAGCCAAGTGGGGGAGGTGGTTTTCAGCAATCATGCATCGAGCGCTTCCGCCACCACAGGTTTCTATGGTCGTTAAATCGGTATGCACGATGGTTCCGTGGTGGGATAATTGCTCTATTTGCGCTGAGGTCAGCACGTTGTATGCAACGGAACTCATTACAATGATTTTTCCATTACCCCCTTGAAGCTCAAGCATGTTGCCTGCAAACGATCCGATTTGTTCTTCGGTCAATTCGATAACCTCAAGGTTATCGTTTGCGAGTGTTTCAAGTACCATCGTACGTTCTTCATCGTCGTCGATGCAGTCCAAGCAGATGGCAGCAAAGCCGCTTCCGATACTCATCATAACATTGGTATGGTAGATGGGAAGACGTGTGCCATTGACCGTTTGAAAGGCTTCAAAGGCAACTCCCTCAACATCCAAAGCCGAGCAATAGTGTGCCAATGCTCCGCGATCAGTACGCTCACTCAATGCAGCGTAGCTTTTGCCATGAGCGCGATCAAGCACCATGCTGCCGGTTCCTTCCAGGAACTTGTTGTGCTCTTCAAATTCGGTAAAATCTAAAATTTCCTTGATGTCAAAACCATGCAAATGCTCGAGATCAACAGCGATGTCTTCACGTCGCTCTTGTCTTCTGTTCTCAGCATACATGGGATAATGAATGATGAGACCATGCGCATGTGTTGAGAACCAATTGTTCGGAAATAAGCAGTCGGGAGTATCACTCTCGGCCATCTCATCCCAAATCAGTACGTGAATACCATGGCGTTCAAGCAGGTCGACCAATCCCTCAAATTCTTCAAGGGCGCGATCCCGAATCTCTTCTGGAGTGACTCCAGTCAATGCTTGCTGGTAATGGTTGTTTTCTGCCGTTTCCTCGTTCATTCGAAACGAGTCTGGACGGATCAT
>CAWVYB010000139.1:0-6202 GCA_963934215.1 uncultured Flavobacteriales bacterium | reverse complement strand
CAGGAAATGGATCTGCTTTGGACTACAACCAAGAGCTTTTCGATTTGACCGATTATGACTTCAGCGATTATCCATCGACAGATCATAGCGGCAACTATGGTACCGTTTGGTGTGATTTTGACATGGATGGTGATCTTGATTTAACCATCGCGAAGTGCCGTCAATCTGTAGGTGATCCTTTCGATCCTCGTCGAATTAACCAGTTGTGGATCAATGATGGAAACAACAATTATACCGAAGCCGCTGAGGAACGGGGTTTGGTGATGTACGAACAGAGCTGGACCGTGGATTATGCTGATTTCGACAACGATGGCGATTTTGACTGTTTCTTAACGAATCACTCCACAGACATGACGCTGCTTGAAAACGATGGCAACGGGTACTTTACAGACATTACAGTGGGCTGCGGTATGGAGTTCAGTGGCTTTGTCTTGCAAGCGAAGATGACTGATTTCGACAACGATGGATTTGTTGATGTTGTGATGGGAGGAGGTGTGCACGCTTATTTCCACAACAACGGAGACGGGACGTTTACTGAAATGACGGTTTTTGCAGCAGGGGATACCATGCACAGTTTTGCTGTGGGCGATGTTAACCGCGATGGTTTTGCTGATTTGTATGCGAGTTATGGAAACGGTTATAACACGCCTGATAATGGCAATGATGACATTCTGTGGCTGAATGCAGGAAATGACAACCATTGGATTTCGTTTGATTTGGAAGGTATTGTATCCAATATGGATGCTGTGGGTGCGACTGTCATCATTACAGGTGGCTTTGGAACTCAAATACGGGAAATTCGAGCAGGTGAGAGTTACGGCATTGTGAACACATTTGCATGCATGTTCGGTTTGGGAGACAACACGGAAGTGGAAACAGTGACGATCAATTGGCCTAGCGGAACGGTGACAACATTGGACAATCCCGCGATTGATCAATACCACACCTTATTGGAAGCGCCTTGTATGACTGCAGTTTCTGTCACAGCATCCGGTGCAACCAATCTCTGCCCGGGAGAATCTCTTGTGATTGATGTAGCCGGTGAATTCACTTCCTACAATTGGTCCAACGGAGGCGATGCCTCTTCTCTAGAAGTTACTGAAGCAGGTAACTACAGTGTCACGGTATATGATGCAGATGGCTGTGCAGCTGTCTCTGAAATCATTAGCGTAACGGTTGTAGAAGCTCAAACTCCCGAAGTAATGGTGTTGGGAGAGCTTTCATTCTGTTCAGGATCCTCTGTTGAATTCGTTGGTCCGAATGGCACAGAATGGATGTGGTCGAACAACGAAACCACACAAGGCATTGTTGTGTCGGAATCTGGAACATACTCTCTTTCCTTGTTGGATGAATGTGGCAATGACAACATTTCCGAGATGTTTGTCGTGGAGGTCCTAGACACTCCCGAAGCACCGGTCGTTGAAGGACAAGAGTTGACGGAATCGGGCTCGGTAGTCTTGACGGGAACATCGGACAATTTGCACTGGTTCGAAACAGAAATGTCAACGGAGCCTTTGGCTGTAGGGCCTACCTTCGAAACACCGGTCATCACCGAGATGACCACGTATTGGGTGGAAGATCGTTCAGCAGGAAATATGGTCGAGGCGCAAGGCGGTCGCTCGGAGCAGGGTGACGGTCAATACCACGACAACAGTATACGTTGGTTGGTTTTTGATGCGGTTGAAGACATCGTGATTCACAGTGTGGATGTATTTGCTGATGGCGCGGGAGAACGTGAAATCGGCGTCATTGATTCCGATGGTAACGTTGTAATGTCGACAACGGTTGAAGTTGCGGATGGAGCAAGCACCGTGATCATTGATTTGGAAGTACCAGCGGGTGAGGGGTATGGATTGCGCTCATTGGATGAAGATCCTCAGTTGTGGCGTGATGGACCGGGCAGTGGCATCGATTATCCATATGCCTTGGGCGATCTGGCGACGATTCAACAAAGTACAGCTGGTGGAAACAATGCTTACAATTACTACTACTTCTTCTACAACTGGGTTGTACAGACTCCGTTTGTGACATGTGTTTCTGAGCGCGTTCCAGTAACCATTTCTTTTGTGGGCATTGAAGGTTTAGACGAAATCGGTTTTGCATTGTATCCGAACCCTACAAATGGATTGGTCCAATTGACCTGGGATCGTTCTTCACAGTCACAAATGTCATATCGTTTGCTTGATGCATTCGGCCGGGTTGTTAACCAAGGGTTGGTGCAAGGAAACGACTTGATTGACTGGACTGGGTTAGCTGCAGGTCACTACACATTCGTAGCTGGAGAAAAGGGCACTTCTGGCTCGCTCCAGGTCATCATTCAATAAGAAAACGTGATATAGAGAACGGCAGTGCACTTTGGTGCGCTGCCGTTCTTATTTTTAGCGAACTCATGGTTCAAATTATCATTTCCATTCTGACTCGATTCGTTCCGCGCCATCGGTTACATTCGCTGTCTCATTGGAGCATTTTACGCATTGCGTTTCTGTGGCACGGTCGACGTTTCGAAGATCCCATTTCCGGAAAGACCTACCGAAAAATGTTGCCTTATGGCCGGATGCATTCCAGACCCAATGCGCTTGCTCCCCATAGCTTGTCGTTGGAACGTCACCGAACCCTTTGGCTTTACTTAAAGCGAGAAACAGACTTTTTTCAAAAACCTGCTCGGATGTTGCACCTTGCTCCAGAGTATTGTTTCCTGGGGCTGTTTAAACAAATGAGTCATCTCGATTATGTCACTGCGGATTTGAATTCACCATGGGCTGATCATCACTTTGATGTGCACGATATCCCGTTTGAAGAAGGATCGTTTGATGTGATTATGGGCAACCATTTGCTCGAGCATGTGGAAAATGATCTTCGCACGTTACAGGAGTTTTACCGGGTGATGAAGCCGGGTGGATGGGGTATTTTCCAGGTCCCCATTGATATGAATAATCCAACTACGCAGGAAGACCCATTGGTGACAGACCCAAAAGAAAGAGAACGGCTGTATTGGCAAAGTGATCACGTTCGCCTGTATGGCTATCAAGGCTATGTAGAACGATTGGAAGAAGCGGGATTCACCGTAGAAACGGTGAATTATGGGGATGTCCTGGGTGAAGAACTCGTGGAGCGATACTGCTTGGGAAGCGAGCGGATGATGTATGTCGCGAGAAAGCCAGCCTAAGTGACGGTTCTTGAGGTTGTCTCTTAGCGCTAATCTTCGATTTGAACATCAGGGATAAGAGATAACGCAGCAATGACTTCACCCATAGCGCTGCTCCTTGTTTCAATTTTCATGACGCATGTCAATTGGAAATCGGGAGTGAGAGGAGTGAGTCGGAGTCGCTTCATCAACGACATGACAGGGCCTAACTGGGCATAGGGAAATGCCAATGAAATGGATGAGATCAAGTGTCGTTGAACAATGCTGCCCGTTGAGATGGCCTCATTGGTGGCCTCTCGGTACGCTTCAATTAATCCGCTTACGCCCAACTTCGTTCCGCCAAAATAGCGGACGACAACTCCCATGCATTGAGTGATGTTGTGACTTCGCAGGGCTCCTAGAATTGGCGGGCCCGCTGAGTTATTGGGTTCTCCATCGTCATTGGCTCTCCATTCTTCTCCTTGGGCTCCAAGTCGGTAGGCAAAAGCGAGGTGTCCAGCTGTTGGATGTTGAATGCGGATTTCTTCTAGTAATTCTTTGACTTGTCCCGCATGCACAAGTGGAAACACGTATCCAAAATGCTTTGAGCCTTTGGCTTTGAATAGTCCCTCGCAAGGCGCCTCAACGGTCAGGTATTGATCTTCTCGGTTGCTTTCCATAGATCGGCCTATACCTTGGCATTGATCGAATCGATCGCCACCTTCTCTTCGGGGATGTACTCCGGGATCAACTCTTTAAGGAGCTCGGAAGTGGCTCGGTGATCTCCGCGTTTTGAAAGCAGAATGTGCAGTTGGTTCATACTGGATTCCGACATGTTGGCTTCAGTTTGGGCCCGCATAATTTTAGGGTGGTGCGTTGCTAAAAGTGACTCGCGCGCTCCGAGGAGCTCTTCATGTAGTTTTTCTCCAGGACGCAGTCCCGTGATTTGAACATCAATGTCGCGGCCTTTCTCAAGTCCGGCCAAAGCAATCATTTTGTAGGCCAAATCCAAAATCCGTACGGATTCGCCCATGTCAAAAACGAACAAGTCATCACCCGTGCCCATGGTGCCCGCCTCAATAACAAGAGACACTGCTTCAGGAATGGTCATGAAGTAGCGCGTCACTTCAGCATCGGTGACCGTAATGGGGCCACCTGATTCAATTTGCTGCCGAAAAAGCGGGATGACAGAGCCATTGCTTCCGAGCACATTCCCGAACCGGGTGATGATGCAGCGTGTGGCACTCTCATGCCCATGGAATCGTACCACCTTTTCAGCCAATCGTTTGGTTGCTCCCATGACGCTTGTGGGGTTGACGGCCTTGTCCGTAGAAATGAGCACAAACTTTTCGCAGCCGGCATGTTGTGCAGCGATCAGGGTGTTATAGGTGCCCATAACATTCGTTTCGAATGCTTGCCACGGCTGGGCTTCCATCAGGGGTACATGCTTGTATGCGGCCGCGTGAAACACCATGTGTGGTTGGAAAGTCTCCAACGTTTTCGTCATTTGTTCACGATCACGCACGTCTCCGATTTGCAGTTGTACATGTTCTAGGATGCCCAATTTCTTGAGTTCCAAGTGCAAATCATGCATAGGGGTCTCGGCTTGGTCGATGGCCAAAACAGCGAGAGGCTTGTGCACAAGGACCTGCCTTACCAACTCAGAACCAATGGATCCTGCCGCTCCTGTAATGACAATGCGTTTTCCGAGAATGGAGGCAAAGGCATCCTCCTGATCGAGTTGGATCGTATCACGTCCCAAGAGGTCTTCAATGCGCAGTTCTCTAATTTGTCTGACTGACAGTTCTCCGTTTATCCAACGATTGACAGGAGGAACGTCTAGAGGACGCACGCCATGACGCAATGCCATGTCTACAATTTCTTGTCTTCGCTTTGTGGCGAGAGTTTGAACCGATAAGATGAGCCGATCGATTTGTCCTGTTGCGAACAAGCGATTCGCTTCCATCGCACTGAGAATATCGATCCCATCCAATTTCTTTCCAACCTTGGTTGAGGCGTCATCTATAAAAGCAACAATGCGCATACGATTTTCTCCAAGCTCGCGGTCGATCGCTTGTTTGGCAATAATTCCAGCTTCACCTGCTCCGAAAATCACCACTTGGGATTGGACTCCTGGAATCTTGCGGTTTTGCAGGTATAGCCACTTCACAACAAGTCGACTGGACACCATAGCGCCATTGGTTAAAAGCCATTCAATTCCCAGAATGGAGAATGGAATGATGTACAGTCCCTCAGCACTTTGTGCGCTCAATCCGTTGACCAGGACAAAGACAAGTGTAGCGGATGTATTGGCGAGAAGTATGCGACGAGCATCTGCTATTCCTGTGTGTCTAATGATGCCCGCCGAGGTGTGAAATAGGGCAAAAGACCCGAAGCGACCGAGTAAGAAAAGGGGAAGAAAATTGATCCAAATTTTCCATTCGTTTTGCGGAATGAGAAACTCAAAACGGAGTAAGGCCGCGCCAAAAAGCGCAGTGGCTGCGATACTAAGGTCCACACCCATTACGATCCAACGGGGAGCATGTTTAGAAGGAAGGAGGGTGCGAAGCAATCCCATCTAGGTTATCCTTCGAAGCAAAGTGACAGGATGAACGATCTTGTTTTTAAGGCTTCTAGAGGTCTTGAATACAAGCTCTCATCCTGAATTAAAACGTTGCGTGTTCCAAATTCAAATTTACCTTCAATACTGAATTTGAAAAAAGGAAGGAAAAAGTCTACCCCTGCACCGATATCCAGCGAGGCATTGCTGGACTCTAATCGCAAGATGAAATCATTTTGTAATTGCTGATTGACTTCTTCTTGGGATTGCATGTCCTTGCTGATTTTACCACCAAAAAGAGCGAATGCCGCATAGTTGCCAATACGATCAGTGCGCAATTTCAAAATGAGGGGGAAATCCAAGAAAACAGATTCGGTTCTCTTGACTACTAATTCCTGGCCTTGGGATTCTAAAAATCGATATTCAAGAGCTCGATCTTGAAACGAGAGACCGGGCAGAAAGCGCAAATGGAAATTGGGAGTGATGTTCCATGATGCGATCAGAGCAAGGTTAAATCC
>CAWVYB010000138.1:0-6209 GCA_963934215.1 uncultured Flavobacteriales bacterium | reverse complement strand
TAGGCCAAATCGCCGAAGCAGATGCGGCACTCATTGTACCGGATCACTCCAAGAGCATCTTTGCTGGCGGAATTGCACCGCTCGGGGACCTCAAGAGCTCACGAGCCTTGAACATTATTGAGGCCTTGTTAAAGCGGGAAGGATTGACCCTCAAAACCAAAATTCAAGACCTTGACGAATCCATCATTGGTCAACTTTTATATGGGTCGGACACCTTGGTCACGCTTGAGGGCAAAGGCGGCTTTAAACCCACGAACGTGCGATGGGATGGCGTGATTGCTACCATCGAAAAAGCAGCCGAACAAGGCAATTCCGTTCCTCTGAAGCGATGGGCGCAACGGTTTATGAAAAAACGAACGTGTCCTGAATGCAGCGGTTCACGTTTGAGCGAAATCAGCTTGCACTTCAAATTGGCCGGCAAAAACATCGCTGAATTGGGGCACATGGACTTGAGAACGCTTGCCTTGTGGTTCGAAGACTTGGAGCCTCAGCTGTCTGAACGGCAAAAAACGATCCTCAAAGAGCCACTCAAGGAAATCAGAAGTCGACTCGGGTTCTTAGTCGATGTTGGGTTGGAGTACTTGGCCTTGGACCGTTCAGCACGCACGCTTTCTGGAGGCGAAGCACAACGCATTCGCCTGGCGACTCAAATTGGGAGCAAATTAACGGAAGTCCTGTACATATTAGACGAACCCAGCATTGGGTTACACCAGCGTGACAATACCCGACTGATCCGGAGTCTTCAAGCCCTCCGAGACGCGGGGAATTCTGTTTTGGTGGTTGAACACGATGAGGAGATGATGCTCGCAGCCGATCACCTCATTGACATTGGTCCCGGCGCCGGGATTCACGGCGGACACATTGTGGCACAGGGAGACCCGCTCACCCATTTGAAAGGAGACAGTTCCACTGCAGCCTATTTGACCAAACGACTGCGCATTGCCATTCCGGCAAAAAGGAGAAAAGGCAATCGCAAGTCTATCACGCTCACAGGAGCTACAGGCAACAATCTCAAGTCGGTTAAACTCAAAATCCCGTTGGGTACATTGACGTGTATCAGCGGCGTAAGCGGTAGCGGTAAAAGTAGTTTGATCAACCAGACGTTGTATCCGATACTGCACAACCACTGCTACGAAGAAACCAAGGTGCCCCTGCCCTACAGCAAGATCACTGGCTTGGACCATACAGACAAGGTGATCGCGATCAACCAAAGTCCCATCGGAAGAACACCGCGCTCGAATCCAGCCACGTACACCGGTATGTTCAACGAAATTCGAACGCTATTTACCAAACTTCCGGAGGCTGCTATTCGTGGCTATAAACCGGGCCGATTTAGCTTCAATGTTTCCGGAGGACGTTGTGAAGAGTGCAAAGGAGCCGGCTTGCGGACGATTGAGATGAATTTCTTACCGGATGTGCACGTCGTTTGTGAAACCTGTAAAGGAAAACGCTACAACCGTGAAACACAGGAAGTGCGGTATCGCGGTAAATCCATTGCCGATGTCTTGGACATGACCGTCAATGATGCGGTGACCTTTTTCGATGCCTTCCCCAAGCTCAAACGATTGACCAAGACATTGCAAGATGTCGGATTGGGGTACATTACGTTGGGACAGCAATCAACAACACTTTCAGGAGGAGAAGCACAACGGGTCAAATTGGCAACTGAGTTAGCGCGCGTGAGTACAGGAAGCACCATATACTTGCTCGATGAACCTACGACGGGCTTGCATTTTCAGGACATACAAATGCTCATCAATGTCCTCCAAAGGCTGGTCGACCAGGGAAATACCGTCTTGGTCATCGAACACAACATCGATGTCCTAAAAGTCGCCGATCACCTCATCGATATCGGACCCAATGGAGGTCAAGAAGGAGGCAAAATTGTCGCTACAGGAACTCCCGAAGAGGTTTCGATTTGCAAAGAGAGTGCAACTGCACCATTTTTACGAACGGCGCTTGAGGCGGAATAAACACACTTATTATGAAGAAAGGATATAAGCAAAGAGATTGGAACGAGTCAAAAACGAATGATAGTTGGTCCATTTTCAAAATCATGGGCGAATTCGTCCAAGGATTCGAAACACTCCAACGCATTGGACCGTGCATCAGTATTTACGGGTCTGCGCGTATGGCTGAGGACTCTGTTGTATACAATCAATCGCGTGAAGTCGCCAGGCAATTGAGCGAACGCGGATACGGTGTTATCACAGGTGGAGGCCCCGGTGTCATGGAAGCCGGAAACCGAGGTGCACATGATGTAGGCGGCACGTCTGTGGGTCTGAACATTGAATTGCCTTTTGAGCAGCACAACAACCCTTACATCGATCCCGATAAGAGCATTGACTTTGATTACTTTTTTGTTCGAAAAGTCATGTTTGTCAAATATTCTCAGGGCTTTGTAGTCATGCCAGGAGGCTTCGGAACGTTAGACGAATTGTTCGAGGCCCTTACCTTGGTCCAAACATCCAAAGTAGAGCCGGTTCCGATCATCTTATTCGACTCCAGCTTTTGGTCCGGTCTTGTTGATTGGATGAAAACAACGCTATCCGATCGTTACCACACCATTAGCCCTACTGACCCTGATTTGTTTCATGTCGTTGACACTCCTGAGGAAGTGGTCAAGGTCATCGATGCATTCTACTCCAAATCATTACATCGCCCCAATTTCTAATTTACATACGATGAACAACAACATTAAAACGTGCATGGCTTTGATTCTTTCAGCCACAGTATCCGTTTCAGCGCAAGCACAATTTCCATATGAAGGATCTGTCTTTACGGAAGAATACGTTTCGCTACAAGACCCGACACTCCTCGACATTGACCTCGGATGGGATGACCCAGAGCTTGTTGTTCCGTTGCCTTTCACCTTTTCTATTGGTGAAATCCAGGCTTTTGAGATGAATCTCGGAGGAACCGGCGAAATGCTATTTGCAATGGATGAAATCGGCAACATAAATATCCTGTGGCCCCTGAGCCTCGATGTCATGGATGTATCCAACTCGATGACCGAAGACCCAGAGGACTTCAGTACCATTGGCTATGCAACGGAAGGCAACGAACCCAACCGCATTTTTAAAATGGAGTGGACTAATTGTGGCCTCTACGATGAAATCGATCAATTTGGCACTGCAGATATCCGCGTCAATTGGCAGGTCTGGTTGTACGAGGGCTCGGGAATCATCGAATATCGATTTGGACCTACAACTCTGACCGAAGAGGACCTCTTTTCAGTTTTAGAAGGATATCCCTTGTCTTCTGCTATCATCTTGAACTACGATTACGAAGGCTACTCTAGCGAAATTTATTTTGCTTCAGGAGATGCCTCTAGCCCATCTTGGTCAATGGATACTGGCTTTTACAACTGGTACTATAATGGTGAATCGTTGACGAATGTCCCACAAGAGGGAACCGGGTATCGTTTCAATGGGACTTCAACATCCATTGCTGAATCTGAAGTCGTGAACAACGCTTTTCAACTCTTTCCTAACCCCGCTTCAACAACTTGTGTGGTTTCCAACCTAACGGAGACCGAACAACAGTACTCCTGTCTTTCAGTTGCAGGAAAAATCGTAGGCCAATGGATGCTCGCACCACAAGCAACGCAGCGACTGGATGTTTCTGAATTTGCTCCTGGACTGTATGTAATCCAAACGGACCAAGGTGCATCTCAAAAACTGATGATTCACTAGGAACAGACTGAAATTATTGGATCATTACAGGCACGCTTTTACGCTGACCCTCCTTCATCCACTCCACCAAGTAAATACCGGGTGACCAGGACGATACGTCCCAGGTCATTCGGTATTTTCCGTTCATGTCACCCGACTGCATCAAACGACCGGATGTGTCAAAAACACGCCATGCTACACCGTTCGGATTGATATTGTTCAAGCGCAATGTCATCGATTCATTGGCAGGGTTCGGATACACCGCAAACCCTGCGTCGACGAAACTCTCTTGCACATTCATCTGGGGCTCAAAGCCAATGGTGAATACACCGTGCTCGGGCAGATCAACTTCGGCTGACCAATATGCGCCATTGTTTTGCAACGGGTAAAAGGCGGGCGCGCTTCCCACTTCAAAATTCTCAGAATCATCCACGATGACACCGATTGCGGCAGAAGCAAACAGCTCACAGACACCCGCATCAGTAAATTGGAGCTGAACCGTACCGGCGTCACCAATCTCTTCAGCAGCCCACGTACGTGCCAAACGACTCGATAAAAATGGATAGCTGGTTACCACATCCAACCCTCCTCCATCATGGCCCCAAAAGAGGTAATCTCCATCATCCAATGATTGGGGGTTACTGACTCGAACGACACCGATTCCCTGGGCATCATCATGCCGGTCCCATTCGTTCTCACGTCCAATTCCGGCGACATCCTCTGAGAAATCTTCCCTGAAATAGTGTTGAATACTCCCCATGGAAATACCATATCGCGCCGCTACATAATTGGAAACAATGGTGCGATGAGACTCAAATAATTTCGTTCCATAAATGAAGTGCTCTGCAATGTCGCCTTCTCCAAATCGATTGTCAAAGTCCCATCCAAGGCGCATTTCAACATTGGAATTTTCCGCACGTGACCCAATGTTCGATCCCGGGAAGGGAATGCGTAAATCGTTTACAATCGTTTGGAAGTTCTGATCCCAATCGGATTGCCCGTAGATCACCCCATAAAATTGAGGCAGCGAAGCGTCAACAATCCAATAAGGCGTCGCCTGGGCATAATTTCCATTGTCATCGATTACAACGGCTTGGTAAGAACTCTGGTCCTTCCATGGGTGCAAGATGAATCCATTGGCTTCGCGAGCACTGCCCAACCAACCGTGTTCATTCCACGCAACGTCCTCTCCTTTCGCCACGGTAAATGCTGAGATTTCGCGATGCATCGGAACGACTGAAGCCACAACACAATCATTCATCCCATCAAATGACAAAGCTGCGCGGCCGTTGATGGCGGCGCTTTGCAAAGATGGATTGGCCTCCACTTCATTTTGCGTGGCCGAAAGAACGTTTCCGGACAACACATCACGCCATTCAGCAACCGCCATGCCATCTGTAGCAACTTCGCCTTCAGCGGTAAATGTGCCTTGGTCACCCCGCAACCAAATCGTCAGAGAGGAAGCATCGCCAACTCCACCAGGACCCCAAGGACCCAACGGTTCTGGAACCGGATGGTAGACCAAACGCAACGTGTCAGATGCCGCATTGGCCAACCCATATCCATCTTGCTCAATCGCGACACCTTCTGGGACGACGAGCTCAATGGGACCATAGGCAATGGGCGCCACGACACACGTAAAGCCATCGTTATCACTCTCCAAAGAAGTGATTACAGCATTGGTTACGTTGATGTCTTCAGCGACAAATGATTCCATGGAAACGTCCAGGAGGTTTCGTCGGAATGCAATGGACACAGGTGCCGGACCAAAAATAGACGTTTCCCCAGATGCAGAAATGAGATGCGCAATAGGGGGAAAACCTTGGGTCGCTCCTTGTGCGTCTGTTTCCCACATGCCTCTACCATACGTTCCGGCACGAATCCGTCGTGGATCATTCGGTCCGTTTCCTGCATACAATTCCAATTCCGTCACACGGACAGTTAAAGGCAGTCCTTCCGAATAATCGATCCATAGGGAATCCGCATTCGACCAGTAGTAAACTCCCATATCAGTCCCGGCGTACAAGCCCCCTGTTCCGGATGTATCACACACCAGTGTATTCACAGCGACACCGGGTAAATCACCTTCCATTTCAGTCCAATTTTCACCGAGATCTGATGAGTGCCACACCCGATTGCTGAAGCCGATGTACACTGAACTCGAGTCCCCCAATACCGTTTCAACCGCCAGAACTGGCTGCGCACTCAAAGGCAGGGCGTTGCTGAGATCTACCCAGGACACACTGTCAGCTTCAATCAACGCTGCATCACAGCGAAAGAGCTTTCGACTTCCTTCCGTTGCAAATAAAATGTTCTCATTGCTTCGATGCCGATGCACCACACGCATCGTAGTCAGATCGTTCCCTCCTAGCTCAGAACTGATCCGTTCCCAAACAATGCTATCCCTTACGGAGTGTTTGATGTTGGTGCTTCTCCAAACGTTGAGCAGCCCAACAAACATGGTTGAGGGGGTCTCGTAGGAAAGTGTAAAAGGAGTCGACCACGCGCCGCCTTCGTCAATGCCCAACTCTCCGT